>JAABTT010000008.1 GCA_011389765.1 Desulfohalobiaceae bacterium S24 | reverse complement strand
CACGGTTAAGAAAAAAAAAACAGTTTTTCAAACGACCCAGAATGTATCTCCCGAATATTTTCCTCTTCAAACCGTGAACCGTGAACCTGGAACCGTGAACCATATCCAACAAGGACTTCAACTGCATCGGAGCAACACATTTTCTTGTTTTCCACGACAGCGATGAACCAATAAGTCTAAAGCCCGAGATGGAGAAACCCTTATTTTCCTCCAAATCCATCTTCTTCAATTTCAACGGCCGCTGCGTTGGTCTTCAGGATGGATCGCATTTTGCCCTGGGTCACCGGCAGAACGGTGTGCACAAAAAATTCCAGTCCCTTGATTTGCCCGTTGTAAAAGGGTTTATCCTTCTTTTTGGCTTTCTCCAGTTTCTGAACGGCAACTGAGGCCCGCCAGAGCAGCATCCAGGCAAGGGCCACATCGCCGCAGACCTCCATGAAAGGACAGGCATGGGCAAAGGCCTGCAGGGCCTGTTCGGACATGGCCTTCCCTCCGAGATCCATGGCCACCTCACCTAGCTTGTTCAAGGCCTTTTCCACTTCCTCCGCTTCCGCGGCCAGGGTAGTGTATTGTTTGGCCTCGGCAATGGTTTTCTGCATTTCTCCCATGAGATCCATGATGGCTTTGCCTTTGTTCATCCCGAGCTTGCGGCCCAGAAGATCCATGGCCTGAATCCCGTTGGTGCCTTCATAGAGCATGGTGATGCGGCAATCCCGCAGGAGCTGTTCCTGGGGGTATTCCTTGGTGTAACCATAGCCGCCGTAGACCTGAACCCCGGTATTGCAGACATCAAAAGCACGGTCCGTGACATAGCCTTTGCAGATCGGGATGAGCACATCGATGATGCCCTGATAGGTCTCCTTTTCTTCCTGGTTCTCAGCCAGTGCTTTTTTGTCCTCGCAATAACCCACATAATAAATCAAGGAGCGCATGCCCTCCACATAGGTTTTCATGGACAAGAGCATCCGGCGTACATCGGGGTGCTGAATGATCGGGACCCCGGGAGCGCTTTTGTCCGTGGCCTTGAGGAGATGCCGGCCCTGCACCCGTTCCCGGGCGTAATTAACCGCATTGATATAGGAAGCGCTGGCGCAGGCCTGGCCCTGCATGCCCACCAGGAGACGGGCTTCATTCATCATCAGAAACATCTCCCGCATCCCTTTGTTCTCCTGCCCCAGAAGCAGCCCGCGGCAATTTCCCTTGCTGCCCAGGGCCATGGTGCAGGTGCAGCTGCCGTGGATCCCCATTTTTTCTTCCAGGCCGGTGCAGACGATATCGTTGAAGCCGCCCAGGCTGCCGTCCTTATTGACCCAGTATTTGGGAACCAGAAACAGGGAAATGCCGCTGGTCCCGGGAGGTGCCCCCTCGATTCTGGCCAGAACAGGATGGACGATGTTTTCGGTCATGGAGTGCTCCCCTCCGGAAATAAAGATCTTGGTGCCGGAGAGGGAATAGGTGCCGTCGGGGTTTTTTACGGCTGTTGTGGTCAGCGCCCCGACATCAGACCCGGCTTCCGGCTCGGTCAGAAGCATGGTTCCGGTCCACTCGCCGGTGTACAGCTTCTTGAGGAAAAGTTTTTTCTGCTCTTCCGTGCCGAATTGCTCCACAAGTTTCCCCGCGCCGTGGGTCAGGCCGACATAGAGCTGAATCCCGTAATTGGCGCCGATGATATAATCCGAAACCGCCATGCTTACGGTTCTGGGCATGCCTTGGCCGCCCCATTCCGGATCCTCGGTCACCGCGGTCCATTCGCCTTCCCGCATCAGATTGTAGACCCGTTTGAACTCTTCCGGAATAATCACCGAACCGTCCTTTTCCAGGCGGACGCCCTCTTCGTCGCCGACCTTCAAGGTCGGCAGGATCTCTTTGACGGCCAGGTTTTTGGCTTCATTCACGATGAGGTCAACAGTTTTTCTGCTGAATTCGGCAAAGCGTTCACTCTTGCTGAATTGATCCACATCCAAGAGTTCATGCAGGACAAAATCAACATCTCTTCGGTCGGCAATTTGCTGGGCCATACTTTTCTCCTTTTTCGAACAGTAGGTTGCATATTCAGTTGGGGCTATCTCTCAGCTACAGTCTCCACGCCCGCTTCAAGAATCATTTCAGGCACGCCCGATGCCCCTGACAAGAATATCGAACAAAGGCTCGGCCATGGACGCCAATCGATATTTGCCGCTGGAATACAACCAGGTGCTGATGACTTCATCGATGGCTCCGATCATAATCTGCTTGACCAGGGCAATGGGCAGATCCGGCCTGATGACTCCCTCCTGCTGTCCCTGCTTGACAATGGAGGACACGAGATCAAAGTACATATCAGACATGTCTTTGATTTTTTCATCCGAGAGCCGTCTTTTCATCCTGGTTTCAACCTGATAGACCACCGCCATGTCCCGGTCGTTTTCAAATTCCATAAGATGGCGCCGGATGAGATTCTGCAGTTTCTCCAAGGCATTGTCGGCCTTGTCCACTTCTTTTTTAAAGCGGCCAAAGACTTCCCGGGTTTTATAGCTGAAAAAATGGTCCAGGATATCGTCTTTGTTTTTGAAATAAAGATAAATAGTACCGTCGGCCACGCCGGCTTCCCGGGCGATCTGGGAGATTGTGGACTTGTAATAGCCCTGTTCTGCAAATATGGTGATGGCGGCCTGCAGGATCAGGTGGTATTTTGATTGTTTTTTTGGAAGCGGCCGGCTGCTTTCAGACATTGACAAAATCCCGGGTTTTCATTAATGAATGAATGTTCATTCATTCTTGGCTATCCAATGTTCTCAGAAATGTCAAGTTGATTTCCGGACCTATTTTATGCCACTCACTTTTCAAAAAGAAGACCGGGGAACAGACCCGGTCGGGAGCTTGAGCAGCAGGGCCTCGTCCCTGAGCAGGCCTGTTCTCCAGAAACGAAATCCGGGGGAACCGCTGCGAATCGCTCTGCTCAGTTACCGGAGCAATCCTTATTGCGGCGGGCAGGGAGTGTATGTCAGGTACTTGAGCAAGAGTCTGGCTGAACTCGGCCATGCGGTGGATGTCATTTCCGGGGAACCCTATCCTGATCTTGATCCCGGCGTTCGCCTCATCCCCCTCCCGGGTCTGAATTTCTATGCCTATACCAAGCCGGCCCGGGCCATCAAAGACCGGGGGCTTCACTCCTGGATCGACGTCAGGGAATGGGCGAGCCATGTGACCGGAGGATTTCCGGAGCCCTACGCCTTCGGCCGGCGGGCAGCGCACTATCTGATTAGTCAACAAGACAGCTATGATGTGATCCACGACAACCAGAGCCTTGCCTTTGGTCTGCTGGCCTTGCTTCGAAGAAAAATGCCTCTGGTCGCCACGATTCACCATCCCATTACCAGGGATTTGCAGACCGCCTTGTCCGGGGAAGCCAACTGGGGGCTCAGGCTGCTTCACAGGCGCTGGTACAGCTTTTTGCGAATGCAGAAAAAGGTGGCCCCCAGGCTGCCCCGCATCATTACGGTTTCCAACAGTTCCAAAAAGGATATTCTCCGGGATTTCAGCATCGATCCGGACAGGGTGGCGGTTGTCCGGAATGGAGTGGATCTCGAACAATTCGCTCCACTGGCGGATGTGCAGAAAATACCCGGGCGGATCATGACTACCACAAGCGCCGACGTCCACTTGAAGGGATTGCAGTATCTGCTTCAAGCCGTGCATGAACTGCAAAGCTTCGTACCGGACATCAATGTAACGGTCCTGGGAAAACCCAAAAAAAACGGCCCGACTGCCCGCTTGATCCCAGCCTTGGGTCTGCAGTCCAGGGTTAATTTTGTCACGGGCCTGAGCACCCGGGAGCTTTGTCAGGAATATGCCAAATCCCAGATGGCTGTGGTCCCTTCCTTGTATGAAGGCTTCGGTCTTCCGGCTGCCGAGGCCATGGCCTGCGGTCTTCCCCTGGTTTCCACGACTGGCGGCGCTCTGCCCGAAGTGGTCGGGGATGCAGGTTTGCTTGTGCCCCCGGCCGACGCTGGAGCCCTTGCCCGGGAAATACGCCGCTTGTTCAGCGATCCGCTGCAGCGGCGGGAACTGGGGAACAAAGGTCGCCGGCGTATGGAACAGCATTTTTCCTGGAAACGAAGCGCCGAAAAAACAGTACAGGTCTATACAGAGGCCCTTGGCCGCAGCCATGCAGACAGTTGATTTCAAAAAGCTCAAACTTTTTCCGGGAGCCGATGTCCTGGATCTCGGCTGCGGCCGGGGGAGGCATGCCCACGCTCTGTACCGCGACTATCCGGTGCGGGTCTGGGGCCTGGATCTCGATCTCGATTCGGCCCGGGATTCGCAGCAAGGTTTTCAAGTCTTTGCCGGGGACGGCGATCATCGCGGACACTCCTGGCTGATGCTCAGCGGCAACTGCCTGGCCCTGCCTTTTGCCGATGCCTCCTTTGTCTGTGTGATCTGTTCCGAGGTCCTGGAACATCTGCCCGACTATCACGGCGCTTTGTGCGAGATACGGCGGGTCCTCAAGCCTGACGGGATTTTGGCTCTTTCTGTTCCCAGGTATGGGCCGGAGCGGATCTGTTGGGCCTTGAGCCGGGAATACCGGCAGGACCCCGGCGGACATCTCCGAATTTTCAAGAGCGGCCCTTTGGGCTTGGAAATCGAACGGCTGGGATTTGCCAGGCTCTGGAAGCATCATGCCCATGCTTTGCATGCTCCTTACTGGTGGCTCAAATGCCTCCGGTGGTCCCGCCGTGAAACCTGGGGCCCGATCCGGCTGTACCATCGCCTGCTTGTCTGGGACATGTTTCGCAAACCAGGCTTGCTTCGTCTTTTGGAGAAACTAGCCAATCCCTTTCTGGGCAAAAGCCTTGTCTTATATTTTCGGAAAGAATCTGATATCGGCCTTGCCGGGAGGCAAAGCTCATATGAAACTTCAGCTGAGGCCACGAACCGATCACAAAGCTCTCTTTCGCTCGAACGCTTCCGGTTCTTGGTTTTCTAAGGCTTGCTCACGGGGGATCTTTGCCCCCTCCGGACTCTTTAATCTGTTCCTTGGAGGACCTGCCTTGCTTTATGAAAATACATCTGTTTTTTCAGGCTCAAAGCTGAGACCGCGGTCCGGTTTCCCCCGGCGAGCAAGCCTAAGAACACCAAAGAGCCTCCCAGCGAGGTCGCTCAAGAGAACTTTGTGACCGGTTCTCTATCCTATGACCTATTGTTTGCATGGTAAGTTTCTTCATTGATCAAACCGGCAGCACTAGATTCAAAATCAGAACAAGAGACCGATGGATTTTTTTATTTTAAGTATTTATATGTCAGCGCCGGCCGCTGGCCGCAGACGTCCAGTTTGATCGAAAAAGAAATTTTGGGAAGAAATCGCGGTCGGTATCGCTATCGCTATCGCTATCGGAATCGAAGTCTTTATCCTCATCATATCATTTCTCGATACCGATTCCGATAGCGATAGCGATGGGAAAAATCTGAAGTTTCATACGAGCCCTGCCAGCGGCAGGGCTGACATATAAGTTGAACAACCTATGAAAAATCTATATATTTCCAAAGGCTTGTATCCAAAAAACTATTTTTCTCTGAGTGCTGATTATATTGCCCGGGTGCAGCTTGCCTCCGGGGCGATCCCCTGGTTTGAACACGGGCTTCTCGATCCCTGGGATCATATCGAGGCCGCCATGGGGCTGTCCATTGCCGGGCGCCGCCGGGAAGCCCGCAGGGCCTACGGCTGGTCCAGGGCCAATCAGCTGCCGGATGGAAGCTTCTGGCCGGCTTATGCGGATGATGTCCCACTGGATAGCAGCAGGAAAGAAAGCCATCATGCAGCCTATCTAGCTACCGGCATCTGGCATGATTTTCTTATTCACAGGGATGGAGCTTTTCTGAAGCGCATGTGGCCCTGTGTGGAGGCGGGCATCGAGTTCGCTCTCAGGCTGCAGTCCCCGAACGGCGAGATCGCCTGGTCTTTGCTTAATGACGGCTCAGTCTATCCTGATGCCCTGATCACCGGATGCAGTTCGATATACAAGAGCCTGGAATGTGCCCTGTGCATCGCCCGGGAGCTTCAAGAGGAGAAGCCTGAATGGTTTGAGGCCAGAAGACGATTGGGAGAGGCCATCAGGGATAAACCGGATCGTTTCGACCGTACCTGGTCCAGTAAAGCCCGTTATTCCATGGATTGGTTCTATCCGGTTCTGGCAGGGGCCTGCCCCGGCTCTGCGGCCAAGGCCAGGCTGTCCGGCAAATGGGATGTTTTTGTTCGGCCGTATTTGGGCTGCTGCTGCGTGGCTGACGAACCCTGGGTGACGGTTGCCGAGTCCTGTGAATTGGTCATGGCCCTGGTGGGTGCCGGGGAATATTCAAAAGCGGCCCATATCTTCAGCTGGCTGCACCATAACCGGGATCACTCCGGGGCGTATTGGACCGGGTATCAAATCGATCTCAATTGCTATTGGCCTGCGGAGCGTCCGACTTGGACCGCGGGGGCCGTTCTGCTGGCGGCGGATGCCCTGGCCAAAGTCACGCCGGCGGCAGAGTTATTCACCAGGGTTTCCCTTCCGGAGTCTCTTGAGGATAGCGAGGAGTTCGAAGCGGGGAACAAATGCCAACAGCAGGAACTGCAAAGCGCTGAACGCTGAAACTTTGAGCCCGGATCAGTCCTTTTTCGTTCGACCGGCAAGCAGGGTGAGGATATTGGTATCCCCTTTCCGGTGAAAGGACACTTCGTCCATCATGGCATGCATAAAAAAAAGCCCCAGTCCTCCGACGGGCCTTTCATCCACCTCTGAGGTCAGGTCAGGTGCTTCAAACGCCGATCCGTCAAAAGGAATGCCCGTATCCATAAAACGGATGACGAGCTGCTGCATCCCATTCAGGCTGCATTCCAGTGTGACCTCACCGCCTTGTCCTGCAGGGTAGGCATGCTGAAAGATGTTGACCAAAGCCTCTTCCGCAGCGAGTTCGATTTCCCGGATGCGTTTTTCCGTGAAGGTATGCCGGGCGGCATACTCCCTGATTGCGGACACGAAATGTTCGAGATTCTGCATCTCAGCCGAAAGCCTGATCCGAACCATTAAGAGCCTCCGCAGGCACAACCTGTCTGTTGGCGGACAGGTTAAAAATTAGATCTCGCTTAAGGCCGCATCCACAGAATCATAAATCGGGATGATGGCTTTAAAGCCGGATATCTCAAAAACTTCCTTGACAGTATCTCTGAGGTCGGCCAAAAGGAAAGCGCCCTGGCCGGCTTTGATCTTTTTGGCGGAGGCCAGAATGCTTCGGAGCCCGGCACTGCTGATATATTCCAATTCTGAAAAATCAATCACAAAATTTTTATCGCCTTCCTGCAGCATCCCGGTGATCCGCTCCTCAAAGGACGGGGCTGATACAGCATCCATCCTGCCTTTTACCTGCACGAGATTTGTCCCGTTTTTTTTCCTGGCTTCAATTTCCATGATTGCTCCATGTTGCTGGACCAGCAATGCTTCTCTACTGATCCAATTTTGGTTTTATCGTCAAAGACAATTCTTGACCGGCTGTCATTGTTTCATTGAAAAAAGTCGGGAATCATTCGGGCTCTTGCATATATCCGGAACACATTAAGCCGAGTCCTTCGCGCAGATGTTCCAACAAGATACGCTCAGCCTTTTCTTCACTATGTTCTTGAATCGCTTTCAGGATTTCCACATGCCAGTTGGTGAAATTTGACAAATCAGTATATTGAAATTTTTCAAAATTCAAAAAAATCCTGGACTGACTTTCCAGGGTCAACCAGACGGACAGCAGTTTTTCATTCCCGGAGAGTTCGCACAGGCGTTTGTGAAAGCGCAGATCTTCTTCAATTACCTTGCGGCTTTTCCGCTCCTCGCCGGCCTTTGTCATAGCCTTGACGATAGTTTGCAGCTTTTTGAGCTCCGCTCCGGACATTTTCGGGATCAAGGTTTTGATGGCCAGTCCTTCCAAAGCCCCGCGAAGGTGGTAGAGATCTTCGATATCTTTTCGGCTGAACCGGGCGACAGTGGTCCCTTTAAAGGGAATTGACTGGACCAGACCTTCCTTTTCCAATTGTCTGAGGGCCTCCCGGATAGGAAACCGGCTGATGCCCATTTCATTGGCAAGCTCGGTTTCAATGAGCCGGTCCCCGGGCTTCAGTCTCCCGTCCTTGATGGCCGTCTGGATTTGTTTCAAGGCCTGAACCATCAAGGTCGGCCGTTCTTGTTTATCAAAGACATGAGACATAGACATATCGTGTCCTTTGTCAGCCGGCGGAAGAACAGACCTCGTCAAGAATCTCCCGTCCCCCGGAGGCGATAACCTGCCGGGCGACATCGCGTCCCAGAGTTTCAGGAGAGTGACAAGCGGCGGTCCCGGATTTGCGGATAAAAGATTTCCCAAACAGATCGGATACAAATCCGGTCAGATGAATCAATTCGTCCTTGATTTCAGCAAATGCGCCCAAAGGGACCTGACAGCTGCCCTCGAGCTCCCGGAGAAAGGCCCTTTCGGCACTCGTGGCGATTCTGCTGGAGGCATGGTCCAATACTCTGAGCAGCTCCGAAAGCTGATGATTGCTGCGTTTGTACTCGACCCCCAAGGCGCCCTGCCCCACGGCCGGCAGAAAATCCGGAGGGGCAAGCCGGAAATGGCGTCCAACTCCGACTCCAAGCCGCTGCAGTCCGGCCGAGGCCAGGACAATGGCCTGATATTCGCCCCGCTCCAGTTTTCGAATCCGGGTGTCCAAATTGCCCCGCAGATTTTTGATCTGCAAGTCGGGTCGCAAATTCAATATTTGAGCCTGTCGACGCAGACTGCCGGTACCCACCACCCCGCCAGCGGGCAGGGAGTGCAAATCCGAATATTCAAGACTCACAAGGGTATCCGTTGGGTCACCCCGCTTGGGAATAACCCCGAGGGTCAGTTCAGGTACAAGTTCTCCCGGCACATCTTTGAGACTGTGCACGGCCAGATCGGCCTGCCCGGAAAGAATCGCCTCTTCGATTTCCTTGACAAACAGGCCTTTTCCTCCGACTCTGGCCAAAGGCTTATCAAGAATCCTGTCGCCCATGGTCTGCACGATCTTCAGATCAACTGCAATCTCCGAATATCGCTCTTTGAGCTGAGCAGCGATAAATTCCGCCTGCCAAAGGGCCAACTGGCTTCCCCGGGTGGCGATAGTCAATTTTTTCTGCATGTTTTTGCATCCTCAGCCGCAGGTGGTGCAGCTGCCCCCGGAGCATCCTGAACACCCGGAGCCGCTGGAGGGCTGGGAGGCGCTCAATCCGGTATCGTTACCAGTCCCGCCGAATTTGGAGCGGCATCTGGACATGAGTTTTGTGGTTTCTTTTGAGCCGCAGTTCGGGCAGGCGGCAGCGTCCTGCCGGCCAAGCACCAGGTCTTCGAATTGCGTGTCGCAGTTTGTGCAGGTATATTCAAAAATGGGCATGCTGTTCTCCTGTTTCGAATAAAAAATGATCCACCAAGGCACACAAAAGGTGACCAAGAGCAATATGGACTTCCTGAATCAAGGGAGTTTCGCCGCAGTCCACCCGCAGCAGATGCTCGCATCGATCCGGCATCATTCCTCCGTCTTTGCCGACAATGCCAATGCTCGTCATCCCGATTTTCGCTGCCTGATCCAGGGCCTGTGCAATATTCAAACTCTTGCCGGATGTGGAAAAAGCAAGCAGAGCATCGGCCGGTCCGGCCAAAGCCTGGAGCTGTTTTTTGAAAATCCGCTCGAAGCCGTCGTCGTTGCCGATTGCTGTAATGACTGATGTATCGGTTGTCAAGGCGATGGCAGGCAGAGGCCTGCGTTCGATCTGGAAGCGGGAGACAAATTCCGCCGCAAGATGCTGGGCATCCGCGGCGCTCCCTCCATTCCCGCAGAGGAAGATTTTTCCCTGATTTTGCAGACAGGCCGTCAGCACTTTGGCAACCGTAAGGACCCGCTCCTTGTGAGCGGCGAAAAAATCCAGGCGGACCCGGGCGCCTCGAGCGGCATACGTGTCAATGATTTCAAGAACTGATGAAGACATGATGTCCCTCGCAGCATGAGGTTTCTAGATCTCCAAAGTCCGAACTTGGACTTTGTTCGACTCTGTGCTATTTTCTGGTTTCGTTCGCGAACACCGGAAGGATGGGTACCTATGCCGCTTGATCCCCAGCCCTCTTTATCCGGCCCGGGAGCCGGAGCAGATGCCCGAGAGAAGAGCTCGTCCTGCTTAACGCTCATCGGCCCGTCCAGAGAAGACAAACACAGCCTTGCCAAGCAGCTTGCCGTCCGGCTTCATTGGGACTGGATCGATACGGACCACCTGCTGGAAGCCTGGTTTGGCCGGACTTTGAATGCAATCAAAAAAAAACTGGGGCTGTCTGCGTTTCTCAAGGCCCAGGATCAGGTGCTTCTGGAGCTCAACGTCGCCTGCCTGGTCATCACTGCCGGAAGCGGCGCTGCATTGAGTCCGAACGTTCTGCGCTTCTTGCGGCGCCGCGGAAAAATTGTTTTCCTAAGATCAGCTGAAGGGAAAGAGGAGCAGCAGATCCGAGAAGACTTTGTTCAAGGATTTTGCCCGAAGCCCGATGTGTCCGAGCAGCCTCTGCTGCATGCGCAAAATTGCCGGCTGCCTGAATCTGTGGACTTCATACTGCCCGGTCCCTATTCCCCTGAATATGCCTCCAAGGTTATTGTGAAGAATTTGTATGGGCAACAGACAGCAACGATCAAAGCAAGCCAGGCTTTTTGAGCGCCTTAAAAAGCTCTATGCGGAGATGGAAGCTCAATATGACCGGGTGGCCCGGCAAATCGGTCTTAATTGTCAAGGCTGTCCTGATAATTGCTGTGTCAGCTACTTCCAGCACCACACCTATGTCGAATGGGCCTATCTCTGGCATGGACTGCGGCAATTGCCGCAACAATCCAGAGAGCGCTATTGTCAAAGAGCGCAAGACTACAGGCATCAATGCGAGGCATTACTCCGGAAAGGGCAAACTCCGAAAATCATGTGCCCGCTCAATGAAGACGGCTTGTGTGCACTCTACCCTTTTCGACTGATGATCTGTCGTTTTCACGGCGTGCCCAATCAGGTCAGCATGCCGGACGGATCCAGACGGCGGTTTCCAGGATGCGTCATCTGTCAGCACAAGACCGCGGCGCTGTCTCAGGTTCCGGTTTTGGATCGAACCGCATCGTATATCAAGCTGGCGGAGCTGGAACGAAAATTCATCAAAGAAGCGCCGCATCCATTGCCCAAAGTGGATATGACTTTGGCGGAAATGCTGGTCCAGGGGCCTCCGGGCTTCATGAGTTGAAACAGGCAATCGAATCAAGATAATTCCCGAAAATGGAGGCGGTTATGAAGGATTCACCCCCGCAGGCAAAAATACACTTGTTTGGCCTGGGTCTCTTGGCGGCGCTTTTCGTATTTTTTTGCACAGGATGCGCCTATCAGACCGTCGCGCATTTGAAGCGCAACCCCTGGCAGCTGCAACAAAAACAGACCTTGGAGATGAAATACCTCACCTTTCATTATGCCTGCAGTCAGGAAACGGACAGTCTGCGGGTCCAAGGCTTCGCTCTGGTCAGACCGGACACCGTCCCTGAATGGGTTGGATACGCCAAAGATGTCTGGCTGGGAGCCTATCTCAGCGACCGCAGAGGCAGCGTTCTGGCCAAGGATCTGATTATTCTCAAACCACAGAAACTGGATAAACAGAAGGGTTTTTCCTTTGATGTGAAACTTGAACCGCAGGACATGGGGAGCCCGGGACCGTTGTTTCTCACCTTTGGATACCGCCTGGTCTTGACCGCCGATCCTGAATTACAGCCGAAATCATCTCCGGACCGGGAAACAGAGAAGCCGGTATTTTTTGCCAGTGAATCATCGCTTTTGAACTTATAACATGCCGGAAAAATGGTTGAAGGCAAGCCCTCATCACTGTCGATCAAGCATTATTTATAGCGGAAAACGATTCTCCCCCGTGTTAAATCATAAGGCGAGAGTTCGACCTTGACCTTGTCGCCCGGTAAAATCCGGATATAATGTTTCCGCATTTTGCCTGATATATGCCCGAGTATCTCATGCCCGTTCTCCAGTTCAACCTTGAACATGGCGTTGGGCAGTGCTTCCAGAACTTCACCCATCACTTCAATCGATTCTTCTTTTGCCATACCAATCCTTTTTTGTTCATGTATTCTGTCTTAAGTTCACTCTCAGTCGCTTAACTGCTCCCAGTGCGGGGCTGCGGGCTTCCCCTTATCCTGTCTGAGAACGGCATATCCCGCCTGATCATGCCGCGGCAGCGAAAAACTGCCCGGATTCAAAATCGAAGTTTGTCCAGGCATTTCCTGCCAGAGTCGCTGATGTGTGTGTCCGAAGCAGATAAGATCGAGCCCCGGCTCGAAAACGCCGCCTGCAAGATCTCTCCAGTCCCCGAGGCCAAAACCGTGCACAAGCCCAATCTTCCAGTCCCCGAGTCGAACCACCAGCTTGAAAGGAAGATCGGCGGCCCAGGTCCCCTGGTCCATATTCCCCCTGACTGCAAAAAAACCGGAATGACAGTTCAAATAGGAATAGACGGATTCCCCGGTGAAATCTCCACAATGCAGGACAGCGTCCATCCGGGAGAGTTGATTTTCAAAGACGGTCCTCAAGCGCGTATTCGGTGACGTCATATGCGTGTCGGAGAGCACAGCGATATGCAAAAGGCCTCCTGTGTCATTGGGAGTCTGGTTTGGCTTGTATTGCCGGCACCGAACTTTTCCCGGTTACAGTAAACGTGCATTCAATGCGCAGCGGCCGGCTCAAGCCCTTTAGTCCGGAAAGATCTGAAAAAGCGATCGCATCCAAAAGACCCACCATGTAATCTCCCAATTCCGATGGACCTTGGAGATCCGTGATCCATTTGCTGCTCATTTTTCCTGAGCTCAGGATTTCAATTTCCAGGCTGACCAGGCCAAGGGCCGGCGGTTTTGCGTCTTCCCAGTGGGCTATAATCTTTTTCCTGATTTGTTTCAAGATTTTTTGCAGCCTGGCATCAGCAACAGCTTCATTCAGTTTGCTCTTTGGTCTCTGCAGCGCGCTTAAAGTGCTCCTTTTTGTCATTGCGGAAGTCTCGGCGGAGGCTGCAGAATGAGGAGCGTTTAAACCTGGAGCCGCTCTTGGGCCAGCCATCTCCTGGTCTCGATCCCGCGGATTTTTTTCGGAAACAAGCTGCACCGTCAATTTTTGACGTATTTCCGATCTGTTTTCAGCGGCTGGTTCGAAAAAAACATACAGCAGAGGGGCATGCAGTACACAGGATAACAAGAGGGGGAGGCACCACGCGCGAAATTTCCCTTTGTCCATAGGTGTACAGAGAATTTCCGATTGTTCAGACAAAGAATAAGAGCTGGCTACTTGAGAAAACACCACTAGCTTTTTCGAAAAAGGAACAGAACCGTTACAAAGCGTTTTGCCTTCAGGCGCTCATGAGTTGTTCAAACCACCAGGCATCGGATTCGGTGTGCAGAATTGTGGCAGCAAGCCGCTTTCCGGTCTCGGTCCGCAGCCTCTGTAAAGCGTATTCCAGCCATTTTTCAGCATAGGGGTTCCCGAGATCCTGCTCCTCTTTCAGGCTGAGGATGAAATCGAGTTGATCGGCATCTTGGGACAGGGCAGCTTCCGGACTTGCCGCTTCATCGAGCTCCTGCTGCATCTTTTGGATGGAATCCGTCAATCCGGTGCCCTTGAGCGCGTCCTCCAGGGCCTTTTCAGCAGTGGTTCGATTGTAGAGCTTGTTCACGGAGTTGAAATCTCCGGTTCGGGCCTCGTGCAGATCGTGAAACAGACACATGGCCGCAACTTTGCTCCAATCCGCATCCATTAATTGGGCCAGAATATACCCGATAACGGTGGTTCGGAAAGAGTGCTCCGCCACGCTTTCCTTTCCAGAGCCTAAAAAATGGTAACCCGAACGAGGAAGTTTGCGCAGCATTCCCACTTCAAACAACAAATCAGCCAATCGCTTCAACCGTTCTTCCTGTATTTTTTCCATGTGCCTATCCATTAAACTGATCCAAGGGCGCCTTATTTAAAAGAGAGCCTTGAAGCCTTGCTTTTTGAAAAAATAAAAATCTGAATCAAAGGGGGAGGGAGAGCCCCCCCTGATTCAGCTTCGGTAGTCTGCATTGATGCTTACGTATTCCGGGCTCAAATCCGAGGTCAGGACTGCGGCTTCTGCCTCTCCGGCTCCCAGCCTGATGCGAATGGTAATAGAATCGCTTGTAAGCAGGGGTTTGAGCAGAAGGTCCAGATCGGCCCGGACCGGCCGGCCCCGGATAAAAACCGGCCGTTCTCCAAAAGCAATGCTCACGCTTCCGGGATCAAAAGCGGCCCGGCTCCGGCCGAGTGCAGCCACAATGCGGCCCCAGTTCGGATCCTGACCGTACATGGCCGTTTTGACCAGAGGGGAATGAGCCACGGTTCGGGCGGCATCGTCAGCCTGAGCCGGGTCTTCGGCCTCCTGGACAAGGATCCGGATTGTTTTGGTGCCGCCCTCGGCATCCTGAATGAGCATCGCGCTCAATTCCCGACAAACATCCGTGAATGCGGCCTGCAGCTCAGGGAGACGGCTGCCGTCTATACTGACTCCGGAAGATCCGTTGGCCAGGGCCAGAACGCAGTCATTGGTGCTGGTGTCGCCGTCCACTGTGATTCGATTATATGTCGCCCTGCCGGCATCGGTGAGAATATTTTGGAGAAGATCCGGCGCCAAATCAGCATCCAAAAGGATAAAACTGAGCATTGTGGCCATATTCGGACAGATCATGCCGGAGCCTTTGGCCATGCCGAGTACTCGGACTTCAGCGCCGGCAATAGTCAACTTCCGCCAGGCGAGTTTAGGGAAGCTGTCCGTGGTCAGCATGGACTTGGCCACATCAAGTGGTCCGGCGGCGGTCCGGCTTTGCGCAAGCCCCTGCAGGGCCTGCTCAAAACGGTCCATGGGCAGCGGATCGCCAATGACCCCGGTCGAAGCCGGGAGAATTGATTTTTTCTCAAGACCCAGGGCTTCGGCAAGCAAATCTAAGCTCAAGCGGCAATCGTCAAGTCCTTCTTCGCCGGTGCAGGCATTGGCCTGTCCGGCGTTGACCAGAATGCCGCTCACGGTATCCCCGGCCGCTATAATCTCTTTCGCCACAATGACCGGGGCCGCCTGAAAGCGGTTTTGGGTAAAGATCCCCCCGGCGGCGGCCGGCTTGGCGCTGCCGATGAATCCGAGATCGTCCCGTCCTGTGTACTTCAGCCCGGCAGCCGTGCTGCAGAAATAATACCCCTTGGGAATCTCAATCATAACATTTTACTCCCCCCGGTCTAGTAGCTTGGATCAAATATTCTGTCTGACAGATGACTTCTGACTTTGTAACCCAGTTGTGACGTTCATATTTAACATATTAAAATAAATGTATATAATTTTCTTGACTTCAAAATTGGACATAATATCGAAATACGAAGCACGAAACTCGAAACAAATTTCAAATACCAAAATTCCAAAATTCAAAACATAAGAAAAGCAGAATGATAACAGATTGCTTTTCTTATGTAATTTTATCAATCTTTGTTTTTGTCATTTGAAAATTTGAATTTCGTGCTTGTTTCGAATTTCGAGTTTCGTGCTTCGAATTTACCATAAGCAGATTTTCAAACGACCCAGAATGTATCTTCCGAATATTTTTCTCTTCAAACCGTGAACCGTGAACCTGGAACCGTGAACCATATCCAACAAGGACTTCAACTGCTTCAGAGCAACCCTTTTTCTTGTTTTCCCTGACAGAGATGAGCCGATAAGACACTACGCTCCGCAGCATTTCTTATACTTTTTCCCGCTCCCGCAGGGGCAGGGATCGTTTCGTCCGACCTTGGGCTGATTTCTTTTATACGGCTCCGTTGCGGCCGTCCCCTCTTCCGGGGCGCCTTTAAACTGCAGATCCTGGGCTGCCTCCCTGTGCTGGAGCTCCTCCTGGGCCACTTCCTGAAGCCGCACCCGGCAAAGCGCTTTCAAGGTATTCTCCTTGATCAGGTCGAGCATTTCCTGAAACAGATTAAAGCCCTCTTTTTTATATTCATGTTTGGGGTCTTTCTGCCCATAGCCGCGCAAGCCGATCCCTTCCTTGAGGTGATCCATGTTCAGGAGGTGTTCCTTCCAGAAACGATCCAGGTTTTCAAGAAGAAAATAGCGCAGGATCTCCTGATAATGCTCCCCGGCGCTGCTTTTGAGTTCTCCGAGGATTTTGCGGATGCCCTGTTCGGCTGCTTCCCTGTCGGGCAGCCTTGCCTGGAGATCCAGAACCCGGTTGAGGGCAAAGATTTCCCGGACCTTGCTGCGAACCAGCTCCTGGGTTTCAGGTTCGGGTGCCTCCTTGCCCTTGACCTGAAGCGGGGCATAGATTTCATTTAGGATATCTCCGATATAGCCCTGAATGGTTTCTTCCAGGTTCTGTTCCTGCATGATTTCCCGGCGCCGTTCATAAATCACTTTCCGCTGTTGATTCATGACATCATCGAATTCCAGAAGCTGCTTCCTGATGTCGAAATTATGCTCTTCCACCCGATTCTGGGCGTTTTCAATCGCTCTGGAAATTAGGGCATTCTCAATGGCCTGGCCCTCTTCAACCCCGACCTTTTCCATGAGTGAGGAAATGCGGTCCGAACCAAAAAGACGCAGCAGGTCGTCATCAAGCGCCAAATAGAACCTGGAGCTTCCCGGGTCGCCCTGTCGTCCCGAACGGCCCCGCAACTGATTGTCGATACGCCGGCTTTCATGCCGCTCGGTTCCGAGAATATGCAGGCCTCCCAGTTCACGTACGCCCTCGCCAAGGACAATGTCGGTTCCCCGTCCGGCCATGTTGGTGGCAATGGTCACCCGCCCCTTGGCCCCGGCCATGGCCACGATTTCCGCTTCTTTTTCATGATGCTTGGCGTTCAGGACCTCGTGCGGGGTCTGCCTCTTTTTCAGGCTGCGGGAAATGAATTCGGATTTGTCGATGGAGGTTGTGCCCACCAAAACCGGCTGCCCCTTTTGATGCAAGTCCACGATGTCCTGAATAATGGCCTGATATTTGTCCTTCTGGTTCATGTAGACCATGTCGGGATAATCTCTGCGGATCATATCCTTGTGCGTGGGTATGACCACGACTTCAAGATTGTAGATCTCCTTGAATTCAACGGCTTCGGTGTCGGCTGTTCCGGTCATTCCAGCCAGTTTTTCATACATCCGGAAAAAATTCTGAAAAGTGATAGAGGCCAGGGTCTGATTTTCCGCTTCGATTTTCACCCGTTCCTTGGCCTCCAAAGCCTGATGCAGGCCGTCGCTGTACCGCCTGCCCGGCATGACCCGTCCGGTGAATTCATCCACGATCATGACCTGGCCGTCCTTGACCAGATAATCTGCATCCCGCTTGAAGAGGTGATGGGCCTTGAGGGCCTGGAGAATGTGATGTTGAAAATTGATATTTTTCGGATCAAAAAGGTTGTCAATACCCAGAATTTCCTCGCAGTGGATCACGCCTTCATCGGTGAGCATGACGGTCTTGGCCTTTTCATCTACGGTGAAATCCTGCTCTTTTTTCAATCTGGGGATGAAGGTATTGATTTTTTTGTACAGCGAAGTCGAGTCTTCGGCCGGGCCGGAAATGATGAGCGGAGTCCGGGCTTCATCGATGAGCACCGAGTCCACTTCGTCCACAATGGCGAAATGCATACCCCGCTGCACGAGCTGTTCCGGATAAAATTTCATATGGTCCCGCAGGTAATCAAACCCGAACTCGTTGTTGGTTCCATAGGTAATATCCGCCTGATAGGCCTCTTTTCTAAGGGCATCGCTCTGGCCGTGCTCGATATTGCCCACGTTCAAGCCCAGAAAACGGTAGACAGTCCCCATCCACTCCGCATCGCGCCTGGCCAGGTAATCATTGACCGTCACCAGATGAACGCCTTTGCCGGTCAAGGCATTGAGCACCACGGGCATGGTGGCCACCAGGGTCTTGCCTTCACCGGTTTTCATCTCCGTCACCTTGCCCTGATGCAGGCTCACCCCGCCCATGAGCTGCACATCAAAGGGCCGCATGCCGAGACTTCGTTTCGAGGCCTCCCGGACAAGGGCGAAGACCGGAACCAGGAGCTCATCAAGAGGCTTTCCCTGCTCCACTTCCTGGCGCATTGCTGCAATTTTTTGAGGGAAATCGGCATCAGCCAGATTTTCCATTTCAGGCTCAAGGGCGTTGATCGAGTCGACCCATGGATTTAAAGTCTTAATATATCGATCATTTTTGGTCCCTAATATTTTTTTTGCTACAAAATCAAACATACTTCACCTGTCTCCAGAGCCTTTCACCAAGAGCTAAAATTTGAGTTTTTTTGGACAAATATCTGCTTATAAAAAATTCGAAGCACGAAATTCGATATTATGTCCGATTTTGAAGTCAAGTAAACTATATTTTGTTATTTTAAACGATTAAGTGTAAATATCACAACTGGGGTACGAAGTCTGTAATTATTTATAACGGCTCATTTCCCGGGCCAGATCCCGCTGCACGGCCCGCCGCTTGAGTTCTTCCCGTTGATCATGCACTTTTTTCCCTTTGGCCAGTGCGATTTCCAGCTTGGCTTTCGAATTTTTCAAATACATGCTCAGGGGCACCACGGCCAGGCCTTTTTGTTCCACCTTGCCCCGCAGGACATCAATCTCCCTTTTGTGCAGGAGCAATTTTCGTTCTCGTTCCGGTTCATGGCCGGCATATCCGGCATTTTCATAGGCCCCGACATGCAAGCCCCGGATAAAGGCTTCATTCCCGGAAAAAACAACATGACTGTCCTTGAAGCTCACTTTCCCGGCCCGGATGGACTTGATCTCCGAACCGGTCAGAACAAGACCCGCTTCCAAAGTCTCCATGACTTCGAAAAGCCGCCTGATGTATTTATTCCGGGCAAGGATTTTTATGCCGCTTTTTTCCTGTGCCATTTTCCGTTCTCGGGGTTCGGGTTGCAGATTGCGAGTTTCAAAAACTCTCAGTCCTCCATGCCGAAGAGAAATTATTCCTCTTCGCGTTCGAGCATGGAGGAGTAAAACATCAATTCATCCGGAAATTTTTTGAAAATATTGTCTCGAATCAACTGGTTGTTTTTGGATACGGAGTCGCTTTCCAAAATGCGCTCCATTAAGTTGGAGCATTCATGCAGGGACAGATTCCGCAAGATCTTCTTGATGGCCGGAATGGACTGCGGATTGAGACTCAGGCTGTCCACCTGCATGCCGACAAGCACCGGCAGGCAGTAAGGGTCGGAGGCCATTTCACCGCACATGCTGACTGTAATCCCATTTGCATGTCCGGCATCCACAATGAATTTCAAACTGCGGATGAGAGCCGGATGCAGGGGCTGATACAAATGGGCCACATATTTATTGGTACGATCGATCCCCAAGGAATACTGGATCAGATCGTTGGTTCCGATAGCGAAGAAATCGACTTCCTTGGCCAGAATATCAGCGATCATAACCGCGGAAGGCAACTCCATCATAATGCCCACGGCCATGTTCTCCCCGAAGGGAATGGATTGCTCCCGAAGTTCGGTTTTGGTTTCCTCCAGGATTTTTTTGATTTCCCGGAGTTCGCTGGTTCCGGAAATCATGGGAAACATCAGAGAGACATTTTCAAGTTGAGCGGCTCGTAAAATGGCCCGGAGCTGAGTTTTGAAAATGTCCTTATACCGGAGGCAGAAGCGCACCGCTCGTAAACCGAGAGCCGGATTTTCCTCTTCAAGGTGTTCAAATCCCTGACCGATTTTGTCCCCTCCGGCATCCAGGGTCCTGATAATCAAGCTCCTGGGAGCCAGAATAGAAGCCAAATCCCTGTATTCTTCAAAAAGCTCCTCTTCTGAGGGCAGATCAGACCGGTTGAGATAACTGTATTCAGTTCGATACAGGCCGACCCCGTCCCCGGCGTAATCAAAAACAGCTGAGACCTCTTCAAAAAGTTCAATATTGGCAAAGAGTTCAATTTTATGACCGTCTGTGGTCACTGCCGGCAGATCCCGGTGCCGCATGACCTCCTTGCGGTAGTGCTCGAAATGATATTTGAGATCGGAATATTGCGTCAGTTCATCGTCATCAGGACTGACCACCACATGGCCTTTGAGTCCGTCAATAATGATGATATCACCGTCCTGGACCGCAGTGAGCAGTCCTTCCACCCCGGCCACGGCCGGAATTTCCAAGGTCCGTGCCAGAATCGCCACATGGGAAGTCTTGGCGCCCTGCACCGTGGCAAAGGCCATGATCTTACTGGCGTCCAGTTCAGCCGTATCCGCCGGGGTCAAGTTGTTGGCCAGCAGAATGACCCTGGAGGTGATGGGCTTGATGGATTCCGGACTTCCTATAAGCTGATTTTTGACCCGCCGCGTCAAAAGGCGCAATTCCTGGGCTCTTTCCCGGAAATAATCATCGTCTATGACTTCGAAGCGCTTTTCGATTTCAGTCACTCCCTTTTCCAGAGCCCATTCCGCATTGAGGTGCATCTCATGAATATAGCGCTGCGTTGTGGAGAGCAGCTTGGGGTCGTTGAGGATCATGATATGCACATCCAGAATCGCCACATGCTCTGATTGCTCGACCGGAATAGTTTCCCGGATCCTTTTCAGTTCTTCCAAGGCCTTTTCAAAGGCCTGCTTTAAGCGTTCGGCCTCTTGCTCCACCAGATCTTTGGATATGTTCTGCATGGGGATCAAACAATAATGGTCTTCCCCAAGCAGATAGGCCTGACCTATGGAAATGCCGGCCGAAACCGGTATGCCGGTGAGTGTATTTCCTGTCATGCTCAATTTTCTCCGAATCCGTCTTTGAATAAATTTTCCAAGTGGAGCACAGCCTGCTCGGCATCTCGGCCTTCGGCCTGCAGCAAAATGGTTTTTCCCTGACCCGCCGCCAGGCTGAGCAGATCTAAAACTGATTTGGCGTCCACCACCATTTCCTCGACGGCCAGGGTGATATGCGCCTCGAATTTGGCGGCTTCCTGGGCCAGAAGCGCTGCCGGACGGGCATGCAGCCCCAGTTCATTCCGGATGTACACCTTCTTTGCAATAGCGTGACTCATAGCAAGATAAACCAGGCGTAGAGGACAATACAGTAGCCGGTCAGCAAAAACTCGCGGCTGAGCCATCTTTTCCAGAGTACCCAGACGCAGATCCCGGTCAGAACACAGGCCGAACCCACCAGGACGGGGTGCTGCAGATTCGGAAACACCAGCAGCCAGATGGCCGGCAACAGGCCGGCATTGAAATATTTCAGCCGTTGTCCCCAGTTGATGAGGTTCATGCGCTTGAGGCCCTGGAAAAAGGTGAGGCCCCGGGTCCATCCCTGCCAAAAAATATACAATTTAAAAAGCTGAAGACAGCAAAACCAGACAGCAAACCACATCAGGGCCCAGGCCCGCATCTCAAGCTTGAGCAGCAGAATCAGTATCAAAGACCAGAAGACCAGAAAAGAACCGCTGAAAAAAGAATCGCCAATAGCTGAAAGCGTATAGGTTGCCGTTGTTTTGACATTTTTAAAAGTGTCTTCCGAGATCACTTTACGGGCGATTTTCACCTCAAGAAACAGAAAATAGCCCACCAGCAGAGGCGTCCAGTAGGGATGACAGTTAAAGAGGCCCAAGTATCGTATTCTGGCCTGCCGCAGTTCCTCCGGATTTGTATAGATTTTCTGCAATCCGGGATCCATGGCGAAAGACAGTCCGATATTCTGCAGGCCTTTGGTGTTGAAATTGGCTCCGATGCAATAGCTTCGAAAAAAACAGCGCAACAGGGTCTGCAGCTTCAGCATGCGTCCCTCTGGATTTTTGTATAGACTCGATAGACGCTTTTTCGATCCCAGCCTCTGGTCTCCCGGAGGACTTCCTGAACCGTGTCTTTGGGCCGCGCTCCGGCCTGCTTGTGTTTTCGGATCAAGCGCTCCACTTCCTCGACAGAACTTGGTGCAAAGATTTCAGGCGGCCCCACGATCACTGTAAATTCGCCCAGGGGTTCATACTCCAGGTTTTGGGCCTCAGCCAGTCGGAAGGGGATGAATTCTTCAAATGACTTGGTCATCTCCCGGCACAGACAGGCCTCTCGATCCCCCAGGGCCTGCAGGACATTGTTCAGGGTGCTCTGCAGCCTGGACTTTCGCTCAAAAAAAACCAGAGTGCTTTTGAGCGATGCGAACGGGGCCAGGGTGCGCTGCTGATCTCCGGCTTTTCTGGGTAAAAATCCCAAAAAGGTGAATGGATACGGCGGCAGACCACTCGCGGTCAAAGCGGCTATAGGGGCGCTCGGGCCGGGGATTGGCGAGACAGGGAAGCCCTTTTCGCGGCAGGTCCGAACAAGCCGGTATCCCGGGTCGGCAATCAGCGGACTGCCGGCATTTGAAATCAGGGCCACCTCCAGTCCCTTTTCCAGAAAACCGAGTACGCTTTGAATGCGCTCCTGTTCATTATGCTCAAAAAAACTGCAGAATCTGGCCCCTTGAATACTGTGGCGCCGGCAGAAAAGACCCGCTTGTCGAGTGTCTTCAGCGCAAATCACATCCACCGCCGAAAGCACTTCCTGGGCCCGGAAGCTCAAATCACCAGGGTTGCCAATGGGCGTGGCAACCAGCCATAGTTTGGGAGAATTGGATAACATCGGGTATATGTTCCAGATGACAGCCCGTAGCCTCAAAGGAAACAGCAATCAGATCAAAGCGGCTGGGACGGTCCCAGAGCTTTTGGCGACTCAGATAGATCCCTGCGGCTTTTAAAAGGCGTTTCTGCTTTTTTTCGTCCAGAGCTTCGCCCGGGAGTCCTCGATCTTGATCAGTGCGCGTCTTTACCTCCACAAAAACAATGCGCTCCCGGGAGGAGCAGATAATATCAAGCTCGCCTCCTCTGCATCTCCAGTTCCTTGATACTATCTGAAAACCTTGTGTTTGCAAATAGACCCCGGCCAACTCCTCACCGGCCTTGCCCAAGCTTATATGCCGGGTAAGCATCCCTGTTTCTCCATAAAAAAATCCCGAACCGGCCGAAAGCTTTTTCTGTGCAAGGGGCTGGGTCCATGCTTGCGCAGTTGCTGGACATGTTTGCTGGTTGCGTAACCTTTATGGATTTTTAATCCGTAGTCCGGGTATTGTCTGTCCAAGCTCGACATCAAGCGGTCTCTATAGGTTTTAGCCACGATCGAAGCGGCTGAAACAGCCGGAAAAAGGGCATCGGCCTTGGGAATGCAGGTATGCGGGATCAGAAAATCAGGGGCGGCATTCCCATCGATCAGAACAAAGGCCGGGGGGAGCTTCAAGTGTTTCACAGCCCTCTGCATGGCCGCCAAAGTCGCTTGAAGGATGTTGATCCGGTCAATTTCAGGGGGCCAGGCAAGACCAACCGCCCAGGACAGGGACCTGGACCTGATTGCTGCAAACAGCTGCCGGCGATGCGAGGGGGAAAGTTTTTTTGAATCGGTCAGGCCGGGAAGCGAGAATCCATCCGGGAGAATCACCGCTGCAGCCACAACAGGACCGGCGAGGCACCCGCGACCTGCCTCGTCAATGCCGGCCAGAGGTGAAGGAAATTGTTTCAATGAAAAATCCAGGCGAAGACCCCCGGCCCCATGATTCCCGCACTGCTGTTTTTAAGAACCATGGGGCGGGTCGTCACGCTTAGCGTCTGATATCCCTCGGCTTAATCCTAGCAGCCTTGCCCCGCAGATTGCGCAGGTAATAAATCCTGCCCTGCCTGACTTTTCCGCGGGAGACGACTTCAATTTTCTCGATGGCCGGAGAATTTATGGGGAAAATACGTTCAACCCCGACGCCGCCGGAAATCTTTCGAACGGTAAAGGTGGAATTGGTTCTTCCCCTTTTGAGTCGGATCACCGATCCTTTAAAGATCTGAATCCGTTCTTTTTCTCCCTCAATGATTCTGATATGAACATTGACGGTATCCCCGGCCTTGAATTGGGGAAGATCGATCCGCAAATGCTCCTGGTCTATCTTTGTGATGGCATCCATTTTTGTACTCCTTATCATGACGATTCTCCAATAATCCGATCCACGATCACTGCTGCTGCCGTTCTGACTGAAAGATGGTTGTAGGAACTCATGGCCCGCAGCGGCGGCAGCAAACCGTCCGCGCCGTCTAAAATCTGATCCGCCAGACCATGCCCGGTTCCCAGAAGAAGCAGCACAGCTTCATCCTGCAAGGCATGTCGTACTTCTTGATAACTGGTCCGTCCCCGGGTTTTGGCGCTGCTGGCGATCTGCCTGGGAAGGACCCCGCAATTCTTGCGTATCGCCTGGACCGCCTCCTCCAAGTCGGCAACGACATCCACACAATCCAGGGCCTGAACCCGATCCGGATTGTTCCGGCCTCCCTGTCCCTTTTTCCAGTAGCGGATGAGGCTTCGGGCCAGTTCCTGCTGATCCTCAAGGGGGGTGATCACAAAAAAACCACCCAGACCGTAGGAACAACAAACGCGTGCTATATCGTGAATATCAAAATTTGTCAAAGAAACAGCCGTGATTTCATTTTTTTTATTCAGGACCGGAAAATGCACCAGCCCCAGATACAGATTTTTGCCTGGCTTGAATCGCGATAGCTGCCGTAAAAAAAGCAGATCGTCAGGCGCTATACAGCTCTCTTCCAGAAGGTCCGGACGCTGCAGCAGGGTCTTGCGAAGGGCCTGTTCTTTTCGCCAGGCGGCGATTTCCTGATGGTTTCCGGATAAAAGGACCTCCGGGACTCTGGCCCCTTCATATTCAGCCGGCCGCGTGTAGTGTGGATATTCGAGCAAGCCGGAACTGAAGCTTTCATCTTGGGCCGAATCCTCGGAGCCCATGAAGGAGGGCTGCAGCCTGGAAACCGCTTCCATGAGGCACAAGGCGCCGCTCTCTCCGCCGTTGAGGACATAATTGCCCATGGAGACGGCCTCGCAGGAGACAAATTCCTGAAAACGGGCATCGATGCCTTCATATCGTCCGCAGACCAGAGTCAAATCGCTTTCTTGGGCAAATTCGAGCGCCAGGGTTTGATCGAACACTCGCCCGTCCGGGGACAGGACAAGAATCCGGCCCGGATGATCAAGGCTTGCAAGGGCCCGGAGCAAAGGGTCAAGACTCATGACCATGCCGGGGCCCCCGCCGAAAGGCCGGTCGTCCACACTGCGGTGTCTGTCCGGGGCAAAGTCTCTGGGGTTGACCAGAGAATACTCGACCAGGCCCCGGGCAATGGCCTTGCCCATCAAACCGCAGGAAAGGGGACCGGGAAAAAATTCAGGAAAGAGCGTGAGCAGGTTGAACTTCATGGTTTTGCGATATCGGGTCTTTCGGTTAAACTCTGTCATAGAAAACAAGGAAATGTGTTGCTCCGATACACTTGAAGTCCTTGTTAAAGAAATTGGAAATTTGAAATTGGCAAGAAAAGAATGCAGAAATGCAAAGTGTTGTATAAAGCCTCATCAAATTTCGAATTTCAAATTTCCAATTTCAAATATAGAGTTCAAGGAGTCCGGGAGGCGGATCAATCCGGGCTTGCCTGCTTTCAAGGTCGAGATCCAGGATGTATTGATCGACTGCGGGAAAGAGGATTTCCCGGCCTCCGGGATGGGCTATCACCCAAATTTCCTGTCCGGCATGGTCCTGCACTTCCTGGATGGCCCCTAAATATAGGCCGTCACTGCGAATAACATTCAGTCCCCTGAGATCGTCGACCAGGATCGCACTTTGGTCTTCTTCCGGAAGATCCTTGCGCCGGATCATGAGCTCTGCCCCGCGAAAGCCTTCGGCCTGATCCCGCCCGCCGATCTCTTGAAAAAAAATCAAAGGCTTCTCCTGATGGAGGCGGACGCTCTCCACAGTAAAGCGCTTTGGCCTTCCTCCGGGAAGACGGAGGTAGATCCGCTTGAGTTCCTGAAAAAGGAAAGGGGAGTCTGTGTAATGCATAACACAAAGCTCCCCTTTTAATCCGTGAGGCTTTACAACCTTCCCCACGGTCATAAAGCCGGATATTTCCATATCGCTCCAGGTTGCCCTTGTTAAAAGACGGAACTCATCCGCCTCAGCGAGAAAAAAAGAGTTCTTTCGGCAATTGTATCGTGAATTCTCGGTCGTTCAAATTGCAGGAGTTATTCAAGAATTTCCAAGACAACCCTTTTCTTGGCTTTGGTTGAAACAGCCCCGAGGATGGTCCGCATCGCCCGGGCCGTTCTGCCTTGTCTGCCGATAACTTTCCCCAAGTCCTCTTTGGCCACCCGCAATTCAATGACGGAGGTTTGTTCTCCACCAACTTCTTCCACTTCCACCTGGTCAGGATTGTCCACTAAAGATTTTGCGATGTACTCGATGAGTTCCTTGAACATATCACACCTCCACAGGGACTTCTGGGTTAAGCGAAAATATGCCGATGTTACGAGTTGTAATAGTCGGATTTTTTCAGCAGGGAAATAACGGTCTCTGTTGGCTTGGCTCCTTTATCCATCCACATTTTGACTTTTTCATTATCAATGTGAATATCATTGGGTTCAACCATGGGATTGTAATGTCCCAAAAAGTCAAGAGCCCGTCCATCACGCCGGGTTTCACTGTTCACAGCGATTACACGGTAAAAAGGTCTTTTTTTTGACCCCATCCGGGTCAGTCGAATGCGTAAGGCCATGTGTTTTTTCTCCTATTGTAGATATTTTTGCCGAAAAATTCAAAATTTTGCAGTGACGATGGAGACGGCTGAGTGTTTGTTCAAACCCGATGCTATCGTTTTTTCTTTTTGCCCTGACTGTAGGACTTCTTCTTTTTCTTCCGATCTTTTTTCTTTTTGGAAGCAGAGCCGCCGCCTGTTGGATTGCCGGCCATCTCCGGAAGGTCCATCCCGGGCATTCCCCCCAGGCCCTGCATGCCGCCCAAGTCCGGCATGCCTTTCAGCCCTTTGCCTTTTTTTCCGGAAGCATTCATTTTCTTGAGCATGGTCTGCATCTGGGAAAAATTCTTCAAGAGCTTGTTCACGTCCTGGACCTGATGCCCGCTTCCCCTGGCAATGCGTGTCTTGCGGCTCGAATTGATAATATTCGGTTTTTTCCTCTCTTCCGGAGTCATGGAATTGATCAGGGCTTCCATACGGGACATTTCTGTTTCCGGAAGCTGGGCATCCTGAAGCTGATCCTTTATTTTTCCCATGCCCGGGATGAGCTTCATCAGGCCCTGAACCGAACCCAGTTTTCGAATTTTACGCATCTGGGAACGGAAATCTTCCAGATCGAATTCAGCCTTGCGAAATTTTTGTTCCAGCTGTTCCGATTCCTGGTCATCGAATTCCCTCTGGGCCTTTTCAATGAGGGTCAACATATCCCCCATGCCCAAAATTCTCGAGGCCACCCGGTCCGGGTGAAAGGATTCCAGATCGCTTAATTTTTCTCCGGTCCCGATGAATTTGATGGGTTTGCCGGTGATGGAGCGGATAGACAAAGCCGCGCCGCCCCGGGCGTCCCCTTCGAGTTTGGTCAGGACCACACCGTTGACGGCAAGGAGCTCGTCGAATTTTTGGGCAACATTCACCGCATCCTGCCCGGTCATGGAGTCGGCCACCAGCAAAATTTCCTGGGGGCTTGTCCTGGCTTTGATGGCCGCCAGTTCCTGCATCAGGCCTTCATCAATATGCAGGCGTCCGGCTGTATCGAAAATGAGCACATTGGCGCCATCTTCCCGGGAGGAGCGGATGGCTTGGGAGCATATTTCCACAGGGTCCATGCCGGAATGGGAAGCATAGGCCGGAACCTCGAGCTGTGCGGCGAGTGTGTGCAGCTGGTCGATGGCCGCCGGCCGGTACACGTCCGCCGGAACAAGGTAGGGCTTGAGGTGCTTTTGCTGCCGGAGATACAGGGCGAGTTTGGCCGCGGTGGTGGTTTTTCCCGACCCCTGCAGGCCGACCAGCATGATGATGGCCGGATCTCCGCCTTTCAGTTGAAGATCTTCCTGCTCTCCGCCCAGGAGATGCACCAGTTCCTCATGCACAATTTTAATGACCTGCTGCCCCGGGGTGAGACTGCCTAAGACATCCTGTCCCAGGGAGCGTTCCCGGACGCGATCAATAAAGTCTTTGACCACCTTGTAATTGACATCCGCTTCCAGCAGGGCCAGGCGTACTTCGCGCAATCCCTCCTGAATACTTTTTTCGTCCAGGCGGCCCTGACCTTTTATCTTCTTAAAGACGCCGTCCAGGCGGTCGGAGAGGCTTTCAAACATATGGTCTTCGGGTTCGGGCTAAAAGCTTCAAAAAGAATTCATTAAGATATATCATTATCATAAAGCAGTCAACTCTTAGCCTGAGGCCGCGGCCATGGCCCGGAGAAAGCTCTCCCTGGAATTGCGGATCACCGCTTCGGGTACAGAAAAGGAAAGCCGGAAAAAGCCCGGAAAACCGAATCCCGATCCGGGAACAGCCAGAATCCGTTCCTCTCGGAGACGCTCGAGGAACTTGAGGTCGTCTCCGCCCGGGGCCCGGGGAAAGAAGTAAAAACCGCCTTTGGGCCAGAGAAAGTTATACCCCGCGGCAGTCAGGATATCGCCCAGGAGCTGCCGCCGCTGTTCGTAGATGGAGACATCGACTTCCGCATTCACGGCAAATTCCAAAATTTGCTGACCGATGGTCGGGGCGTTCACAAAACCCAGGATGCGGTTCGTCAGAACGAGTCCGTTCATAAGGGTCTTTTTTTCACGCAGCTCGGGATTGAGGAGAATGTAGCCGATGCGTTCCCCGGCCAGGGCGAGATTCTTGGAAAAAGAGCTGATTACGGCGCTATGTTCATACAGAGGAAAAATCGAGGGAACCTCCGCCTGATCGTAGCATAAAAAGCGGTAGGGTTCATCTGAAATCAGCAGAATCGGCCGCCCAAAGCGATTGCCTGCGGCCCTCAGGATTTCGCTCAGTTCCCGGAGTTCCTGGAGATCATATACCTGCCCGCTTGGATTGTTCGGGGAATTGATCAAGACAATCCGGGTTTTTTCAGAAATATTCCGGGCAATGGACTCCAGATCGAGATGAAAATCATCCGGCCTGGAAGGGACGGGGTTGAGCCGGGCCCCAAAATTCTCAGCGTAAAAAGTGTATTCCACAAAGAACGGGGCCGGGCAGATAACCTCGTCTCCCGGATCAAGCACCGCCTTAAAGAAGCAATTAAGTCCTCCGGCGGCCCCGGAGGTCAGGAGAAGGTCGTCTTTATCCGCCGAGACCCCCTGCTCCTTGGAAACTTTTCGGGCCAGGACTTCACGGATTTGCGGAAATCCGGCATTGGGCATGTAGCCTAAAGATAAAGAAGCTGCCGACCTTTGGGCTATGGCCTGCAGGGCCTCGCCTACTTCTGCAGGAGGCGGCAGATCCGGATTGCCGAGGCTGAAGTCATAGACCCGATCTTCTCCGAATTCCTGCTTCATTTCGATTCCAGCCTCGAACATCTTTCTGATCCAGGAACTCTTTTCCAGGTATGTGCTTATTTTTTCGGTCAAAAGCGTCATTGGAACTCCTTTCATACGAGATTTACAGCACCGGGTCTCTTTCCATCCGGCGAAGATGTCTGGGCCATCGGTCTGAACTCCGGGTATAGCAAACTCCAGTTTGTTTCACAACACGAAGAACTTTTCCTGGAACAGCCACTAGTTAAAATTTTGTGTTGACTATTGTCCTGGTGTTTGGTATCCAAATAGCTAAATTATAGCTTAATTGTAATGCCTTCGCCGCGAGCCTTTTGTTCCCTGGGAAACGTCCAGCAACGCAACGCGGTCCAGACCACTGGGCCAAGAGGAGGGAGCCATGAATTTTGCACGTTTTTGTCATCTCAATGCCCGGAAATTTCCCCAGAGGGAATTTTTGATCGCCAGTTGGCCGTCCAAGGGCTTGCGGGAGTCTGTCACCTGGAAGGAATTCAACGACAAAAGCAATCAGGCCGCCCATTTTTTACAAGACAGTTGCGGCGTGCAAAACGGGGATATTGTCCTGCACCTCATGATGAATAGTTTTGAGTGGTGGATCCTCTATATGGCTGTTTTAAAGGCCGGCGGAGTGGTCTCCCCCCTGAATTTTCGTTTTGCCGGCAAAGATATCAAATACGCCGCCGATGTCACCGGAGGAAAGGTCCTGATCCTGGGTGAAGGCTTCCTTCCGAAAGTACAATCCGTTCAATCCGAACTGCCCTGTGAACATTATATCTGCGTCGGGGACACGGTTCCGGAAGATATGACTTCTCTGGCTGAAATATGCCGCACCCGGAGCACTTCCAATTGCTGCGAGGACTCCGAGGAGGACCAAATGGCGGAGGTCATGTTCACCTCCGGCACGACGGGCTTTCCCAAGCCGGTGGCCCATACGCACCGCACTCTTTTTTACATCGGCCTGGGCAATGCCTTGACCTATAATGAAGGTTTTGAAAGCGTCTACCTGGCCCCGCATCCTTTTTATCACAGCGGCAGCCTCTTTTTATCCTTTCCCTCGTATATTGCCGCCGGAAAGGTGCTCATGCCCATGGAAATCAACCCCAAAAGCTATATACAATCCATAGCCGATGAACAATGTACTGGCGGCTGGAATACGGTGCCCACCTGGAGCGACTTGATCAGCGCCGTCAAGGCCGGAGAAATTGACGTCCAGGATTACGATCTCTCCCATCTCAGGCACATTGAAATCGGAGCCCAGCCCGTCCCCCAGATCCTGTTCGAGGACTCCAAACGGATTTTTCCCCAGGTCAAAATGGGCAATATATACGGCATCACCGAAGGCGGGGGCGGCGGGATTCTCAATCTCTACGATGAAGACGTCCTGCGAAAACCGGGGTCCATCGGCAAGGCCACGGCATTCACCGAGCTCAAGATCGTTGATCTGGAAGGTCGGGAGCTGGGCCCCGGCGAAGTGGGGGAACTGCTGGTCAAAGGCCCCAGAACCATGAAGGAATATGCCTGGAATCCGGAAAAAACAGCCGCAATTCTTGAAAATGGCTGGCTGCATACCGAAGATCTGGTGCGCATGGATGAAGAGGGTTTTGTCTTTTTCTGCGACCGTCAGAAGGATTTGATCATCAGAGGCGGGGAGAATATTTTTCCGGCTGAAATCGAGGATGTCCTGCGGCGGCATCCCAAGATTGAAGATCTGGCGGTTATTGGCTATCCGGATGACCGGCTCGGGGAAGTTATTTTTTCGGTCATCAAACTCAGGCCGGGAGAAGAATTGGATTTTGAGGAGGTTCTGGCCTTTTGTGAACAGGAAGGACTGGCTAAATATAAGTGGCCGGAAAAGATTGCTTTTGGAGAAGTCCCCCGCAATCCCTCGGGCAAGCTTCAGAAAAACACCCTGCGCAATCAGTATACGGAATTCGATCTGCAACCGGTCCAGTGACCTCATGGACAAGCCACCAAACCGGAACAACCGTGGGAATATTGAAATGCAACGTATCGTTATCAGGATCGAAGCTACATGGAACAGGGAAGATTCCGCAGCCTCTGGATAGAAAGAAATCGATTTCGATACCGATAGCGATTTCGATAGCGAAGAAATCGAATACAAACCCGTCATAAAGGAGACCCCACATGCTGAACAAGGCCTATATCCCCTATTCCGGTTATTTCTCCAGTCCGTTCTGCCGCTGGCAGGGCAGCCTGGCCAACGAACATCCCATCAAGCTGGCCGGAAAAACCTCCAGGAGCTGGATGTCGTCAAAAGGCATTGAACCCACAGATTTTGATTATCTGATTCTGGGCATGACCATTGGACAGCCCGCCTGGTTTTATGCCGGTCCCTGGGCGGCCGCCCTCACCGGCATCGGAGGGTTCGAAGATCGCCCCTCGAACTCCGCTGCCATGACCATCAGTCAAGCCTGCACCACGTCTGCGACCTGCGTCTTTCAGGCCGGGATGGGAGTGGAGACCGGATTGTACGAACAGGTCTGGACCCTGATGACCGACAGGTGCTCCAACGGTCCGCACACGGTCTGGCCCAATCCCAATGGACCCGGCGGCGAGGTCATTTCCGAAAACTGGCTCATGGACAATTTCAACCGGGATCCCTGGGCCGGACAGCCGATGATCCAAACCGCCGAGAACGTAGCCCGGGAAGAGGGATTCAGCAAAGAAGCCTGCGATGAACTGGCCTTGAGGCGCTATGAACAATACCGGCGGGCCTTGGAAAAAGACCGGGCCTTCCAGAAAAAGTATATGACCTCCCTGGACATTCAGGTGAGCAAGAAAAAAACGCAGCAGATCAGCGAAGACGAGGGGATTTTTCCCACCACCAAGGAGGGACTGGCCGGCTTGAAAACCCTGTTGCCCAACGGAGCCCATTCCTTCGGCAGCCAGACTCATCCGGCCGACGGCAATGCCGGCCTTGTCGTCACGACCCGGGACAAAGCCCGGGAATACAGCGCCGACCCCGCCAGGGAGATCCGGATCATTTCCTACGGCTTTTCCCGGGCCAAAAAGGGCTACATGGCCAAGGCCCCGGTCACTGCGGCGCACATGGCCCTGGACAAGGCCGGGCTGCAAATGGACAGCATCAGCACCCTCAAAACCCACAACCCGTTTGCGGTGAACGATCTGTTCCTGGCCAAACAATTCGGCATCGATGCCATGGGCTTCAATAATTTCGGCAGCCCTCTGGTTTTCGGCCATCCCCAGGGACCAACCGCGGCCCGCTGCCTGATTGAAGGCATTGAGGAAACCGTGCAGAACGGGGGCGGGTACTTTCTGTTTTCCGGCTGTGCTGCCGGGGATACAGGCGGGGCCTTGATTCTGAAAATCGGATGACTTGAGGAGAGAAGACAGGATGAAACTCAAACAAATATCAGTGTTCATTGAAAATTCTCCGGGACGGATCTTTGAGGTCACCGAGGCCCTGGGCGAGGCCGGGATTAATCTCAGGGCCTTGAATCTCGTTGAAACTTCGGATTTTGGCGTCCTCAAGCTTCTTGTCTCGGATGTGCCCACGGCCCGCCGAATTCTCATGCAGAAGCAGATTCCGGCCAAAGTCAATGAAGTCGTGGCCGCGAAGATCCCGGATCACCCGAAAAGTCTGGCCGGCCTGCTCAAACCTTTGCTCAAGGCCCGGGTCTATGTGGAATACATGTATGCCTTTGCCGGGCTCAGGGAAAAAGACGCGATCATGATCTTTCGGTTCAGCGATAACGACCAGGCCATCAAGATCCTGGAGGAACAAGGCGTGGTCCTGCTGGATGCCGAGGCCTTCGGAATGCTGGACTCAGAAGGCGCCGAAGCAGCTGATAGATTTTAATAATGTCCAATTTTAACAACATTTTGTACTTGCTATTTAAAAAATGATATATTGTGTACGTTTTATACGTGGAGGAATCCATGGACCAAGACAATTCCCCGTTCCAGCCCCGGACTTTCGCCGTCATAGGCGCCGGCCCGGTGGGTTGCATAGTAGCCGCGTATCTGGCCAAGGGCGGTTTTCGGGTCATCCTGTGCGATATTCTCAGCGATCTGCTCACTCCGGCCCTGGACCCCGGGATCAGGATCGAAGGGGCCGAAGTCCTGCAGCAGAAAGTGGACTACATCTGCACTGATGTCGATGAGCTGGTGCAATACGCGCCGGATGTTGTATTTGTCACCGTGAAAGCCAATTCCCTGCCCCTTTTGACTTCCTCCCTGGAATCCTTCCAGCGCAAGAAAACCGCTGTGGTCAGCTGGCAGAACGGAATCGACACCGAATTGCTTCTTGCCGAGACCCTGGGCCGGATTTCAGTCCTGCGGGCGGTGGTCAACTGGGGCTGCGCCCTCACGGCCCCTGGCCGTGTGAGCATGGGATTTCACCATCCGCCCCATTTTGTCCAGGCCCTGGACCCCGCCGGCGACCCGGCGGCCCTGGGAATAGCAGAGGCCCTGAGCCAGGGCGGGCTTGAAACCAGACCCACCGATCAAATCATCTCCATGGTCTGGCGCAAATCGATCATGAATGCCTCCATGAATCCGGTCTGCGCGACAACCGGAATGACCATGTCCCAGGCCATGAACGATCCCATTGTCTTTCAGACCATCAATTCCCTGGTCAAGGAATCCATTCGGGTGGCCCGGGAGAACGAAATCCAGCTGGGCTGGGATTATTATCCCTACTGTATGGGATATCTAAAAAACGCCGGGGATCACAAACCCTCCATGCTCATGGATATTGAAGCCCGGCGCCGGACAGAAATCGACTTCATGAACGGCAAGATCGTTGAATACGGCGAGAGGTGCGGGATTCCCACCCCCTTGAACGCCACCCTCCGGGCTCTGGTCAAAGGCCTGGAATCAAAATTTTAATCTGAATCGCATTCCCGGCGGATTAAACCCGGCGGGACCGGAAAACGCAGTTGTCCGGATAATTTTTTTAAAACATTCTATCCTGAGTGGAAATATGAAGACACCAGCCGAACACAGAGCTCCAGCCTTCCAGGCCGGCAAGACCTTGAAAAAAATTATGGCCGATCACTTTCTGGAGCTGGATGCCGCCGCGAAAAGCAGGGAACGCAAAATAGCCTGGTGCTCTAGTGTTGGACCGGTTGAATTGCTCCGCGGCATGGGGTTTTTGGTCTATTTTCCTGAAAATCACGCCGCCATGCTCGGCGCAACCCGAATGGCCACGGAATTGATTCCCACGGCCAATGCCCTGGGATTTTCCCCGGAAATCTGCTCCTATCTGACCAGTGATATCGGCTCCTATCTCAGGCAGAAGACGCCTTTGAGCAAAGCCTACGGCATCAATGCCCTCCCCAAACCCGATGTCCTTGTTTTCAATACCAATCAGTGCCGGGACGTCCAGGACTGGTTTGCCTGGTACGCCAGGGAGTTCCAGGTTCCGTTGCTGGGCATTTTTAGTCATCGGGATCTTGGAAAGATCAAGGACTACCATCTCCAGGATATCGCCAAACAGATCCAGGACCTGGTCCCGGACCTCGAAAGGATCGCCGGACGCCCCTTTGACCTGGAACGCTTTCAAGAAGCCGTCCGGCTGTCCAAAACAACCTCCGCACTGTGGCGGGCCTGTCTGGAAACGGCTGCGGAACGGCCCTCTCCCTGGAGTTTTTTTGATCATAGCATTCATATGGGACCGGCGGTAGTGGCTCGGGGCACGCAGGTTGCCGTGGAGTACTACGAACAGCTCCTGGCAGAACTCCGGGAGCGGGTCCGCACCCGGACAGCGGCTGTTCCGGATGAACAGCACCGCCTCTATTGGGACGGCATGCCCATCTGGGGGAAATTGCGTGCTTTATCGGAGCTGTTCGCCTCGCTCAAGACCTGCGTGACGGCCTCCACCTACTGCAACAGCTGGATTTATGAACAACTCGACCCAGAAGTCCCTTTTAAGAGCATGGCCCGGGCCTATACCGAATTGTTCATCGTCCGCAATGAACAATTCAAGGAACAGTATATCCGGGAACATGTCCGGGCCTATCACTGCGACGGAATCCTGTTTCATGATTCCAAGACCTGTCCCAATAATTCCAATGCCAGATACGGACTTCCCCAACGTCTGCAGTCCGTGTCCGGGATTGCGACTCTGGCCATAAACGGGGATCTCAACGATCTCCGATGCTATTCCGAGGAACAGACCAAGACGCAAATCGAAGCTTTTATTGAACAGCTCGAAGAATAAACAGCCTGCAGCAGGCTGTTTATTCTCAATCCCTGATTAAAATCTATGAATACAGCCCATCACGCAACCGGACTCTTTGCCGGAGTCGACGTCGGGGCCTCGCGCACCAAGGCGGTGGTGCTGGACCAGAAGCGAAAGCTGCTCGGGTCTGATGTCCTCAAATCCGGCCTAGACTTTTCGGGGACGGCTGAAACCTGCCTGCAGGCGGCCCTTCACAAGGCGGGGATGTCCGCTGATTCCCTCACCAGCTGTGTGGCCACGGGTTACGGCCGCAAGAATGTCCGCCGCTCCGGGATCACCAAGACCGAGATCGCCTGTCATGCCAAAGGCTGTTTCCATTTTTTCCCCATGGCCATGACCATTATCGATATCGGAGGGCAGGACAATAAAGTTATCAAACTCGATAATGTCGGCCGCCGGATTCATTTCAAGATGAACCGGAAATGCGCCGCAGGCACCGGGGCTTTTCTGGAGGAAATGGCCCTGCGCCTGGATCTGGCCTTGGAGGATATGGATCATCTGGCCCGGCAGTCGCAGGAAATGGTTGAACTCGGGAGTTTCTGCACCGTGTTTTCCGCGACGGAAGTCCTGGAGAACATCCGGCAGGGACGGAAAATTGAGGACATTGTCAAGGGCGTCTACCATTCCATGCTCAAGCGGGTTCTGGAGATGGATACTCTGGACGACGCAGTGGTTCTGACCGGGGGGGTGGTGGCCCACAATCCGTTTTTGGCGGAAATGGCCACGGTCTTGACCGGTTCTGAAATATTGGTGCCCCCCTTTCCTCAATTGACCGGAGCCTTTGGGGCCGCACTCTATGGGCTGGAGCTGGAATCCCGCCCCGATACTAGGCAAGCAGACTCCGGACATACCTGACAACTCGACCTCAAGATTTGGAGTCCACAGCTGCCTGTTTGATCATTTAGAGATGCAGGGAGAGGCCACTGAAAACCGAAAACTCACGAGACGCTAATCTGGAGCAGTCTATGACCGGGAACAACTGGATGCATGTCGGAACGGTCCTGAAGATGAATGCCAAGAATTTTCCGGAAAGTCTCGGCTGGCAGGACAAGCAAAAGGACTATACATTCGCGCAGTGGAATGAACGGGCCTGCCGGCTGGCCAACGGTCTGAACGTACTCGGCATCGGGCCGCAGGACACTCTGGCGGTGATCAGCTACAACCGGGGAGAATGGATGGATTTCTATGCCGGTTGCGCCAAGGGGGGGCAGGTAGTGGTCCCGGTCATGTTCAGACTGGCCGCTCCGGAAATCGAATACATGGTCAATCATGCCGAGTGCAAGGGCTTTCTGGTGGAAGCCCCTTTTGTGGAGCTGATCAACAGCATCCGGGACCGCCTGGACATCCCTGAAGGGAATTTCATCTATCTTGGCGAGGACCCGGTTCCTGAGGGCTACATCGCTTATGAGTCCTTCCTGGAAGAGTCCCCCGCGCAGGAACCCCGGACCGATGTTCACAGCCGGGATCCCTGGACCATTATGTACACTTCCGGAACCACGGGACGACCCAAGGGGGTGGTCCGCACTCACGAGAGCTACATGGCGGAATACTATTTGAATAACATCAATATAGGGGTCAGGCCCAGCGATAAAATCATGCTGGTCATGCCCATGTGTCATGTCAATTCCATTTTTTATTCCTTTGCCTATACCCTGGTGGGGGCGCCGGTTTTTATCTATAATGAAGCCAGCTTCAACCCGGAGGATCTTTTGAGGTGCATTGAACGCTACGAGATCACTTTTACCTCCCTGGTCCCCACGCACTACGTCATGATCCTGGCCCTTGAAGATCGGGTGAAAAAAGGCTATGCAGTCGGCTCTATCCGGCAGCTGCTCATCTCTTCGGCTCCGGCCAGGAAGGATCTGAAACTCAAAATCATGGACTATTTCAACAATGCCGAGCTCTGGGAGGCATACGGCAGCACTGAAGGAGGTCTGGTCACCCTGCTCAGACCGGATGAACAGTTTGCAAAACTCGGCTCCATCGGCAGAGAGATTTTCGGGACCGACAGAATTAAAATTTGCGATGAAAGCGGGAACGAACTGGCAGATAATGAAATCGGCGAGTTGTATTATCGCACGCCGATGCTCTTCAAGGAATACTTGAAGGAACCGGGAAAGACCCGGTCCGCTTTTGCAGATGGCTGGTCCTCCGCCGGAGATATGGGCTATCGGGATGAAGACGGCTATTATTATCTGGTAGATCGCAAGGCCAATATGATCATCACCGGCGGCGAGAATGTGTATCCCTCGGAAGTGGAGAATGTTTTGAGCACCCATGAAGCGGTTCAGGATGTTGCTGTCATCGGCATCCCTCATGAAAAATGGGGGGAAACCGTCAAAGCCTGCGTTGTTCTCCAGGCCGATTTTGATCCTTCTCAGGATTTGGCCCGCATCCTTATGGAACATGCCAAACAGTTTCTGGCAGGCTATAAATGCCCCAAGAGCATTGATTTCATTCCAGATGTCGAGATGCCCCGGACACCTACCGGGAAACTCATTCACCGTCAGCTGCGGCAGAAATTTATCTGAAGTTCAAGCCCTGAAAAGTATCTGTATCTTTAAATAATCTATACATTCATTCAGTTGAAAAGGAGGTTCAAGGCAATGAACATTAAAACAGTCGGCGTTATCGGAGCGGGGGCCATGGGAAGCGGCATTGCGCAACTTTTTGCCCAGAATGGATACACCGTTCTCATTCAGGATATCCAGCAGGATTTCATCGACAGAGGACTGGGATTCATCGAGAAGAATTTGACCAAGCTCGTGTCCAAGGAAAAAATCAGCCCGGAAGGCAAAGATGAAATTACGGCCAGACTCAAAGGAACCTTGGATTTACAGGATTTTCAAGAGGCCGATTTTGTGGTGGAGGCGGCCATAGAGGATATCAAAATCAAACAGGATATCTTTAAAAAACTGGACAGCATTACCGATCCCGGGGTCGTCCTGGCCAGCAATACCTCTTCCCTGCCCATCACGGAAATTGCGGCGGTTACCAACCGTCCGGACAAAGTGGCGGGCATGCATTTTTTCAATCCGGCTCCGATCATGAAGCTGGTGGAGGTGATCAAGGGTTTGAAAACCAGTCAGGAAACCGCGGAGGCGGTCAAAGCACTGGCCGAAGACTTGAAGAAAGTCCCGGTCCTGGTCAAGAAAGACGAGGCCGGCTTTATTGTCAACCGCTTGATGATCCCGCAATTGATGGAGGCCATCAAGCTCTACGACGAAGGCATTGCCAGCCGGGAAGATATTGACAAGGCCATTAAATTCGGCCTGAATCATCCCATGGGGCCCTTTGAACTCATGGATCTGACCGGTATCGATATCGCCTATTTTGTAAACGAAGTCTTTAAGAGTGACTTGCCCCGGGAGATGAAACACACCACCCCCTATTCCCTGCGGACCATGATCCGGGCCGGGCGTCTGGGACGCAAGACCAAGGCCGGCTGGTACGACTACTGATCCATTTGGAGGGGAAGACCGCTCCAAATGGATATATTAGAATCGCCTGGCAAATGAACAGGCATTTGAAACACATTTTAACTTTGATGTATCCGGAATTTTGGGGGAAATTCAAGAGTATTTCCCCCCAAATTCCGGATGGGGGGACGCAATGCACAAACTCTTGACGGACAGCCCGGGAAGCGGTCAGTTTCTCCTGGGCAACGAGGCCATCGCCCGCGGGGCCATTGAAGCAGGCGTCGCTTTTGTAACCTGCTACCCCGGCACCCCGTCTTCGGAAATTCCGCTCCAATTTTTCCAATTGACCCGGGAGACGGATATCTATTTCGAATATTCCGTCAACGAAAAAGTGGCCCTGGAGGTCGGAGCCGGAGCCGCGGCCACCGGACTCAGGACCCTGGTGACCATGAAGCATGTCGGAGTCAACGTAGCGGCCGATCCTTTGATGACCCTGGCCTATGTCGGGGTCAAGGGCGGCATGGTTATTGTCACGGCCGACGATCCGTCTCTGTTTTCCAGCCAGAACGAGCAGGACAATCGCTATTACGCCAGGCTGTCCGGACTGCCCATGCTGGAACCCACCACGATTCAAGAATTGAAGGATCTCACCGCCAGGGCTTTTGAGCTTTCGGAAAGTCTGAAGCTGCCTGTGCTCCTGCGCACCACCACCCGACTGAATCACATGCGGGGCTCCGTGACCCTCGGTCCGATGCAAGCGGCGATTACCAAGAAGGCTTTTGAAAAAGATCCCTTCAACACTGTCACGGTGCCGGCCGTTTCCAGACGTCTGCATCGAGTCTTGCTCTCCAGGCAGGAGCAGGCCCTTGCTTTGGCGGAAAACTGGGAGGCCAATCAGATCATCGGCCGGGGCGCCTTTGGTCTTGTCGGCAACGGCATGGCCTTCAATTATATCCTGGATGCGGTCAACGATCTAAATATCAAGGACCGGACCAGCCTTTTGAAACTCACCTTCAGCCATCCCCTACCCCGCGATCTCTGCCTCCAGTTCCTTAAGCAGGTGGAAACGGTCCTGGTGGTGGAAGAACTGGAGCCTGTTCTCGAGCAGGAACTCAAGGCTCTGGCCTATGACAATGGCCTGGATGTCTCCATCCTCGGAAAAAATACCGGGGGGCTGTCCAGACTCTTCGAATACAATCCGGCCCTGGTCCGGCAGGCACTTGCCCGGGCCTTTGGGCTTGAGTTCCCCGATCCTGGAACCATTGATGACTCGGATATTCCGGATCTGCCCCAGCGGCCGCCCACTCTCTGCGCCGGCTGTCCGCACCGGGCCACATATTATGAAATCAAGCAGGTTTATGGTGAAGAAACCATTTATCCCACAGATATCGGCTGCTACACCCTGGGCCTGCTGCCTCCGATCTCCATGGCGGATTTTCTGATCTGCATGGGCTCCTCGGTGAGTTCGGCCTGCGGTTTCGCCCAGGCCGCGGAGCAGAAAACAGTGGCCTTTATCGGCGATTCCACCTTTTTTCATTCCGGAGTGACCGGCTTGGTCAATGCCGTGCACAACCGGCACAATTTCACCCTGGTCATCCTGGACAACGGGACCACGGCCATGACCGGACATCAGCCGCATCCCGGGGTTGACGGCCGGCCCATCGACTGGAACCGGCATCGGGTCTCCATTGAACAGATGGTCAAGGGCTGCGGCGTGGAGGATGTCCACGTGATCAAACCCTTTGCCGTGAAAAAGTCCATTGAAACCATCCGTTCGACCCTGGACTCCCCGGGTGTTTCCGTGATCATCTCCCAGGAAATCTGCCCCCTGTTCGCCAAGTCCGCCAAAACAGCCAAAGCGAAAAAACCCTATTTTGTCGATCCGGATAGATGCCGCAATCATCGGGATTGTGTTCGGCTGCTGGCCTGTCCGGCCATTTATCTGGACGGCGAACAGGTTCGCATCGACGAGGCCATGTGTGTCGGCTGCGCTCTCTGTGCCCAGGTCTGTCCGGAAAAGGCCATCCGTCCAATTTGAAGCGTCAGAACGCTTCAAATTTAAATAGTTTTTCGTATAATACCAAAATAGATACTGCTCCATATTCCATGGCGAGTCCAAGGCCGGGGGGCCGTTTCGGCTGATGATTCCAAAACGGCTCAGGGGAGCAGTATGCAGTATGCAGTATGGGGGGATGAATGCAGGATAAACGTATTGTTTTCGTCGGCGTCGGAGGACAGGGCAATCTCTTGATCACTCGCCTGCTGGGCGAGGCCGCCCTGGCTCAGGGCATTCCGGCCCTGGTCAGTGAAATTCACGGTATGGCCCAGCGGGGAGGAGTCGTGGAATCCGCCGTGGTCCTGGGCAATATCAACAGCCCAATTGTAGCTCAGGGAGAGGCGGATATCCTGGTTGGATTTGAACCGATGGAAACCCTGCGGGCTATCGGAAAGGTCCGCAAAAACGGTCTTGTGGTGACCAATACCGCTCCCCTGCCCCCCTTTACCGTCTCTATCGGACAGGGGACCTATCCGGATCCGAAGCATATTCTCGGAATCCTGTGCGAAAAAGTGCGGCAGGTGTTTCATTTTGACGCCAAGGCCCGGGCGGAAGAAGCCGGGAGTCTGCAATCCTTGAACATGGTTCTTTTGGGGGGCTTGATAGGTCTGAATGAACTGCCCATCACCCCTGAAGCCATGAAAGCCACCCTCAAGGCCAATACCCGCCGGTCCTTTCTGGAAGCCAATCTCAAGGCTTTTGATTTGGGCCTGGAACAGACCTGGTTGAAACTGTAATAACTTGGTTTTTATGTTGACTTTTTCGACTGCTGTATGTAGCCTTCATCTTTAGAATACGTGTGTTCAGCATACTGAATACCGAATACCAGCGCCTCTAGATGCTTTTTGATTTTGGATATGCGCTTGTTAAGAACAAGAATACGAGCAGGTTCTCTGAGATAAAACCAATAACTTTTTCCAAAGACTAGAGAAAAAGTTCAGTTGGATCAGTGAATTGTCCCATGAACTCCGTCAACTTACCGTAGGAGGGAAAGATGAAAAAAGCGCTCTTCATTTTCACCGGAGTCCTTTTCGGACTGATTTTGACCACAGGCTTTGCCTCGGCAGGCAAACTCGATGCCTGGAAACCAGATTTCGATCCTTCCGGAGCGAAATACAAATGCATTGTCTCCAATGTCTCACATCCGGTGCTCAAAGGCGTCTATGCCGGTTTTGCCTTGCGGGATGAACTCTGGGAACGAAGCGACGGCCAGATTTATATCGATTTCAAACCCTTTTCCATGCTCGGCGGCGAAGTGGAGGTCCTGAACATGCTCCAGATGGGCGCCATTCAGGGAATGGGGGTCAGCTCCGTGGCCGCAACCAATCTGGGTCCCAGATTCGGACTCATCAACCTCCCCTTTCTTATCAATTCCTTTGACAAGCTCGACAAATTTATCAACAGCGGCAAGCTCTTCGAGCATTTCCTCAAGTCCATGGATCATCAGGGCATCATGGCCCTGGATATCACCGGCTACGGCAATTACGGCTGGGCCTCCACCACGCCCATCCAAAATCTGGATGACGCGCGGAATGTGAAATTTCGGATCGCCGAGGCTGCGGTGAACAAGATCAGCTATGAAAAATGGGGACTCGACGCCGTGGTCATGCCCTGGCCTGATGTCCATGTGGCCTTGAAACAAGGCGTCATCGACGGCCTGGATCACACGCCTTCCGTCTGCAATATCACCAAAAAATTTGAAGTCGCCAAGCATTTTACCAGAATCAACTACGCCCAGGGCCTGTTCATCTGGATCTTCAACAAAGGCTGGTTCAACAGTCTGCCCCCGGATTTGCAGAAGATTTTCAAAGAAACCGTACATGACGTCTGCACGAAAATCAGAAAAGAAGTCAGACAGCAGGAGACGACGCAAATCGCCAAGGCCGAAGAAAACGGCGTTACTTTTTACGATTTTCCGGAAAAAAACCTGAATTTTCTACGGGAAAAGGCTGCTGAAGTCCACAAGAAATACGCCCAGGAAATCAATAAGATCTATCCCGGCGACACATACCAACCGGAAAATTATCTCCAGGAAGTCCAGGAGTATATGTGTTTCCAAGCTGATTAAGGCGTTTTGAATCCAGCAGGGAAGGGGACAACCCCTTTCCTGCTTTCTTGCATTTTCAATCTCTTGCCGGCTTGAAGTTGAATATGGCCAAACTTTTCCGCATTATCGACGCTGTTTTGACCTTTCTGGAAAACTGGACCCTCTTTTCAGCCGTGATGATCGCCCTGTTTTCCTTATTCTTCAACGTGGTTCTCAGATACGGGTTTCACAGTTCCCTGGCCTGGTCTGAAGAGCTGGTCAGGGAAGTGATCATCCTCACAACCTTTATCGGGGCCAGCGCGGCCATCAAACGGCGGGCCATGATCAAGATCGACGCAGTTGAACAGATTTTTCCGACCCTGAAATATCCTTTAACCTTTTTCGGGTATCTGGTGACCCTCTGCTTTTCCGGATTCATCTTTTACTTCGGCTGGAAGATGGCCTCGCTCCAGGTACTCACCCAGCAGAAAACAATCATCCTGCAGATTCCCTTAGTCTATCTCTACTCCATCTTGCCCATCATGGGGGTCTTCATGTTCCTGCGCACCATCCAGGTGATATATGAAGACATTCAACTGATACGCAATTCCTGAGAGCGAACGAGTTCACATATGGAAGCCAGTTACCTGATTCTCATGCTCATTCTGCTCGGCGGCATGGCGGCCATGGTGCCGGTGTTCATGTGCCTTTTCTTTACCACGGTCCTGGCCTTTGTTTTTTTTACCGAACTGCCCCTGATGCTTCTGGCCCAGTCCTTCTTTCGCAGCATGGACAATTTTTCCCTGGTGGTGGTCCTGTACTTCATCCTCTGCGGCAGCATCATGACCGCGGGTTCCATCGTAGAGCGGCTGATCAAGGTCGCCAATATCATGGTCAGCTGGCTTCCGGGCGGACTGGGAATGGCCGGAGTCATCGGCTGCGGCATGTTCGGAGCCATCTCCGGTTCCACTGTCGCCACAGTGGTCGCCCTGGGCGGCTTTATGATCCCGGCTCTGTTGGAAAACGGCTATGACGAAAAATATACTCTGGGAATCATGACCACTTCCCCGAATCTCGGGGTCATCGTCCCCCCGAGCATCTCCATGATCCTGTATTCCATGATCTCCAACGTTTCCCTGGAAGGTCTGTTTTTAACCGGCTTCCTGCCGGCTTTTTTGATCATTATCGGCTTTTGCTTGTACAGTTATGTGCTGCACCAGGGGAAAACCCATATCACCAGAATGCCCAGGCCCACTATCCAAGAAACCCTGATCGCCTTGAAAGACGGCATCTGGTCCCTGCTTCTGCCTTTGATTATCTTCGGCGGCATATTTTCCGGGGTGTTCACCGCCAATGAAGCCGCAGTGGTGGCCTGCGTCTACGCCATCATCGTCGAACTCTTTATTCACAGGACCCTGTCCCTCGGCAAACTCAAAGAAATCACCATCAATTCCGCGGTGACCTCCTCGACCCTCCTGCTCATCGTAGCCAGCGCCATCTGCCTCGGCCGTTATCTGACCCTGGAGGCTATACCAGCCAAAATCGCCGAAGCCGTGCTGTCCAATATCACCTCCCCGCTGATTTTTTTGCTCCTGATCAATCTTTTTTTGGTGGTGGTCGGGATGTTCATCGATATCATCTCCGCCACCCTTATTCTGGTGCCGGTCTTTCTGCCCATGCTGGAAGCCTTTCAGGTCGACCCCATGCATTTCGGACTGATTATGACCGTCAACCTGGCCATTGCCTACTGCACTCCGCCCATGGGAGTCAGCCTGTACATTGTGGGTTCCATGGCCAACAGGGATATCATCTATGTGACCAAGGCGGTTCTGCCCTTCTTGCTTATCCAGTACGCCGTCCTGTTTCTGATTACCTACACCCCGAATTTGGCGCTCTGGCTGCCGCGTATGCTGGGCTTTATCTGACATTCCGCCTGAAGGGGTCTGATCGACCGATCAGGTTGCTTCAGGAAAAATCGGGTTTTCTGCGCTCCAGAAAAGCCTTGACCCCTTCCTGAAAATCCGGATCGGACCAGGCCGCGACCTGCATGGATGTTTCGATTTCCAGTTGAGCCTGCAGCGTATTGTCCCCGCTCATTTTCAACATGCGTTTGATCAGGGACAGGGCCTGCTGCGGGCCTTTTGCCAACCTCTCGGCCAGGGCAAACACCCGGTCTTCCAATGCATCGGCAGGGACGACTTCTTGAAAAATGCCCAGCTTCAAGGCTTCTGCCGCCGACAGGAGCTCACCGCCGAGCATGAGTTTTGCCGCCTGATGATAGCCCACTGTGCGGGGTAAAAACCAGGACGCCCCGCTGTCCGGCACAGCCCCGATGTTTACGAAATTCGGACCAAACCTGGCTGTATCTGCGGCGATCAGGATATCGCAGGCCAGGGCCACTCCGGTCCCGGCTCCGGCCGTAACTCCGTTTACCGCGGCTAGTACCGGTTTACTCAGCTGGTTCAAGCGGCGAATGAATTGACCCGCCTGTTCCACAATGCTTCGCCTGGACGCATGGTCTTCCGCCTCCATCAACCACCCCAGATCGCCTCCGGAGCAGAAGGACTTGCCGCTGCCGGTGAGCACCAGAACCCGAATGTCCGCATTGTTTTGTACGACCCGGAGTACCGCATTCACTTCATCAACCAGGTCCCGGTTGATGGCATTGAAAGAATCCGGGCGATTGAGCCTCAGGCAGGCGTATCCTTCCTCATATTTTTTGAATTCAATGCTTTGATAATCCATAGGTCTCCTTTAACTGCAGGGTTCTATAGGGTATGGGAAAATTTCAGATCTCTTTACAGTACGTTAAACTTTGAAACCTTTTTTGGACACTTTGTTGTGAATTATCTGCAAATCGAGGTTTCCAATTACGGTATCCTATCCCATATGCGCCAAGTGTCAAGACGCGCGTTTCGTGGTTTTTTGAAATTCTCAAGGCTCGGCGGATTGACACCGGGACTCAGACTGGGGTAGTTTTTTTGAGGTCTGAAACACACGTAAAAAAAGAAGAGGACGATATGCTGGAACAACAAAAGGTCTGGCTCAACGGTCAGATGATTCCCTGGAAGTCTGCCACCGTGCCCATACTCAGCCATGGCTTCAGCCGCGGATCAGCCATCTTCGAAGTCTTCGGCATTCATCCCGGGACTGAGGGCGCCTATGCCTATCGCATGGATAAACACCTGGACCGGCTCTTTCACAGTGCCGATTTGCTGGGCATGGAGCTGGGATCATCCCGAGAAGCCATAGAAGACGGCGTGAAGAAAACAGTTCGTGAAAACAAGATCAGCAGGGGACTGGTCAAGCTGGTGGCCTATTGGGGTGAAGAGGCGATCATCAACCTCGTCCTGGATTCCAAGTTGGATGTGGCCATTTTCACTGTCCCGGCAAACGAAGACCTTGCTCTGGATCAACCAGACCCCATTGATGTCTGTATCAGCAAATGGCGGAAAATCAGATCGGATATGATACCCGGAGAGGCAAAGGCCTGCGCCAATTATCTGAATGGCTATCTGGCCCGGAAAGACGCCGTGAACCGCGGCTATACGCTGGGGATCCTTTTGGACAGCGAGGGATATGTGGCCGAGGGCTCTATTGAATCCGTTTTTATGGTCAAAGACGGGACCTTGATAACAACTCCCACTGGAAATATTCTGAGGAGTATCAGCCGGATGTCGATTTTAGAGGCGGCCCCGAAATACGGGATTCCTGTCTCGGAAGAGCGCTATTCCCCGGAAAGACTTCTGGAGGCGGATGAAATTTTCACCTCGCATACCGGCATCAAGGTCCTGCCGGTCAAACGCATAGAAGACAGGGAATTGTCCCCGTCTCCCGGGCCGGTGACCAAGCAGATGATGAATATGATGCAGTCCATCTGCAGCCTGTCCGATCCAAATTTCAAGCACTGGTTTCATCCCATGTAAACCTATTCGGCCGGCCTGTTTTTTAACAGGCCGGCCGAATAGGTTTCGGGCTGCAGATCCTGCGTTCCGTGTTTGAGCTTCAGCTTGTTCTCCGCAGCACCTGCCCTGTCGCCAAATGCGTTTTTTCAAGCACCCTTTTTCAGCCTCGCCCGTAAATTTTAGTCATGGCGGCCAGTTTCCGGGCCAGACCGGAATCAAGCTGACCCGGCACAAGTCGCCAGCCCCAGTTGCCCACGCCGGAAGCGGGGTTGTTCATTCGGGCCGCAGCAGGCAGACAAAGCAGATCCTGGACCGGGACGACCATCAGGCGGGCCACGGACATCATGCCCAGGCGGATCAGTTCCCAGGGCAGTTCTTCTTCCGGGACCTCACGCCCCAGGTAGGCAAAGACTTCATTCCGGATCTCCGGGGTGGTTTCCCGGTCCCACCAGCCCATAACGGTATTGGTATCATGGGTCCCGGTATAGGCCAGGCAATTCTCGGGATACAGATGAGGCAGGAAGGGATTGCTCCCCTCCTGATCGCCAAAGGCAAACAGGAGCACTTTCATTCCCGGGATGTCAAACAGAGAAATCACTTCCCGGACATCCGAGGTGATCTCTCCAAGGTCCTCGGCAATGATCGGCAGACAGGGAAAGCTGTGCTGGAGGGTCCGGAAAAATTCCCTGGCCGGAGCCTCGGCCCAGCTGCCGTTCAAGGCGGTGCGGTCGCCGTAGGGAACTTCCCAGGCGGCCACAAAGCCTCGGAAATGATCGATCCTGAGCATGTCCAAGCACTCCAGGTTGTGCGCAAGCCTGTCGATCCACCAGGCAAAGCCGGTTTTTTGGTGAGCAGCCCAGTCGTAGACCGGATTCCCCCAGAGCTGGCCGGTCTCGCTGAAATAGTCCGGAGGCACACCGGAGACGCTGCGAGGCATCCCGTCAGGCTCCAGCTTAAACAGTTCCGGCCGGACCCAGACGTCCACGCTGTCATAGGCCGGATAAATGGGGAGATCACCGATCAACTGGACCTGTTTGCGGCGGCAATAGGCCTTGAGCGCCATCCACTGGCGGTAAAACATATATTGGAGGAAACGCTCCCGATCCAGGTCTTCCCGGAGATCTCCGGCCGCACCGGCCAAGTCCTCTTTTCGGCGGGAGCGATAGGCCTCGGGCCAGTCGTTCCAGGTTTTCTCGGGACCGAATTCTTTCTTCAAAGCCAGAAAAAGGACATAATCTTCCAGCCAGTGGGCATTTTTGCGGCAGAACCGCTCAAAATCAGGGTCAGGGCCGAGGCGGCAAAAAGCGGCAAAGGCCTGATCAAACAAGCCCTGTTTCCATTCAAATGCGGCTGCATAGGCAGCCTGATCCGAATTGCAGCCCGGATATCCAAGAATGTCCTGTTCCTGCAGCAATCCGTCCCGGACCAGCAGCTCGGGGCTGATGAGCAGGGTATTCCCGGCAAAGGCGGAGAGGCTGTTGTAAGGGGAATATCCACTCGCCGGGCTGACGGGGGTCAAGGGGAGTATCTGCCAGAAGCGCTGGCTGGAACTGTGCAGAAAATCAACAAAGGTAAAGGCTTCGGGGCCAAGGTCTCCGACCCCGAAGGGAGCCGGCAAAGAGCTGGGGTGCAGGAGAAGTCCGCCGGAACGTGGTTTCATAGAGACTCCTTAATATTTTACAGATTTTCCAGTGAACCGATTGCTGGTCATTTTGTTCCGGCCCTTCAATGCCTTGCATTATCTGCCCGGATTTCTTGAAAAGAGTCTGCCCACCCGCTTTATCAGCCGGAATCAAAAACGGGTCAATCAGACCGTCGATCTCGGCTATATCAAGATCAGCGAACACTTGGAAGCCATCCGGGAGTTTCTGACGGCAGACAAATCTGAAACAGCCGCTTGTATTGCCGGAGAAAGGGAAAGCATCAGCTTGTCAACTTGCCGTCCATGAAAAAAACATCCGCCGCGCAGAACTCCTTCAGACCACAACTGTTCGAAGTGATCCTGCCGATTGTCCTCACCCTGGCCGTCCAGGCCCTGGTTTCCATGACCGCGGTCGCCATTCCGGTTTTCATGCCGGTGGTGAGCGCGGAGCTTCATTTTCAGGCGAGTTTTGTCGGTCTTTTCGTCTCTCTGATTTATATCGGGGCTATGATTTCGGCGCCTGTCAGCGGCTATTTCATTGAACGGTTCGGGGCCGTTTGTGTCAGTCAGGTCTGTCTGTTCTTTTGCGCGGCCGGGCTAGGCCTTTTTTCACTGGCCTCCCTGCTGTGTATGATTATCGGGAGTCTGATCATCGGGCTTGGATACGGGCCGACGACACCGGCCAGTTCCCACCTCCTGATCAAAACCACACCCCCGCAAATCATGTCCATGGTCTTTTCCATCAAACAGACCGGGGTTCCGGTTGGAGGCGCCCTGGCCGGAGCCTGCGTGCCCTTTCTCGTACTTTCCTTTGGATGGCAGGCTGCGGCCCTGCTGGTGGGAGGCCTGAGCCTAACCCTGATGGTTTGCATACAGCCCTTTAGAAGGCGCTATGACCAGGATGTCTCCAAAGAGTCCGGATTCAGCCTGAACCACGTCATCGGCCCCCTCAAACTGGCCGTCACCCATCGCAGGCTTCGGCAGGTCGTTTTCGCCTCTTTTTTCTTTGCCACCATGCAGTTGTGTTTTATTTCCTTTATCGTCACCTATTTACTCGAAGATATCGGGATGAGCCTGGTTCGGGCCGGAGCCATGCTCTCCACCGCTCAAGTTGCCGGCATTATCGGTCGAATTGTGTGGGGCGTCATGGCCGACCGGTGCTTGAGCCCGCGCCTCATGCTCGGTCTTCTGGGGATCGCCATGGCCTGCGCCTCCTTCCTGACGGCCCTGTTTTCTCCGCACTGGCCGAATGCAGGCGTGCTGCTCGTGTGCATCCTGTTCGGCTCGGTGGCCATCGGCTGGAACGGGGTCTATCTGGCCGAAGTGGCCCGGGTGGTCAAGCCGGAACTGGCCGGCCTGGCCACCGGCGGTTCCTTGTTTTTTACCTTTTTCGGGGTCCTGCTCGGCCTCCCTGTTTTTTCAATGCTGGTCAACGTCACCGGCAGTTATGCACTGGGTTTTTGCAGCACCGCCGGGGTCACCGCAGTCTGCGGCCTGATCCTGTGTTTTTCCAGGCAGAAGGGTGCTAGTACCGCTGACCCACCTGCCGAGCGACGCTAAAATTCCAAATAACAAAACCCAAACTCCAAACAAATTCCAAATACTAGTTGCTCCTGCTGTCCATGCCTTCCGAATGACCGCGGCAATCTCCTTCATGATTATGGGTTTCATGACAAAACCTTCAATTCCCAGGGCCCTGCGCTTTTCATCATCGATCTGGTAGCTGAAGCCCGTACACAGGACAATTGGTATGTTCGGCCGGATTTTTTTGAGTTCTGCAGCCAGCTGCACCCCGGTCATGTTGGGCATGGTCATGTCCGTGACCACCAGGTCAAAGGCCTCTGGATCGGCCCGGAATGCCTCCAGGGCCTCTGCAGCTTGCTTCCGTTCGCTGATATCCGAGACAAATCCGATATTGGCAGTCCGGCCTTCCCAGGTCGTGAGCGCCCTCCTGGTTTCCACCCAAAGGATGGAATTCCAATGAGGCTTTGAGTTGACTAACCCCAGGATTGAATCCCCCGATTTTTGAATCGGGGATTCAATTCGGATAAGCCGTCAACTATTTTAGTCGAAAGCCATATCGGTTTTCCAGACTTCCCAGACCTTTCCCACCAAGTCCGGTCCGGGATTAAAAGTCTGTTTGCCGGGCTTCCAGCCGAAGGCAGTCTGCTGGAGCGCCGGGGAATCGTATTCGATGAGGGGTGAGGCCGGAGCCGAACAGGCTCATGATTTTCTGCGGGCCTGGGTCCGTTTCTGATAAAGGCGCTCCGTAAAGCCGCCCTCTCGCTCAAAGACCTCGGCTTGGGCGGCGAGTTGGCGATCCAGGAGACTGCAGGCCACCGCGATCAGGGCCAGGGCTCCATTGGCGGCAATCTCCGGATAGCTGGAAGGGGAGGAAGAAGGAGAAGAAGAAGAGGGGATGGACTGAGTGGACGAAGTGGACTGGGTGGACGGCTCAGGCCCAACTTCGGTTGTGCTCTCCCTCATGCTTCGATGCACCTCACGGGTCCATTGGGCCACCTCCTCCACTGTCCGGCATCGCCGGGCAATGAGATCCTTGCGGCGGGGATCTTCCCGATCCCAGGCGAGCAGGCGCCGCTGCCGGAGAAAATCCTCATAATCAAGCTTCAACTCTTCCAGACTGGCCCGGGCCACGCTGGTCAGCTTCAGTTCGAATTTCTTCGAAGTCCCGGAGGCCTTGCTGCCTTCGGCGATATTCTGCACGCCGGAGCGGGCGGCCTGGACCATCTGGTCATGGGTCCGGCTGCGTCTGTCGATGTAGCGCTCACAAAATCTGACCGTGACGTCATAGGCCAGCTGGGCCACCTGAAAGCTCTTCAATTTCCGGTAGCCGCCGTGCTTCGGAATCAGGCCTTCATCTTTTTTTTCTTTTTCCCTGTCCACTGAGTCCACCTCGTCCTCTCCGTCCATTCAGATCTTTTCTCCCCCCACCAGCAGCCCCGCCGGAAAGCGCTCCAGTACCTCCCCGACCAGCAGGCTCTCCTGACCCTCCAGCCGTCTTCCGGAGAGACGCTCCCGCCAGACGGCAGGCGCGCCTTCCGGCAGCAGTACCCGAGTATCTCCCCAGATATCCGATCCGCAGGGAATCTGCTCCGGCTCCATCAAGGAACTCAAAAACCTGGGGGCCAGCACCAGGCCCCACTGCCCCTGATACTCCCGGGCAAAGGCCAGGAGGTGCCGGCTATGCCGGCCCTGCACCGACAGGGGAACATACCGTCCCGAGGAAAAGAGTGTGGCCAGCCGGTTCCGGGCCTGCAGGCCTTTCCAGACCAGATACATCTTGATCCGCCCGTCCTCACGGGTCTCCAGCAGCTCTTCGAGCAATCCGGGCAAGTCCTGCCGGGCCTGCTTCCGGATGTATTCCAGAAGCTCACGGCGCAACCCGTAATCCACTAGGCGGCGGTTATCCGGATCCACCAGACTCAAATCCCACAATTCGCTGCCCTGGTAAAAATCCGGGACCCCGGGCAGGGTCACCTTGAGCAGGGTCTGGGACAGTGAATTGAAGAGGCCGTAGGTGGCAAGCTTGCGTTGCAGGGGCTTGAAAGCGTCCAGAAAAGCCCCCTGTCCGTTTTCAGGCAGCATGCGGTCGATACAGTCCAGCAGGGTCTGTTCATAGGCCTCGTCAGGCTCTATCCATTGGGAATTCTGCTTTCCCTCCCGGACCGCCTTGCACATGTATGCCTTGATCCGGTCCCGAAAACCGGGATATTCCAGCCGCTCAAAAGGATAGGCCCCCAGCAGGGACTGGAAAAGGAGATAGAGATCGTTGCGGGTCGGCTGTCTTCCGCTTTCCAGGGACTTGAAATCCGTCTTTAGGATGTCCCGCCACTCTTCAAGGGAAGACTGCCATTCATCCGGAATTTCGGACAGGACGTTCAACCTGGCCCGAACGTCTTCCCCCCGCTTGGTATCATGGGTGGCCGTGGCGTTCATGGAGCCGGGCCAGCGCTTTGCCCGGGTGTGGATTGTTTCATTAAACCTGGCCCGCTGCACACCAAATCGTTCCGGATCCCCCCCCACTTCGTTCAAAGCCAGCAGCCGGTTGTTCAGATAGAGGGAGGTGTCTTCAAAGCCCTTGGCCATGAGGGGGCTGCAGAGCTGCTGAAAGCGCTTGATTCCGGACCAGAATCGCTCCTGCTCAGCGTCCGGCCGGGAGTTTTCCGGTACGGTCAGGAGATCCTTCAGGATCTGCAGCTCCCGCTCCGCCTCCGAAGCCGCTTGCCGGGCCCGGTCAACGGCCCGCCCGATCATCTCCAGATCCTGATCCGTGCAGGACCCCGGAGACAGATAGGACCGATAGACCGGGAACTGAACCAGCATTTCGGCTATGGCCCGCCTGAGCCCGATCAGGGTCACATCGTCCTCCGGCTGGCAGGCAGCCAGATATCCAAGCAGCAAAGCACTCAGGTTGTCCAGATCCCCCTGCATCTCCGTGTTCAGGATCAGGCGCTTGTTCTCGGCCCAATTGTCCGGTAGAGCTGAAGAGCCCGTCCCCAAAAAATTGCTGTAGATCCTGCTGAAGGACTCTTCTTCCCAGGAATCCACAAACACTCCGTTGAGCAGATTCAGAAAATCATACCCGGTGCTGCCCTGCACCGGCCAGTCTTCCGGGAGTTTTTCCTCCTCTCCCAGAATTTTTTCAACATACAGCCAGGCTTCCGGGACCCGGCGGCGCACCGCCTGCAAATAACCCCTCGGATCGGCGATCCCGTCCAGGTGATCGATGCGCAGTCCCTGAATCGCCCCGCTGTCCAGAAGCTCAAAGGGCAGGCGATGCACCCTTTCAAAGGCCCCGGGATGTTCCAGGTTCACACAGATCAAATCATTGATGGTGAAAAAGCGTCGGTAGTTGATCTCCTGCATGGCCGTGCGGAACCAGCTCAGGCGGTAAAACTGCCCGCACAGGATTCGGGTTAAAAAGGACGAACCTTCCTCCTGCTGCGGGGCCTGGTTCACATGATCGACAGTCTGCTGCAGCCAATCCCGAAACGGCGGATTGTGCTCCCGGATTTCCCAGAGGGCCTTTTTTGCGTTAGAAAAGAGGCTGGAACAGGCGCCGGGTAATTTGGCCGGATCAAGCAATTGTTTGAAAAGATCCAGCATGCTCTCGAACTTCAAAAATTCCTGCGCTGCGATCTCCCCGGGCGGTCCGATCACCTGCTGTCCTTTTTGGAGCAGGTCCCAGTGGGTCCGGGGGCTGAGCGGCAGGCGCCACTCAAAATACTCCAGACAAAATCCGTCGGGTTCATAGACAAGTCTGATTTCACCATTTCGCAGCGCTTCACCGGCCGGAGTCCCCAGGAACGGTGCCAGGACCCGTCCGGTGAGGTTTGGGTTGCCGTGGTCAAAATCGATATCAAAAAACCTGGCGTATTCGGAATGCGGCCCGCAGGACAACACGTCGTCCAGCAGAGGATTGTCCGGGGAATAGGCCATATGATTGGGCACAATATCCTGAATCCAGTTCATCCCGCAGGACTGCACCTCCCGGATCAGAGCATCAAATTCCTGCGGGCTGCCCAGTTCAGGATTGAGCCGGGTGTGATCCAGGACATCATAGCCGTGGATACTGCCCTTTCCGGCTTGAAAGACCGGGGAGGCATAGACCGTGGAAATACCCAGGGCCTTGAGGTAGGGTACGATGTCCCCGGCCTGGGCAAAGCCGAATTCCGGCCGGAACTGGAGGCGATAGGTGGCGATGGGAAAGGTCAAGGATTTATTGGGCATCTTGGTTTATTTCTTGCCTCATTATGGGGGGGGTCAGGTGTTGAAGTTTCGATATTCATTTCTTCAGGCAGAATTTGAACGTCCAACATCGAACGTCGAACGTCGAACTTTGAATGAAGAAAAAAGAAGAATGAATGAAATGCCAATTGCCTGAAAGAAAAAGCAGATTCGGGTATATGAGCATGTCTTTTCTTTGATTCATCATTGGACGTTCGACGTTCGATGTTCGATGTTCATTCTGACCTTTGATACTCCAATCTCTGACATCTCTTTTCTACACCCGCTTGTTTCAAAATAATTTCGAAGTTTCATACAAGTTTGCGAATTTTTTGCTTCACCGACACCCCACACCAGCCTCCAGTCACCAGCATCCAGCAACCAGCATCCAGCAACCAGCCACCAGCCACCAGCCCCTAACCCAGCCCCACCTGAAGATATTCGGCCAGGCGCCGGAAATGCTTGACCCATTCCGAGGCCGAAGCATCGCCCTGCTCCGCTTTTTCAGCCTGTATTGGATACTGTTCCTGTCCCAGGATGAACAGAATATTCTGGGCCTTCCAGAGCTTGAGTTCGAGCTGGAGGGGACAGAGGATCTCCAGCAGCCCGGCGATCTGCTCCAAGAGGCTTGAATTTTCGGGATCATCAGCCAGCAGCTCCATCAGCCCCTCGATTTTCCAGGAAGTCTTGTAGCCGATTTCAGAAGCGTCCAGTTGAATATCCCAGCGGGCGACCTCTTCGTTTATCACATGCTTCAGGGCCTCAATATCAGGAACATCCTGTTCAAGGAGCGCCTTTAGGTCGGTGTTCACCACAGTTTCTGCGGCCACGAGCAGGGTGCGGGGCAAAGGGGCCCGGATTTCGGTGAGAAAATTCAGAAAATGGGAATGATTTTCCACCATCTGACGGTATATGGTCTGCACCTCCTGCAGGCTGGAGCGGAGAATCCCGGCAATGACCTTCTGCTGCTCGTCTTTGAACAAATGCCACAGGGTATAGCTGTGATGTTCAAAATGCTGATCCATGGTCCTGATGATCTCCGGGATGTCGCCAAGGTCGAAGACTGATTTGAGCTCCTGATGCATCCGTTCATAGGCCGCCTCGTCCATGTTCTCCCGAATACCGCAGTTGGCGTTGTGATCCCCCAGATAAACAGCGGCGAAACTGAGCAGGGCTTCATCCCAGGTGATCCTGGAGACGATCCGGGTCTGTCCAACGGCCAGTTTGAGATGGCCCATCTGATAGTCGGTGTAGCGGATGTTTTCCGCACGATAGCAATAGATATGAATGTCTTTCAGTTCTTCCTCGAAAAGCGAAGACAAAGCGTAATGACTGCCGATGAACAAAAAGTCCAGACTGGCTGGTTTGACAAAGGCCTCATAGACCTGACGTCCGGAGGGAAATCTGGGAAGATTGCTCTTGGCCTGATCCAGAAAGCCGAGGAAATCGGCTTCAAAATCCTTCTGCGTATAGTCCTTGACCAGCTGCAGGGCCCGGGCGGCGTAGCGCATGACCTGGGTGGTTTCAATCCCGGAGATTTCGTCGAAAAACCAGCCGCAGCTGGTAGAGCTGAGCATGGCGTTTTTCTGCATCTCCATGAGCTTAAAAATCTTTTTCTGTTCCTCGATATTCAAGGCCCGGTTCGTGTTGCGGACCAGAAAGGCCTCCATGCTCTCGGTGCTGCGCTCCAGAAGGACCTGAATATAGTCGTCCCGGGCCTCCCAGGGCCGGATGAGCAGGCCTTCTGCCTCCTGTTCATACACAGGATCCAGCGAATCCCGGAGGAAATCCACGGCCTCGCGCAGAGGCTTCCTCCAGGTCTGACTCCAGCGCGGCTTCATGCCGCTGCTGCAGCCGCAGTCCCCGCGCCAGCGCTCCACCCCATGGGCGCAGCTCCAGGAGGTATTTTCCTTGATGCTGACTTCCCACTGGGGAGGAAACCAGTCCAGATACTCGCCGTAGAGGGTGATCCGGGCCAGCTCGTTTTCCTCCAGGTGATAGAGGCAATAGGCCAGGGCCATGTCTCCGAGATGATGGTGATGGCCGTAGGTCTCCCCGTCAGTGGCCACATGCACCAGCTGGGGCCAGTCCCGTTCGCTGAAAAAGGCGCCCTTCAAGCGTTCGGCAAAGAACTCCCCGCTGTCCAGCAGCCCCCCAAAGGCGATATCCTGGGACACGGGCCCGTCATAGAAAAACAGATTGATGCTCCTGCCGGAGGGAAGCCGGCAGACATAGGCCCGGGTGGGGTCAATGCTCCCGTCGGAAACATCCTGCCAGTCTTCCGCTTCCAGATCTCTGATCTGAGCCGCCTGATGGGGTGAAAGCAGGGTAAAGGCAATGCCCAGCTCAGCAAAAATTTCCAGACTCTCCGTATCTACGGCGGTTTCAGGCAGCCACATTCCTTCGGGATAGCGTTTGAAGCGTTTCTTGAAATCCTCGATGCCCCAGATGACCTGGGTGTATTTGTCCCGGGTGGCGGCCAGGGGCATGATCATGTGGTTGTAGACCTGGGCCATGGCCGCTCCGTGTCCGGAAAACCTCTCCCGGCTCAAGGCATCGGCCTGAAGGATCTGTTCATAGATCTCCGGCTGATGCTTTTCCATCCAGGACAGGAGGGTCGGACCAAAATTGAAGCTGATTTTGGAGTAATTGTTCACGATATCGATGATCCGTCGATTCTGATCCAGGATGCGTGAAGCGGTGTTCGGCCCGTAGCACTCCGCGCTGATCCTCTCATTCCAATCATGAAACGGTGCGGCTGATTCCTGAAGTTCCACTTCATCCAGCCAGGGATTTTCCCTGGGCGGTTGATAAAAATGTCCGTGAACACAGATGTAGCGCTGCATAGTGACCCACCCTGCTCGTGATTCGCTGCATTTTAAGAATATATCGTAGCTCTTGCCTCACCCGCCCTCGCCTGTCCAGTTCTCCTGCTTATGGCAATAGACCGCCGCGCTCAAGGGCGTGATGCGCACCTCCCGGGCTGAACTGATCCGCTCCGGCAGGCCGGACCCAGGTCCGCCATAGACGGTATCGCTTGAATCCAGCACCCGGCTCCATTGACCTTCGGAAAGATCCAGGTGCGCAGGCTGTGTTTCGGTATTGAAATTGAACAGACACAAGACATGACTCTCTTCATGCCAGCGCTCCAGGAAGAGGAGCCGGAGCTGATCATCCCCCCAAGCTGAAAGACTCTGGGTGTCCAACCGGGCCAGGGCGGGGATGCCGCGGCGCAGCCGGATGAGTTCTCGATAAAAATTCAGGAGCTGTTTGTGATGGCCTAAATCGCGCTGCTCCCAGTTCAGCCGGGAGCGGAAAAATGTTGCTTCCGCCTGCGGATCCGGGGGGTCCTCCGTCCAGTCGAAGGCTTGGAATTCCTGTTTCCGGCCTTTGCGCACCGCTCGGATCAACCCGGGATCGGCATGGCTGACAAAATACTGAAACGGGGCTTCTTCGCCGTATTCCTCGCCCATGAAGAGCAGGGGCAGAAAGGGAGACAGAAGCACACTTGCCGCGCCCAGCTTCAGGGCTTCCCGGGAAATTAGCCCGCTCAGGCGGTCCCCCTTCAGGCGGTTGCCCACCTGATCATGATTCTGGGCAAAGACCACAAAGCGGCTGCCGGGCAGGTCTCCGGAGTCATTGCCGTGATGCCGCCGGCGGAAGGCGGAGTAGTCCCAGGTGTAGACATACCCCTTTGTGTAGCTTTTGACCAGATCGGAGATCCGGCCGAAATCCCGGTAATAGCCCTGCCGCTCCCCGGTAAGCAGAGCGTGCAGGGCATGATGAAAGTCGTCGTTCCACTGGGCGTCGTGACCAAAGCCTCCGCTTTCCCAGGATCGAATCAGGCGGGTGTCGTTCAGGTCGCTCTCGGGGATGAGCAGGACCGGGCTGCTGCGTTCCTGCCTATAGGCCTGCACGGCTTCGGCCAGTTCCTGCAGAAAGGGCTTGGCGCTCATGTCCAGGATGGCGTGGACCGCATCCAGGCGGAGTCCGTCCAGATGGAATTCCCGAAACCAGTACAGGGCGTTTTGGATGAAATAATTCCGGACCTGATCGCTGTCTGCTCCGTCGAAATTCAAGGCCCGGCCCCAGGGGGTCTGATAGGCATCCGTGAAATAGGGACCGAATTGATCCAGATAGTTGCCTTCCGGTCCGAGATGATTGTAGACCACATCCAGGAAGACAGCCATTCTTAGGCGGTGACAGGCATCCACCAGAGCTTTCAGTCCCTGGGGGCCGCCGTAGCTGTTTTGAACCGCGAAGGGCTGCACCCCGTCATAGCCCCAGTTCCGCGTTCCTGGAAACTGGGCCGCGGGCATCAGATTCAAGCTGTTCACCCCGAGTTCCTGCAGGGCTTTTAGTCTTGGAATAACCGCTTCGAAGCTTCCCTCCGGGGTGAAGGTCCCGGTGTGCAGTTCATAGGCGACGATCTCCTCTTTGGGAAACATCCGCCAGGCTTGATCCGTCCACTTGAAGGCCTGGTGATCCACCACCTGGGAAAGACCGTGCACGTCACCGGGCTGAAACTGGGAGGCCGGATCAGGCAGCTGCCGCCCGTCCGGCATACGGAAGCAATACCGGCTTCCGGACGGGACACCGGAACAGTCGGCCGCAAAATAGCCATCCTTTAGCTGTTCCATGGGCACATCCCGCTTCTGGGGCGCAACAAGCTGCAGGGTCATACTCCTGACAAACGGAGCCCAGACGCAAAACCGGCATCGATCGTCGCCCTGATACCAGGCTCCGATTTTCATGGCTGTTCTCCTTGATTTTTGAAGATGAGAACGCTCAGCGGCGGCAAAGTCAGGACTATCGACTGGTAATAACCGTGCATGGGCACGGGGGTGGTCTGAACGCCCCCGAGATTGCCCTGTCCGCTGCCCCCGTATTCAGTCCCGTCACTGTTCAAGACTTCCTGCCAACTACCGGAGGCAGGCACGCCCAGTCGATAATTTCCTCGGGACACCGGCGTAAAATTGAGGGCCACGCAAAAGCTATCCCGGGTGCTTTTGCCCTGCCGGAGATAGCTGATCACGGATTGATCCTGGTCCGTAAAATCGATCCATCGAAAGCCCTCCGGATTGAAATCGTCTTCACTCAGGGCGGACTCATGCCGGTAGAGAAGATTCAACTCCTGCAGCCAGCGGAAAAGACCCTGGTGCCCGGCCTCTTCAAGAAGATGCCAGTCCAGGCTCTGCTCATGATACCACTCATTCCATTGCCCGAATTCCCCGCCCATGAAGAGCAGCTTCTTGCCGGGATAGGTGTACATATATCCCAGGAGCAGGCGGAGGTTCGCCCTTTGCTGCCAGGCATCCCCGGGCATCTTGCCCAAAAGGGACCGTTTGCCGTAGACCACTTCGTCATGGGACAGGGGCAAAAGGAACTTCTCGGCATAGGCATACCAGAGGCTGAAAGTCAGATTGTTGTGATGGTATTTGCGGTGTTCCGGAGTCTTGGACATGTACTCCAGGGTATCGTGCATCCAGCCCATATTCCACTTCATCCCGAAGCCTAAGCCCCCGGCATACACCGGCTGGGTCACATTGGGCCAGGAGGTGGACTCCTCGGCAATGGTCAGGGCCTCGGGATGGGCCTCTTCCACTGCCGTATTCAGGGAACGGATAAAATCGATGGCTTCCAGGTTTTCCCGCCCCCCGTATTGATTGGGAATCCAGTCTCCCTTTGTACGTCCGTAATCCAGATATAGCATGGAGGCCACGGCATCCACCCGCAAGGCGTCCGCATGATAGGCATCGAGCCAGAACAATGCGCTGCTGATCAAAAAGGAGCGGACTTCATTCCGTCCTAAATTAAAGATGTAGCTCGTCCATTCCGGATGGAAGCCCTGACGCGGATCGCTGTGCTCGTACAGATGGCTGCCGTCAAAGGTGATCAGGCCGCTTTCATTGCCCGGAAAATGGGAGGGGACCCAGTCCAGAATAACCCCGATTCCCACCTGGTGAAGGGTGTCGACGAGATGCATGAAATCCTGGGGAGTCCCGTATCGGCAGCTTGGTGCAAAATACCCCAGGGATTGATAGCCCCAGGAGCCGTAAAAGGGATGTTCCATGACCGGCATGAATTCCACATGCGTAAACCCGGCGTCTTTGAGGTATCGAGCCAGCTCGGGGGCCAGCTCGCGATAGCTAAGAAAACGGTCGTTTTCTTCCGGCACCCTCATCCAGGAGCCAAGATGCATTTCGTAGACACTCATGGGTGCCCCCGGCTGTTGCAGGTTTGCTCGATTTTTCATCCACTGCCTGTCCTGCCAGTCATAATCCAGGTCCCAGACCACGGACAGCATTTCAGCCGGCGACTCCACGCGTTTGGCAAAAGGATCGGTTTTCAGCAGCGGGGTTTCGGTCATATTTGACTGGATATGGTACTTATACACCAGTCCCGGATCGAGATCGGGCAGAAAGCCTTCCCAGATCCCGGATTGATCGCTGCGGATCTGCAGGGGATGGGACTCGGGATTCCAGTCGTTGAATGCGCCGACAACCGAAACGCAACTGGCATTCGGCGCCCAGACTGCAAAATAGACGCCCCGCTGTTCGCCTCTGAACATGAGATGCGATCCCAGCCGGTTATACAGCTGGTAATGATTGCCCTGCTTGAAAAGATAGATATCCAGTTCCTGAAAACGGCTGACGTCATGATAAATTGCATGTTGCATAAGAGAGACCCTTTTTATTGCCGGCCCGGCCGCTGGCAGAGCTGACACATAAATCTTTAAAATTCATAATTTCATACGATCGTTGAAGCATCGACATTCATACTATCAAACAGAATGTAAACGTCCAACGTCGAACATCCAACGTCGAACATCGAATGAAGAATGAAAATGAAATACCAATTGCTTGCAAGAAGAGTCCGATCCGAAACTCTTAACATGTCTTTTCTTTGATTCATCATTCATCATTGGACGTTCGATGTTCAACGTTCATTCTACTTTCTTTTCAAAAAGGCACCATGCCTTACTGCTGCAGGATCTGCCGGATGCCCCGCATTGGGATCGTAATCCATTCCGGACGGTTGTCCAGTTCATACCCCAGTTCATAAACCGCCTTTTCCAAAAGGTAAATGTCCAGGAGCATCTCCTGTTCATCGCGGTTTTTGGGGATAAGCCGGGTGCCCTGCAATTTTTCCAGATAGGACTCCAGAAAGATGCCGGCTGTTGTCCGATACCAGGGTTCCAGCCAGTTGCTGAGATATTCCACATCGCTGTTGCGCACGCTTGCGTTTTGATACAGAGCAAAATAGGCGGCATAGTGAAAGGAACGGATCATCCCGGCCGCATCTTTCAGGCAGGAGCGCTTCAAGCGCCTCTCACCCAAGGGCCGGGCCGGTTCCCCTTCAAAATCGATAATCAGGAAGCTATTGCCGGTATACAGGACCTGCCCCAGGTGATAGTCGCCATGGATACGGATCTTCAAGCCCTCGATCTTCTGTCTGCTGATGGCGCCCAGCTGCTCCAGAATCACCGCCTCCTCTCCCATGAGCTCCCTGGCCTCCTCCTGAATGGACTCGGGCAATTGCTGCCTGTTGCGCTGCAGACTGCTCATGGTCTTTTTGGTCAGACTGCGCATGGACTGGTACATGGAGCGCTGATACAGCTTGGAAAATGATTCGGGAACAAAGGCTTTGTCTTCCAACTCCCGGCTGAGGGCCAGGTGCATTTCCGCGGTGATCTGACCCAAAAGCAGGATCATTTCCAGAAAATACCCCCCGATGCTCTCCAGTAGCACTCCCTCCACTGAGGCGAAGCGGTTGGCGAACAAAGAAGACGCCGGACTCGGAATTTCTGTGATTTCAGTCTTTTTGGCCAGTATGGCTTCAAAATAGTGCTGGAGATTCTTCAGGACGAAATCCCAGGCATCTCCCTGGTTGGGGATGAAGTGCTGCAAAAGTCCCAGGGTCATGGTTTCCTGATCGGCATTCCGGTAAAGTATCTGTCCGGCAAACGGCGCGGCGTACTGAAACTGCTGCTTTTCCGTGAGATAGAGGACCACTTCGGAATCAGGATTGATGCCCTGCTCCAATTTTCGATACATCTTCAAAAGATAGCTGTTGTCGTATTTGATGGAGCTGTTGCTCTGCTCCGCCGTGAATACAGCCGTCTCCAGCGACTCCAAGTCGGCATCCGAACGTGTTTTGAGTGTCTCCCCGGCCAGACCGAAGATCCTGCCCTGCCTCTGGGAGTACTGTTTCTCCCGGGCTATCAGCATCAAGAGCAGGCGGCGGAAATCCGGATCAAAGAGGCTGTCCAGCAAGACCCCGTTATCTCCCAGGAACTTGAGATAGCCGATAATCCACTGTCCGGCGGATTCTTCCGGCTGCGGCAGGTTCTCTTCCCGGCAGAAAGAAAGCGGGAGGAGATAGAATTCGGGATCGCCCTGGCGGTAGTGGATTTGCACGATGAGCAGAGAATGGTGTCCGCCCTCATTGGGGAGTTGAAATGCGTCGTGGATTCGCAGGGACCTGAGATTCCGCCCCTTTGAGCGGAACCAGCGCTGTTTTTTGATATACCTCGGCAGAATCTGCATTTCCAGACGGTTGCGGTTGGGCTCCCGGAACACGCCGTCCCAGGATGTCACCGATTCGAGTACAGGCAGATCCTCAGGATCATAGCCAAGACTCAGTTCGTCCTCCTGGCGCAGGGAAAACCAGAAATAGCTGTGTTTATCCAGGGTGAACACCGCGGGATCGTCCCTGATGCCTGGAAAGTTGTTGCCGCTGAAGAGCTCCACCGGGACATACCCGGCGTAGGCTGACAGGTCGATGCTCACCACCTGGGCGGAATCCGACAGATTGATTATCACCAGCAGCGACTCGTCTTGATATCGGCGCAAGAACACCAAAACTTTGGGATTTTCCGTCCAGCAAAATTCAATGCTGCCCCGGCCGAAGGCCGGATGCTTTTTGCGCATGGCGATCATGCGGCGCATCCACCACAAGAGCGAGGACAGATTCTTTTCCTGATTCTCCACATTGATCACTTCAAAATGATACTCGGGGTCCAGGATCACCGGAAGATACAAAGATTGGGGGTTGGTTCTGGAAAAGCCGGCATTGCGGTCCGGACTCCACTGCATGGGCGTTCTGACCCCGTTGCGGTCGCCCAGAAAATAATTGTCTCCCATACCGATTTCATCCCCGTAATACACAATCGGGGTTCCGGGAAGCGAGAAAAGCAGGGTGTACAGGAGTTCCAGCTTCCGGCGGTTGTTGTTCAAGAGGGGGGCCAGACGGCGGCGAATGCCCATGTTCAGCCTGGCTCTGGGATCTTTGGCGTAGACCTGATACATATAATCCCGCTCTTCGTCTGTGACCATTTCCAGAGTCAGTTCATCGTGGTTGCGCAGGAAAATGGCCCACTGGCAGTCCTGGGGGATAGTCGGGGTCTGTTCCAGAATATCGATGATCGGGAACCGATCCTCCATCTTAAGCGCCATGAAGAGCCTGGGCATGATCGGGAAATGAAAGGCCATGTGGCACTCGTCGTTTGCTCCGAAATAGGCCGCGGCATCCTCCGGCCATTGATTGGCTTCGGCGAACAAGGCGCGATGGGTGTAGTTTTGATCCACATAATCCCGGAGCTCCTTGATGAAGGCGTGTGTTTCCGGGAGGTTTTCGCAATTGGTGCCCTCCCTTTCATATAAGTAGGGAATGGCGTCCAGGCGCAGTCCGTCCACGCCCAGGCCCAGCCAGAAATCAAGTACTTTGAACAGGGACTTTTTGACTTTGGGATTGTCAAAATTCAAATCCGGCTGATGCGAATAAAAGCGATGCCAGTAATAGGCCCGGGCCACCGGGTCCCAGGTCCAGTTGGAGGTTTCGAAATCGTGAAAAATAATCCTGGCATCCTGGTATGCATCCGGCGTGTCGCTCCAGACATAGTAGCCGCGCAATTCCGAATCCGGCTGGGATCTCCGGGCCAGTTTGAACCAGCGATGCTGATCCGAGGTGTGATTGAGCACGAGCTCGGTGATGACCCGCATGCCCCGGTAATGGGCCGATTTGAGAAACTCTTCGAAGTCCTTGATCGTGCCGTAATCCGAATGAACCCCCAGATAATCCGCGATGTCGTAGCCGTCGTCCCGCATTGGAGAAGGATAAAAAGGAAGCAGCCAGATGGCGGTTACGCCCAGGTCCTGGAGATAATCCAATTTGCTGAGCAAGCCCTGAAAATCGCCGATTCCGTTGCCGTCACTGTCCATGAAGGCCTTGACATGCAGCTGATAGATCACCGCGTCCTTGTACCACAAAGGGTCCTCTTGCAAGGGGATATGTTTGGGAAGCATGGAGCGAGTCCTTATAGAAAGTAGTCAAAGTCGTTTTCAGTCCGCAGATGATGATGGATCCGGAATATCCGCACCGGGGTGATATGCGGATTCAACTCCAGGCTGTTCCATTCTTCGGTCCAGATATATTTCTCATCCCCCACCAGATCCTGAAGCAGGTACGGCCTGCCCGGCAGCAGGTCCAGTTGCTCCAAAGGCATCCTGATCCATCCCGTCTGGGTGTGGAAGGGATCGAGGTTGACCGCGATCAGAATGAAATTGTTCGATGCTGCATCGTGTTTGCTGTAGACCAGGATGGCCTGGTTGTCGCATTCCTGAAAGGCGATGTTGGCTGTGGATTGCAGGGCCGGATTGTCTTTTCGGATCTGATTGATTTTGGCAATGAAGTCTTTCAGGTTGCCGGCCTGATCCCAGGTCCACTCTTTGATCTCATATTTTTCAGAGTTCTGGTATTCTTCCCGTCCGGGCAGGGACTCCGAGACGCAGAGTTCGAAAGCAGGACCGTAGATGCCGTAATTGGAGGACAAGGTGGCGGCCAGGGCCAGACGCATCATGAAGGCGGGTCGGCCCCCGTATTGCAGAATTTCCGGCAGTATATCCGGGGTATTGGGCCAGAAATTGGGCCGGAAGAATTCAGCGGTCTCGGTCTGGGTCAATTCTTGCAGGTAGTCGGTGAGCTCCTGCCGGGAGTGACGCCAGGCGAAATAGGTATAGGACTGGCTGAAGCCCAGTTTGGCCAGCCGGTACATGACTTTGGGCCGGGTAAAGGCCTCGGCGAGAAAGAGAACCTCCGGGTTGTCTTTTTTGATCTCGGCGATCAGCCACTCCCAGAAGGCAAAGGGTTTGGTGTGCGGATTGTCCACCCGGAAAATGGACACGCCCTGTTCGATCCAGAAGGTGACGATGCTTTTGAGTTCTCCCCACAAGGCCCGCCAGTCATCGGTTTCGAAATCGAAGGGAATCACGTCCTCGTATTTTTTGGGAGGGTTTTCCGCGAATTGCACCGTTCCGTCCGGCCGCCAGCGAAACCATTCCGGATGCTCCTGCAGGTAGGGATGGTCATTGGAGCACTGCAGGGTCAAGTCCAGGGCGATTTCCAGCCCATACTCCCCGGCTGCCTGGCGCAGCTCCTGAAAATCCTCCAGGGTACCCAGCTCCGGATGCACCGCCTTGTGTCCGCCGTCCGCCGAGCCGATGGCCCAGGGACTCCCGGGATCCTCGGGTTCTGCAACGGGGTTGTTGTTTTTGCCTTTGCGTTTTGTGGGGCCAATGGGATGGATGGGCGGCAGATAGATCACATCGAATCCCATCCGGCTGATTTCCGGCAGCAGCCGTAGACAGTCCTGCAAAGTCCCGTGCCGGCCGGGAGATCTTCCCCAGGAGCGGGGAAAGAACTCATACCAGGCGCTGCAGCCCGCTTTGGGCCTGTCCACCTCCACTTTCAAAAAACTGGGATAATACGCGGCGTGCCTGTCTTCCTGATAGTCTTCCATGAAGCGGGCCGTTTCAGAGGCGCCCATCAGAGCGAGGGCCTGCTCCGAAGTATTGCAGGATTCGACCTGCTGCAAAAGATCGCTGATCCTTTGTTTATCCTGATCCCTAGCAATCTTCAGAACCCGGCGCAGCATCTCCAGGCCCACGGCAATTTCAGTCTTCACATCCTGCCCGGCTGTCTGTTTTTTCTGGACATCGATCTGCCAGGTGCGGAAATGGTCCACCCAGGCCTTGATCGTGTATTCATAAAAGCCGAGTTCAGGGAGCGCAAAGCTCCCCTCCCAGGCATCATTGGCCAAGGGCTGCATGGCAGTCTCCTGCCAGTCGAGGTCCCCCTGCTTCCGGAACATGAGCCGGGCGCAGAGCGAATCATGGCCATCCGTAAAGATATCCGCCCCGACCCGGAACAGGTCGCCGACGACCCGTTTGACCGGGAAACAGCCCGCATTGACCTCTGGCCTGAGCGATTCGATAATCACTCTTTTCCGACCTTCCACCGGCTGCATAGATACTCCCCTTTCATCGCTTTGGTCGATGAAGAACCTGTCCTTTTCCAACAGACTGTCACCCTCACCCCTCATTGCCTGCCCGGTTCAATGTTCTTTCCCGGCACCGGCCTTTGGCCGGTATTGAACCGAACGATGCGTCTTGGCTGAAGCAATGCCTGACGATCGGGCGGTCCCGGGGGCTTGCTTCGCTTGCAATGACGAGCTCTGCTTCGGGTCCGAAACGCGAGACCCCATCTGTCATTATTTCCGGGATACTGAAATTGAAATCTACCAGAAAGAGGTCAAACCTGACAAAGGGGAGATATCGGGTATATTGAGTATCGATTATTCTCTGCGTAAAAGTCAAGAGCGGTGTTCTGCCGGGATCGTACCCCAAATTTTTTGGGGTTTGATTTCAACCGGGAGGCCTGTCCGGATTTTCAGCCCATGGAGATTGTGGAGGAATCTGAAATCGAGGAAATGCTGGGTGCGTCCCTTGAGGACGACAGCATGGAAGAACTGGAAGACAGCAAAACCATTCTGAGCTTTGAAGCTGGAGGGACAAACGATCGGTATGAAACGAGACTTTGCTTTCTCCGTCACCCCGGCGTAGGCCGGGGTCCAGCTCCCTACTTTAAAGCCCCGCGCTTTTCGTCTTCAAAGACGATCTCCCGCAAGAGCAGCTTTTTCAAAAGCTCGACATCGCTGGATTTGGAGCGGGCCGATTTATGGGCTAAACTCTTCATTTTTTCCTGCCAGCTGCTTCAGTCCGGCGGCCGGGGCAGAGGGACCGGTGTGAAATTCCTTGATTCTTTTTGCCTCATAGTATGACTCGACATGTCTCTTGCCAATTGCCCAGCCTCATTCTTTCCCGATGCTTGCCTCAATCCGGGTCAATGCGGCCAAGGTTCGGCTGTGCAGTTTCAGGTTCCCGGTACTTTTTTCCCAGCGGTAGACACTGGCCGGGTTGACTCCGATCTGCTCGGCGAATGAGGCTGCCGAGAGGCCGGTCTTTTTGCGCAGCCGGGCGATGTTTTTCCCGCTTGGGGTGAAAACAGTCGTTTTTTTCTTTTTGGATTTTTTCCCGGCCGAAGCCGCTTTTTGAGAAGCGTTCCGTTTTTTTGCAGGGGTGGGGGTCTCCGGCTCCTGATCCAGCTCAATGCCGAAAATACTGCTCAGATCATCATCGCTGAGGACCTCCTCCGGGGCTGTCCCCTCGGCTACAGGGAAGGAAACCTCGGAAGCGATCAGCTCCGCCGGATCCTGGTCCCGGAGCAGAAACAGCAGTTCCGGCTCAGTGTCCAGCCGGCTGCCGATGCCGTAGAGGACGGCGGAGACATGCTTGCACATGACGGCCCAGTCCGGACAGTCGCATTTCAGGGTGATCTCGTTGGGCAAAGGGAACAGCCCGTTCTCACGGTCGGAGACAATTTCCATGACCCGATCCGACAGCTGGCCCCGGAGCAGCTCGAGGATGGAGCCAATTTCCCCGGAACACTTGTCCTTTATCCGTTTCCAGGCGGCCGGAGCAAGGGTCTTGATACCGATCTCTACGTTATAGAGTCTCGATCCGCTGACCATGGCCTTGATCCTGCCGGGCTCTATTTCCAGGTGGCAGACAGAGCCGTTACGCACATAGGTCCGGCCTCTCGGCAAGCGGTTGGCGTAGTCGGAAAATGATTCCAGGTGGTCGCACCATCCTTTCCCCCAGAAACTCCGGGCGATGGTCCTTCCGGAAATCTCCACCGGTTGGATAGCATGACCCTGTTTGCGGAGTTTTTCCATTTTCTTACGGGCCTTGGCCCGTCGTTCAGCCACCGGGACGTAGCGTCCCCATCCCCAGCCTGACATAACCTATTCCTCCTGAGGGACTTATCCCTGAATCAATGCAATAACAAACCAGAGCACTTAGCCAGCTTTGGGGACTGGTCTTTGTCTATCTGCATTCCCCGTCTCAGACTCCCTAGTCCGTTCAGGCTCCGGCTCTGCTCACATCGAGTCGAACCAGCTCAAGCAATTCCTCGTCAGGGAGCTCGGTCAGCTTGATCTCGCCGCTGCCGGCCAAAAGGCTCTCGGCCAGTTCCTGCTTCTCAGTGATGAGCCTGTCGATCCGTTCTTCTATCGTCCCGGTGGTCACGAATTTATGCACGAGGACGTTCTTCTTCTGTCCGATGCGAAAGGCCCTGTCGGTGGCCTGGTTTTCCACAGCCGGATTCCACCAGCGATCAAAATGAATAACATGGGAGGCCGCGGTCAGATTCAAGCCTGTGCCGCCGGCTTTTAAGGAGAGAATGAAAAAAGGCGGTCCCTCGTCATCCTGAAACTGTTCCACCAGGCCTTTTCGTTTCTTCACGCCGGTCGAACCGTGCAGGACCAGGCCGGAGTGGCCGAATACACGGCTCAGATGTTCTTCCAGCGCAGGAATGATCTCCTTGAACTGGGTGAAGATCAGGGCCTTTTCCTGGCGATCGGCCAGTTCCTGACAGATCTCCCGGATGCGGTTGAACTTGCCGCTTTGCTCCGACTCGTATCCATCATCCCCTGTAAACTGGCTGGGATGATTGCAGATCTGTTTCAAGCGCATCAGGGTTTGCAGGACCAGGCCCCGCCGGGTCATACCATCCTCTGTTTGCAAGCCCTGCTTCATAGCCTTTACGACCTGTTGGTAGTACCTGATCTGGGTCTTGGTCAGGCTGCAGTATCTGACGGTCTCGGTCTTGTCCGGCAGGTCGGCGATGATCGTGCTGTCGGTTTTCAAACGGCGCAGAATATAGGGGCTGACCAGCCTGCGCAGCGGGCCGAAAGGGTTTTGGGTCCTGCCTTCCATCTTTTTCACGAAATCCTGGAAGACCTTTGCCGAGCCCAGGAGACCGGGGTTTAAAAAATCGAACAGAGACCAGAGATCGCTTAGCCGGTTTTCGATCGGGGTTCCGGTCAAGGCGATGCGGGCCTGGGCGGAGAGTTTCTTGACTGCCCTGCTCTGGCGGGTGCCATGGTTTTTGACGGCCTGGGCCTCATCCAGTATGACCAGGGACCAGCGCTGGTCTGCCAGCCAGTCCAGGCGGTGGATCATGGAGTAGGTGCTGACCACCAGGTCGTAGGTGCCGAGAAATTCTTGCGGATGCTTACCAATCGCTGTCAGTGTTCGTTTGTCCGTTTCCGAAGGGTGAAGCATGAGCAGCCTGAGTCCGGGGGTGAAACGTTCGGCTTCGCTTTTCCAATTTCCGAGAAGCGAGGCCGGGAGGATCAAGAGTGCCGGGGTCTCTGTTCCCTTTTGGCGCCGGCCGGCGAGCAAGGCCAGGACCTGCAGGGTCTTGCCCAGCCCCATGTCGTCGGCCAGACAGGCCCCCAGGCCCAATTCCGCAAGGAAATCCAGCCAGGAAACCCCTTCCAGCTGATAGGGCCGCAGGGTCGCCCGGAGCTCCTGGTTGGTCTGTAACCCCTCAAGCCGGTCCGGTTCATGGAGTCGGTCCAGCACTTCCTGCATGGCTGTCCCGGCTTCTACCCGGACCCAGGAGCGATCCTCCTCGGACTGATCTTCATGCTTGAGGTCGGTCGAGGCCCCGGCCAGCAGACGCATGCCCTCTACGAAAGAGACCCCGCCGTTTTTCGTTTTCTCCTTCAGACTGTTCCAGTGATCAATGGCCTGCTGCAGTCTTTCCTGGTCCACCTCCACCCATTGCCCTTTGAGCTGGATCAGGCCTCCCTGGCTGGAGAGGATCTCAGCCAGTTCTTCCCGGGAGAGCACAGTATCCCCCAGAGCAACCTCAACGCTGAAATCCAGCAGGGATTCGACGCCCATGGAGACGCCTTTCTGCTGCCCGATGGTCGCCTGAACCTGAGGTTTGGGACGTTTTTTCCACCAGTCCGGCAACTTGACCGAGAGCCCGCTGTCCTTCAAGGCCGAGGTGCTGCACAGCAGTTGGTAGGCCTGCTCCGGAGACCAGGCCAGAGGACGGTATATTTGCCCGCTGTCCACCAGCTTCTGAACCCAGTCCAATTGCTTGGCCGCCTCATTGACCGGAGACAGCAGCTTGATCAAGGCAGGTTTGTTGCTGTTGCCGGCGTAGAGTTCCAGGGCCTTGCCCAGGGGCAGATGCTTGACTTTGCCTCCGGCCCCGATCCCTGTGCTGAAAGAGGCCATGAAGGCAAAGGGGCGGCTCGGTTGTTTCTTGTTTTCAGCCAGGTGAAAGGTGACCCGGCCGACCCGATTCCAGTCCGGTGCCCGTTTTTTCAGAAAAGAATCCAGCCCACCGTCCGCTCTGATGGTCTCCAACCCCCATTGGTCCAGGGCGGTAAAGACTTTCAAAAGCAGCTTGGCTGAAAGATATTCAACACCGGTCATGGGCGGAGCATCCAGAACCCAGCGCATCAGGGTGGAACCAGCCGGGGGCTGCACCGAGACCTCACTCTCTGAACCCGGGATATGACAGACTTTTGTCAGATAATCGGCTGCGATCTCCCGCCAGAAACGCATGCTCGGGGAATAATGGCCGGTGTCGGTTTCCGCGGCCAGGAGGAAGAAACCGAGGCGCCAGTCAAAACGAAACCCCTCCCGCAAGGATTGAAAATCGGGTGGGCCTTGGGTTTCTTGCGGAGAGTCTTCCAACAGAAGCCGCCCTTTGGGATGGAAGCGGATATCAGGCATGGATTGGATTTTGTATGTGTTTGAAATCCGGCTTTAAGTTCGAAAAGCCCAAAATATAACTTCGCGGGACCATTCTTCAAGGTACGCATTTTTCAGATGAACTGCTCATTTCATATCCAAAATGAAAAGAGGAATCAAGCATAGGCATCGGACCGGATAGCTGCGGACTTGTGCGCGGATCACTTGCGGAAGAGCGCAGAGGCAGAGGGACAGTTTTTTGAGGTGCTGTTTCAAAAGGAAAGAAGTTCCTTGAACAACCGTTCGCCGAGCCTTCAGGCGTCGCTTTCAGCTTACGTCTTCACTTGACAGTTACGCCGTGACAAGTCGCCGCGACAAGCAGCGAAAAGAGCCGTTGCCGCGCTTTTTTTCTATCCAGCTGCAGCGATTATTTTAAATGAATAAACACTTGACATGTACACAAAAAGATGTACACTTAGTCCAAACAAGAAGTGAGAGGGTCTATGCAACGAATCAATGTACGTGAAGCCAGACAGCACATCGGACGTTTGCTCGATGCGGTATGCACCGGTGAAGAGGTGATCATCACTCGGCGAGGCAAGTCCGTGGCAAAACTTATGCAATTCCGAGAGCACCGCCAGGAGGCGGCCTCCTTCCCTCGAAGAAGGGAATTCAGGGCGAGCATTCCCGAGGCCATTCGTTCGTCCACAGAAGAAATCCGCAGTATCCGTGATGAACGCGGCTGAGTCCTATTACCTCGATACGAGTGCTTTGCTTCCCTATTACCGGGAAGAAGCCGTCAGCCCTGTCCTTGAAGATTTTCTGCTGCAGCTGAAGCCGCCGGTTCTGCTCAGCGACCTGACCTGGGTCGAATTCGCTTCTTCCCTGTCCCGCTGGGTTCGGATGCAGGAAATCGAAGAATCCCAGGCATCACGGATCGAGGACTTGTTCTTTAGGGATCAGCAGTCCGGACTCTTCACCACCCAGCCCCTGACCGCCGTCCATTATTCCCGGGCCGAAAAATGGCTGTCCGCACGAAAAACCTCCCTGCGTACCCTGGATGCGCTCCATCTGGCCTGCAGCTGGGAGCATAAGGCCGTCCTCGTCACCTGCGATAGCCTGATGCACTCGGCCGCCTTAGGGTTCGACCTTCGAAGCATGCTCATCCAGCCCGAATCCCCATGAAAACAGAGAGGTGCCCGCCCCTGTTCACTCCCCTATCACTATTGCGAGCTCGACCTTTTCAAAATGAGGGAGCATGATGATTGACAGGCTACTCGAATTCCACGATCTGGCCAAACAGAAGGGTCGAAAATACAGGTACAAGCGTTTCCTTAAACGCTAGTCTTCCTTTCATTTCCGGATGTCACTTCAGTTCAAAAACAATTTTTAAGGATCGATCGATTGCCTTGAGGCTGTCGGAGGACAGATGCCCACGGATTTTCACCAATCTGTGGCGCTGATCAACGGGGCGTGTTTGCAGACAGTCTGCCAGGGATCTTTTGGAGAGACCATTTTCTGGTGAAGGAAGGATTTCAATATTGGTTTGAATGCGGGCTTTTTGGGGACTCCACTGCGTAACTGGAACAACTTGGATAATCGGGACTCGTTCATTATAGACATCATTGGTTACTACCACGCATGGTCGGATTTTTCCGGTTTCAGAGCTCAGCGACGGTTCGAGATTGAGGTCAATAATCATGCCCCTTTTCAACGTTGTCATTCCGGCCATCCAGAGAGCGCTGTTTCCGTGAGTTCCTTGAGTTCGTCATCTTGGGTATATAATTCGGAATATAAATCAGCAGATTTTCGAAGACTTTCTTGTTGGATTTCTTGTTTGAAATGCTCTATGGCCGCCCGAAGCATAGAGCTTTTGTCCTTAAAGCCATAGGATTTGAAATTTTGTAAAAAGTGAGCCTGTGCTTCATCAACACGAAATTTAGCCTGAATCATATGTACCTCCTTCAGGTACTTACTTTCGGTACCTAAGTCATGACTCTATTTTAGGTACCTGCATAAAAAAAGTCAATGAGAAATTGTATTCTGCCCGGCTCATCTCCTGAATCAGGAGCAATCTGTCTGCTTTTACCGGACAAAATGCCTGCTTTCTGTTCCTCCTTCAAGACGTAAGCCATTGATATATTTGACTTGAGATGTTTGGCGTGATTATTGCTTGTTCAATGTGAACTTAACACCACGTTTACTGCCGAGCTTTCGCCTCTAAAAAGTAGTTGACACTTTTTGAGATATCCAATCTCATTCAGGGTTCTTTAGTAGGCCGCCCTCTCCGAGCGGCAGGCCAAAACGGGCAGAGGGGCTGGCTCTCGGATTAAGCCGCCCTACTGTAAGGGACGCACAAGGGGACAGCTAAATAGTTTATTTATCATCATTTTGGAAAACCATTTGACAAAATGATAGACATCTTGTCAAATGACTTTTCAAAATGAGGGGACATGATGATCAACAGGCTTCTCGAATTCCACGACCTGGCCAAACATGAGGGTCGAAAATACAGGTACAAGCGCTTCCTTTTTTCCAGGCTGGTGTCTGACCAGGGCAGGCATTTCATCGGAATCGTCGGCGCCCGCGGAACCGGCAAAACAGTACTGCTTCGACAGTACGCCCTTGAGCACGAGAATGCGTTTTATCTGTCTGCGGATTCCCTCGATCATGATGACAACGCCTGGGAGGTGATCCGAAGTCTCAATCAACACTACGGATTTCAAACCTTTCTTCTGGATGAAATTCACTTCCTTCCGGATCACACTGCTTTGCTGAAGCGACTCTACGATTTTGTCGATATCCGGGTGCTGTTTTCGAGTTCTGTGGCACTTGCAATGCAGGAATCCGCCCATGACCTGTCACGCCGGGTTCGCCTGTACAATCTCCATGGGTTTTCCTTTCGTGAGTACCTGGCCTTCTCCCAAAATATCACTGTTCCCAAACTCAACCTTGAGCAGCTTGTCGCTCAAAAATGGGAACCTGAGCATCTCCGGTCCGGACGCTTCTTTCACGACTATCTCCGGGGAGGGGTCCTGCCTTTTGCCCTCGAGGAACCGGAGCCCCTGGATTTTTTGAGGAACATCGTGGATAAGGTCATCAACAGGGACATCCCTTCTGTTGCCCGACTCGTTCTGAACGAACTCGAGTCCATCAGGCGCCTGCTTCAGTTCGTGGGACGATCAACTGTGGACGGTGTGAACTACTCCAGTCTGTCCAGAAATATCGGCATTACCAAGTATAAGGCTGAGCAGTATGTCGATTATTTGGAGCGGGCTTTTATCCTGCACCGGGTTTTCCCTACCGGGGCGAATGTTCTGCGCGAGCCAAAGGTTGTCATGACCCCGCCCGTTCGATTGCTTTTCAGGGATATTGAAGAAGCAGTCGGGGGGCTGCGCGAAGACTTCTTTGTAGAGTCCCTGAAGCAGGCCAAAATACGATTTCAGTATCTGAAAAGCACTCGCGGGGCCAAGACGCCGGATTACCTGATCCAGGAGGCGGCCAAGAAACTGGTTGTTGAAATCGGTGGTCCCGGGAAAGGCCGGTCCCAATTCAAGGGGGTGAAGTACGACCGCAAAATCGTATTCGCAGACGTCTCTGCTCCAGGAGATGATCGTTTTCCTCTTTTTCTGCTGGGCTATCTCTCCTGAAGGAGAGCCTGGGGACAAAGGGCAGAACGACCTCGTGTCAAAGGAAACAAAGACCTATTTGGAGCGTTTTTTTCAAAGAAAATGAAGTTCCTGCAACAACCATTCGCAAAGCCTTCAGACGTCGCTTTCAGCTATGCCTCGACAAGCACTTGATGATAAAGGCAGATGTTCGAGATGGATGAAGAAGGAATGGGTTCTCTTTTTTTGCCCGGCGACGTTCCTGGGCAAAAAGCGCCATCGCCGGCGCAAACAAAGCCTTGCCCTTGTCGCGACCGGCTGGGCAGTCGTGGAGGAGTTCAGGGATTGGAAAAGAATCGGACCACGAGTCCGTCGATGTTTTCAAAGTGGGCATCCATGGTGATGAGTTCCGCTCCGGATTCCATGGTCTGGGCCGCGATCCAGATGTCGTTGGACGGAATGGGGGTCCCTTTACTTTTGAGCT
>JAABTT010000079.1 GCA_011389765.1 Desulfohalobiaceae bacterium S24 | reverse complement strand
ATGATATGATGAGGATTAAGACTTCGATTCCGATAGCGATAGCGATCCCGACCGGGATTTCTTCCTGAGGTTTCTTCATTGATCAAACTGGCCGGTCCGCCCGGCCAGCGGCCGGCGCTGACTCCTGACTCCTGACTCCTGATTCCTGACTCCTAGCCTACTGTCTCTGGCCTACTGTCTCCCGCCGGATTCGCGGCTCTGGCCCTTGCCGCCGGATCGCCCGCGGCCCTGGCCGGATCGCCGGCCCTGATCATTTTTGCACGGACCCTGCTTCCGGCCGGTTCCCGGGCCCTGGCCTTCCGGTCCTGTTCCATCTCTACGCGGCATGATACCACCTCCTTCTCCAAATAATACGAGACGCATTTTTTGGATGATATTGTACACCTTGTTTTGGCGGATTGCACTGCAGTTACTTCTATGCAAGGAAGATGCCAAAAAAAAGCGATAGATTTTGTGGAACCCGGCGATGGGAACAGTCGCTGCGAAACGATGGCTGGAAGGTCTTTCCCTGGAATCCCTGAAAGAGGAGATTGCGAGGCCCGTTCTCGGGTCTGGATAGAGTTGCTGTTCCGATGCAACAGAGTCGCGAAACAGCGACTGATTGAAGCAAGGCTCAGGCCCTATGAAACTTCGAAATTGTTTTGAAACAAGGGGAGTGGGGGAAAGAAATGCCAGACGGTTGGATGTTGGAGGTCAGAATGAACATCGAACATCGAACGTCGAACGTCCAATGATGAATCAAAGAAAAGACATGTGCATATTCCCGAATAGGCCCCTTCTTTCAAGTAATTGATATTTCATTCATTTTTTTCTTCATTTGAAATTCGACGTTCGACGTTCGATGTTGGACGTTCACATTCTTTCCGTGGCCCGATAATAGGTGGACTCCCCCAGGGTCTCGGCCCGCACCTCCCCTCTGCGGACCAGTCGCCCCAGATATTTCGTCGCTTCATTGGGATGAAGGCCAAAGCTGTGCGCAACGTCCTCCAGAGTGCAGGGCCGCCGTTTGAGCATCTCTAGAATATGCTCAACTTTCAAATTGACCTCCGGCTGCTGCTGCGAACGAAATTCCGCAATGATCTCCGCCGGGGGATCGAAATGAAGGGCCAATTGTTGGAGCCTCTCCGGCCCTACCGGCTGAACCCAGGATTGAGCCGGAGGCCGGACCGCCGTGTTCAGCTGCACCCGATCCGGTCTAATGCTTTGTGAATACGCGGCAATTTTCTCCATGGCCTCGGGCGTGTCATTGACATCCTGAATAACAAAAGTTTCCTGATAAAATTCCCCGTTGAAATTCTGCCGAAAGGCCTGAAGCCCGGAGAGCAGACTCTGGAATGTGATATCCGGATGCGGACGGTTGATCGTTTCAAATGAGGCCGCATCCCAGGCGCTCAAGGAGTATTTGACCATGTCCGCTTTTTGGGCCGCGGCTCGGACTTCCGGACGATGCAGCAGGGTCCCGTTGGTCAAAAGCAGAATTTTCATGGAGCACATGGACCGAATGCCCTCGATGATCTCGCCCAGGCCGGGGTGCAGGGTGGGCTCCCCTGACCCGGAAAAAGTCAGCACATCCGCCTGTCCGTCTGTTTTCAGCCACTGTTCAATCTCCTGAAGCAGGTCCTCCACCCGTACCGGCGTTTGAGGACTGACGGCCTTATGGGCGGTCGGGCCGAGCTGACAAAAGACGCAGTCCAGGGTGCAGGTTTTGGGGGCATTGCAGTCGATGCCCAGGGAACGACCGAAACGCCTGGACGGGACCGGACCGAAAATATGCTTTCTCATTGGATTGCCTTCTCCTGGTATGATTTTTTGAGAACAGTCCCGCGAACTGTCCAAATCTGATGCAAGATGCAGACCAACTTGTTATGGAGGAGTCTGAACCCGTTTGTCAATCCTGCAATATGGATTGATTAAATTTTTGATGGACCAAGACTGCTGATTCAAAGGCTTCAGGGTCCTATTCCGGTAAAAGCCCGCTTGGATCGGTCCAACACGATTGCCGGACCTGCCCTTCACCTGCTATACTGGGGCAATGCTTCAACTGGACCTGACCCAAAAGCAAGAGACAAGGAGACCGCAATGAAAATTTTTCTGGACAGCGCCGAACTGGAACACATTGAAAGGGCCAAAGAGTATGGAATCCTGGACGGAGTGACCACCAATCCCTCTCTGATCAAAAAAGCCGTACTCAAGCAGCAGGAGCAGGGTCAAGCCGTGGACATGAAGGATTACCTGCGCAGGGTGTTGCAAGCTGCCGGTGAAGCCCCGGTCAGCTTGGAAGTTATTGGAACAAATCGGAACGAAATGGAAAAAGAGGGAATGTTCCTGTACGCTCAGTTCAACCCCATTGCAGAAAACGTGTTCGTCAAAATTCCGATAAATCCGGTCCTCGAGCCGGACGCCGAATCCCATTACGAGGGGGTGGAGACCATCAAGGCCTTAGCGGACCGGGGCATTCCGGTGAACTGTACCCTGATCTTCACGCCGGAGCAGGCCCTGCTGGCGGCCAAGGCCGGAGCGGCCATGGTCAGCCCTTTTGCCGGCCGCTTGGACGATTATCTCCGAGAAGAAAACGGACTCGCCTTTGATAAAAAGGACTACTTCCCGTCCTACGGCCTGGAGAAAAATGGGGAGCCTCTGGAGGACAAGGGTCTGGTTTCGGGGATCGACCTGGTGGGACAGTGCGTTGACATTCTGGGGCGTTTTGGATTTGCCTGCGAAGTCCTGGCGGCGTCCATCCGCAATCCGCGGCAAGTCCGGGAAGCGGCCCTGGTCGGCGCCCATATCGCCACGCTGCCTTTCGACGTCATTTCCGAGCTCCTGATACACCCCAAAACCATGGAAGGCATGCAGGGCTTCACCAGGGACATCGTCCCGGAGTATGCACAGCTGTTCAGGACATCATAAAGAAGGGGAGCCGGCTGACTGCAAGGCTCACTCGGACAATTCCCGGCCGAGTTCCAGAGCCTCCTTGTTCATCTCCAGAAACGGACCGGGGACCCGGGTCTGCAGGACCTTGATCAGGGAGTCCTGCCGTACCAAACCAGTCAAAGCCTGCAGGGCGCCGAGCATGCAGATATTCAGGACAATAGGCTTCCCGATTTGCTCCATAATGGCTCTATACAGCGGCAGGCGGATCTGGCGGGCATCGGCCTTGGTTTGGATCTCCACGAAATGAGGGTCGGTCAAGAGCAGCCCTCCGGGCCTGATGTCCCCGTAGGTGGCATTGTAGGCCTCTTGGGTCAGACAGACCAGGACGTCGGGATTGTTCACCTTGGGAAAGTCGATCTGATTCTCGGAAATGATGATATCGGATCGGGTCACCCCGCCCCTGGCGGCGGCACCATAGGACTGAGACTGCGTCGCATTCCTGCCTTCATAAATCACCGCAGCCTCCGCCAGGATAATGGCCGCGGTGATCAAGCCCTGTCCTCCGGAGCCGGAAAATATCAATCTGGTTCTGCTCATGACGACTTTCCCTTTTGCGCTTTTTGGATGGTCCGTTCATAATCGGCGCAGTAATCCGGGATGTCCAGCTCGCGAAATATGCCCCGTTCAATAAGTTCCGGATTGTCCTGCTTGGCTTTGGAGCCAAAGGGTGTTGTATTTTTCTTGAAAAATTCCAACATATTGGAAGCATCTCCCAACTTGTTTTTCCTCCCGAAATGGGTGGGGCACTGGGACAGAATCTCCACCACTGAGAATCCCTTGTGCTGAATGGCTCTGGCGATGAGCTTGGTGATCTCCCGGACATGAAAGGACGTGGTCCGGGCCACGAAGGACGCCCCCGAGGCCAGGGCCAGCTCCACCGTATCAAAGGAACGGTCGATGGTCAGCTGGGGGGCCGTGGTGCACAGAATACCCTCGCCGGACAAGGGTGAAAACTGCCCGCCGGTCATGCCGTAAATACGGTTGTTCATGATAATGGCCGTCAAATCCATGTTTCTGCGGCAGGCATGAATGAAGTGATTTCCTCCGATAGCCAGGGCATCCCCATCCCCCATGGGAATAAGGACATTGAGCCTGGGCTGGCTCATTTTCACCCCGGTGGCATAGGCCAGGGCCCGCCCGTGGATGGTGTGCAGAGAATGAAAGTCCACATACCCGGAAATCCTCGAGGAACATCCGATTCCGGAAACCATGACCAGATCGTTCTTGCTGATGCCCAATTCATCCACGGCCCGGAGCATATTGTTTAATATCGTGCCGTGCCCGCAGCCGGGGCACCAGAGATGTGGGAAAAACCGCTGCCGAATATAATTGTGTACTGCCATATTTACGCTCGTCATAAATTGAGATTGTCAATAAATCGTAGGCCTTGATAATCGAGACTTTCTATTTAAGTAAATTTATTGAGCAGATACCAAAAATTGGCCCAAGATGAAACTCCAGTAAATTCGATATTGTTATCCAGTTTTGAGCTCAGGGTTCTTGCCGCTGAGCTCAAAACTGGATATTAGACGCCGCGCCCCTGAATGAGTCTGATCATATCCTTTATGTTCTCAGGCGTTATGAATCCGCCGTCGACCCGATTGACCAGAAACACGCGCTTGTGCTGGTCCACCACTTTTTTGACCTCGTCCACGATCTGTCCCATGTTCATCTCCACCACCGCTACAAAATCGGCCTGCCTGGTTTTCCGGCGCACCAGGCCGGCCGGGAATGGCCACAGGGTCTGTAGCTCCAAAAGTCCCAGCCGCTCGCCCCTTTTCCGGCGATTCTTCACAATGTGCAGTGCAGAGCGGGCCGAGGAACCATAGGAGATGAGGATCACCTCGGCATCCTCCAGGAAATATTCTTTATACCGGGTCAACTGCTCCACCCGGTTTTCAATCTTGTCCATCAAATGATGAATCAGGCCGTGGATGACTTGGGGATCGCTGGTGGGAAAGCCCCACATATCATGATACAGGCCGGTGACATTATAGCGGTGTTTGTCCCCGAAATCCGACATGGGCAGGCGCCCGTCCTCCCGCGGCAGGTAGGGATGGAAATCCACCCCATCCGGCACGGCGGTCCGCAGCCGCTTGACCACCGGGATTTCATCCACCTTGGGGATGATCAATTTCTCCCGCATGTGACCGAGCATTTCGTCCAGCAGGAGAATCACGGGGGTACGATAGGTCTCCGCCAGATTAAAGGCCTCCACCGTGATCTGGAACAGGTCCTGGTGATTGGAAGCGGTCAGGGCGATAATGGCATGATCGCCGTGGGTGCCCCAGCGGGCCTGATTGACGTCCCCCTGACTCCCGTGGGTCGGCAGCCCGGTGGATGGCCCGCCCCGCTGGACATTGGTGATCACGCAGGGGATCTCGGTCATAATCGCGTAACCCAGGGCCTCCTGCATCAGGGAAAAACCCGGGCCGCTGGTGGCGGTCATGGCCTTGTGCCCGGTGAGGGAGGCCCCGGTGATGGCGCAGATTGAAGAGATTTCATCCTCCATCTGGAGAAATTTGCCCCCGATGCCGGGCAGTCTGACCGCCATGTGTTCCGCGATTTCCGAAGAGGGCGTGATGGGATAGCCGGCGAAAAAATCCAGGCCGGCATAGAGAGCGGCCTCTACACAGACCTCGTTGCCTTGAATGAATTTGATGTCTTGGGTCATGCTGCTTCCTGTTCTTCCGGGATGATGGTGATGGCCAGATCAGGACACAAACGTTCACAAAAACCGCAGACAATGCAGTCATCCGGCCGGATAACACTGGATTTGCCGTCCTGGTCGAGCTCCAGAACATCCTTTGGACAAAAATGGACGCAAATCCCGCACCCTTTACACCATTCCCGGTTGATCCGATACTCTTTGAGTTTTTTTTGCTTTTTCATAGAAACTGCTTCATAAGTCAATTGTTCGATTCTGTCAAAAAATCCTTGATACGCTGCATGTGCCGCTCCTGCTCTTCAAGGGCCTCATGAGCCTCTTTTAGGGAGACCGGTTGAAAACGAACTTTCTGTCCGGGCAGGGCCTGGGCGATTTTGGGGAGATCGCTGGAGATGACTGTTGCGATCTTGGTATACCCCCCCACGGTCTGCTCCACCAGGAGAATAATCGGCTGTCCGTCCGCCGGTACCTGGACATTTCCGGGCAGGCTCGCTTCAGAGATGATGCTCTGCTCTGCGTCCGGATCGCGCTCCACCACCGGCCCTTCCAACCGGTAGCCCATGCGGTTGGCTTTGGGGCTGATCACATATTCCGAGTGAAAAAATGTTTCCAGTCCCCCTTTGCTAAACAATTTATCCTGCGGACCCGGAACAACTTTGAGCTGAAGCCCCTGTGTGCCGAACTCAGGGATCAAGTCCGGGGAAAGAATAATTTCAGGAGCAGCGGACACCGGCATCTCAGGCGCAGGCAGAAAATCCCCTTTTTGAAGGGGCCGGCCGTGCAGACCGCCGAACCCTCCGGCGACGCAGGTCGAACGGCTGTTCATGACCATCGGGACATCAAAACCTCCGGGGACGGCCAAGTAGGTGCGGCATCCTTTTTTGGCCTGCCTGAGATGCAGGAGATCGCCGGCCTGGACCCGAAAGCGCGACCAGATCGGCAGGTTGGTCGTGTTCAGCTTGACGTCCAGCGCAGCCCCGGTCACGGCCAGTTCCGCATCCCGTAAAACAGCCAGAGTCGGTCCGATCACAGTGCATTCCAGAACCGCAGCGGATTCGGGGTTGCCAAGCAGCAGGTTGGCGGCTCTCGCGGCAAATTGGTCCAAGGCCCCGCTGACCGGGACCCCAAGATCCTGATACCCGTAACGCCCCAAATCTTGAATCGTGGAATAGGACCCCGGTTTGACGACAAGGAACTGCTCACTCATGACCCCCCCTCCTTTTCTATAAGCAGATATTCTTCTTTGGAGATCGGCGTAAAGACGAGTCTGTCCCCTGGATTATACGAGATCGGCTGATCCTTTTGCGGCTGAAAAAGCGTCAGCGGTGTTCGACCGATCAACTGCCATCCTCCGGGACTGCTCAAGGGGTAAATCCCTGTCTGGCCATTGGCGATGGCTACGGATCCCTTGGGAACCTCGCTCCGCGGCGTTTCCCGTCTCGGGGTGTGCAGCCGCTTGTCCAGGCCCCCCAAAAAGGGGAAACCCGGCGTGAAGCCAAGCATATATATCAGATATTCTGCCTGGCTGTGCAGATCAATAACCTCATCCAAATTCAGGGCGTTATGTTCAGCCACATACGCTAGATCCGGACCAAATTCATCCCCATAACAAACCGGAATTTTAACGATCCTGCTTGGCGGCGCTTCGACTGCATCCAAACGCGCCTCTAAAGATCGAATGGAAGCTTCAAGAGAGGCTGGATCGGCTGCAAAGGGATCAAAAATGAGCTGAAACGAACGATAGGCCGGCACCACCTCAATCACCCCGGGAATGTCTTGAGACTGGCACAGAGAGGCCATGGTTCTGACTTTGCGGTTGCACTCCGGATCGATCCCCTCGCCATATTCGACAAGCAGAGCCCGATCCCCGACGCTTCGAAAACGCGGCTCCGGGTAAATCCCATGTCCCATATTCTGGCCCTCTCCCTCAAAATTTTGGCTTACAGAATCTGCCCCAAAGGCTTCACTTCCAGGCCATCAGCGCTCAACTCCTGATGGATTTTCTTCACCAGATCAACAGCAGTCGCGGTATCGCCATGAACGCAGAGGGTATTCACCTCCAATGAAATCTTGGTCCCATCCTCGGCTATGACTTCATTATCCCGGGCCATGCGCAGGGCTCTTTCCGCGGCCTGAAGCGGATCATGAATCACAGCGCCCGGTTTGCGCCGGGAAACCAGAGTACCGTCTACAGTGTAAGCCCGATCCGGAAAAGCCTCGTAGGCGATTTTCAGACCAAGAGCTTTACAGGCCCGGGTCATGTTCCTGTTTTTGGCGCCGGCCAAAGTCAGACAGATGAGTTGTGGATCGACACTGGCGACAGCCTCGGCCACGGACTTGGCCAGGTCTTCATTTTCAAGCATGGTCAGATAAAGGTTGCCGTGGGGTTTGACGTGCTGGAGTTTGACCTCATGGGCCCGGCAAAAGGCCTGAAGCGCCCCGATTTGGTAGATCACGTAATTTCTGATCTCTTCCAGGGTGCAGTCCATATTCCGCCGTCCAAAGCCGAGCAGATCCGGATATCCCGGATGCGCGCCCAGGCCTACACCGTTCTCCTTGGCCATGGCCACAGTTGAATTCATGACCAGCGGATCGCCGGCGTGCCAGCCGCAGGCTACATTGGCCGAGGTGATTGTTTTGATGACCTCTTCATCGAGGCCGAGTTTGTAGCGGCCGAAACTCTCACCCATATCACAATTCAAGTCGATGGATTTCATTATTTAGAACTCCTGTTGTTATTTTTACTGAAGAACATCAAGAACTTCGAGAAGCCGACGGATTAAATGCTCGTGGTACGTTTTCCCTTTGGCTGCCGATGCCTGTTCAGGATTCCCCCCCACGGTATCCCCTGTCTTTTGAAGAATCTCCTGCTGGGCTGCAAGAGTCGAGGGTACGTAGCAAAGGGTATCCCGGGGATTGCGGGGGTCAATATGGTAATGTCCCTGCCCGGAGTGAGGGTGATCCTTGGCCAGGGACAGGTCGACCAGGTCCGGAAAACAGTGAAGCATCTGAGAAATCTCAATTTCCTCAGCATGTCCGATTTCTCCAAAACCCAACTGCGTCCCGATCTCTTTACTCATATAGGCGGGGTCAAAAAGAAGCGTCCGAATCTGCAATTCTTCCTGGGCCCGCTGGCAGGCAATCTGCATCCAGGGAATATTCACAATTCGATGCCCGTTGATGACCACAAATTTCTTAAAACCATGCGCGGAGAGCGATTTGAAGACATCAAAAAGCATCTCGATCAGGATTTCGGCCCGAATGCTGATGGTGCCGGGGCAGACCAGATGGTGAGGACTCCAGCCGAACCAGACCGGCGGGGTCACCAGGACGCCGCTTTTCCGCCCTCCTTCTTCCGCCAGGGCCTGAGCCAAATAGCTGTCCGTTCCCAGTGGTGCGAACCGACCGTGTTGTTCCGTGCTGCCAACCGGAATCAGGCAGCGGTCATCCTGTTGAAGATAGGCTTCAACTTCAGCCCAGGTCAGTTCTTGGAGATGGATAGAAGACATAGAGCATTCCCGATATACGATTTAGGATTGTTGATTTAAATATCAATCAATTATGTGTCAGCCATGCCAGAGGCAGGGCTCGTATGAAACTTCAAATTTTTCCCATCGCTATCGCTATCGGAATCGGTATCGGTATCGAGAAATGATATGATGAGGATAAAGACTTCGATAGCGATAGCGATAGCGATACCGACCGCGATTTCTTCCCAAAGTTTCTTTTTCGATCAAACTGGACGTCTGCGGCCAGAGGCAGGGCTGACACCTGAAACCTCGATTTACAAACACTTCACAATAAAGTGTCCAAAAAATCATACAAATTTCAGCTCACTGCAAAGAACTCTGTATTAATAAATCACCTTAATCCCTGACTGCAGTGCCTGATCTGACGTCTGGTGTCGGTCATTTGATCCTTTGCTTCATCAATTGCCGATCATCAATTGGGGCAAAAACAGGGCGATCTGCGGAAAGATCGTGATAATCGCGGTGGTGAAGAGCATCAGGAAAAAAAATGGCAGGGCATATCTGGCGATATTGAGGATCGGTTCCCCGGTAAGCCCCTGAATGACAAAGAGATTAAATCCCACCGGAGGTGTAATCTGGCTGAGTTCAACCATGAGGATCAAATAGATCCCGAACCAGATTGGATCAAACCCGGAAGCCGTGACCATGGGCAGAGCAATGGGCAGGCTCATGACCACGATGGAAAAGCCGTCCAAGAGGCAGCCGAGGACAATGTAAAAGAGACCGAGCATGGCCATGAGGACATAAGGCGATAAATTCAGATTGACGATAAAGTCGGTGATAGCTGCTGGTATACCCAGAAACCCCATGACCCTGGAGAGATATCCGGCTCCGAGGACAATGAGCATGATCATGGCGTTGGTCTTGACGGCGCCCGTCAAAGCATCGAGAAAAGCCCCCCAGGACAGACTTCGATTGAGAACGGCAAACAGTGTCGCCCCGAAGACCCCGATCGCCGCCGCTTCAGTAGGCGAGGCAAATCCGGCGTAAATACTGCCCAGAACCAGGATGATCAGCAAAAGGACCGGCAGAAGGTTCCTGAGCCCCCAGAACCTGTCTTTCCAAGTATAGGAAGCCTCCATTCTCGGAGCGATATCCGGATTATACCAGCCCATCAGCAAAATATAGGCGGTATAGACCCCGGCCAGAAGCAGACCGGGAAGAATGCCGGCAATAAACATTTTCCCGATGGAGACCTGGGCCAGGATGGCATAGACGATCATGATCAAACTTGGCGGAATGAGGAATCCCAAGGTCCCCGCCCCGGCCAGCGACCCCATGGCCAGTTTCCGATCATATCCCAGCTTGTCAAACTCGGTCAGGGTGATTCGACCTACCGTGGCGGTGGTGGCCGCACTGGAACCGGAAACCGCCGCAAACAGGGTGCAGGAAACGATATTCATGAGCAGAAGCCCGCTTGGCAGTCTGTAAAGCCAGGGGACCAGAGATTTGAACAGCCTTTCCGAGATGCCGGATCGAAACAGGATTTCTCCCATGAAGATGAACAGGGGCAGGGCCACATACTCCCAATTGCCCACCGTGGCCCAGACCGAAGAGGCCATATTGTTTCCGGCCGGCAGGAAACTGAACAGGGACATGCCCACAAATCCGACTATGAACAGGGATATGCCGACCCAGATTCCCGAAGCCAGAGTCAGAAACAGTACCCCGAAGACAACGATTGACATGAACAGGAAATTGACTTCCATAAGCGGTCTCTAAAAAACGTCCTCTCCGGTTTTAATGGCCTGAAAGGTCTTGATGCAGCTGGAGACAAATTGAAGAAAAAAAGTGGCTGCGCCGAGGAGCATGACGGATTGGGGGATCCAGAGAGGTGTGTTGGTCAGGGTGCCGGAAGTGGAATGGTAGGCAAAGGTCGAGGCCACCATTTGGAACAGATACCACCAGAGACAGCCCATGAAAACAGTGGCCAGGCAGGTGGAAATAAAAGTTATGACTCTCGAGGCTTTCTCCGGAAGAGCTACCAGAACAAGGTTGATCCGAATATGGCCCTTTTCCTTGAGACAGAACCCCGCCCCGAGAAAAGTAATGGCCGCCAGACCATAGGCAGAATATTCATCCGCGATCAAAGTCGATGTCTCGAAAGTGTTCCAGAGAAAAATTTCCAGCAAGATGACCAAAGCCATCAAACCCAGGATCACCGCGGCGATCAAGGCCATCAGCTTGCTGAGCTTGTCGACCACCCGGATGAGCAGCATCGCGTCTCCTCTGTTTCAGATAGGTATCAGATGCAAACAAGGGAAAAGGGCGGCCGCCGCCTCTTTTCCCTTGATGCATATCAGGCTGGTTCTTGTCGGAGGCTATTCGGTTTTTTCGTAGTATTCATCCAGAATGGCCTGGGCTTCTTCCCCGGCTTTCTTGGCCCACTCTGCCCGGAGTTTTTTCCCGACTGCATCCAGTTCCGCCCTGAATTCGGGACTGACTTCAAGCACTTCCATGCCATTTTCCTGAAGAATCCTGCGGCTCTCTCGGTCCATGTCATCGGCCTTTTTCCACATTCTGGCTTCCATTTCTTCAGCGATTTTCTTGATCTTTTTCTGATTCGTCTCTGAAACGGTCTCCCAGACGTCCTTGTTCACATTGATCATGTTCACCGGGCCGACAATATTGATGGGAATAAAGTAATCCAGCACTTCCCAGGCCTTGGCGTCCACTCCGGAGGGAGAGGAGGTGTACATGGAGTCCAGAAGGCCGGCCTTCATGGCCGGATACACTTCGCTGAAGGCCATCTTCCGGGCGTTGATGCCCGTGGCATCGCCAAAGGCCAGGCCTGTGCCGTCGTAAACCCGCATTTTCAGGCCTTCCAGATCGTCCACGGAACGGATCGGGCGTTGGGTGTAAATCCCTGAAAAGGGCCAGACCGAAGTATACAGGGTGAACTGGTTGAATTTGTCCAAGACATCGGCATAGGTCGGTTTGGCCAATTCATAAAGCAGTCGCTGTTCTTTGGTGTTTTGGGCAATAAAGGGCTGGGCGGTCAAGGCCATGACCGGGGCGTCCCCTTCAACCATGCCGGTAGGAATCTCGGCAATGGACAGCTGGCCTTCGGCCACGGACCGCAGCAGCTCCGGACCCTTAAATCCAAGAGAGGCTCCGGGATGAAGAACAATCTCCAGTTCACCGTCAGTCGCCTCTTTGACCTTGTCTGCAAACTCCTTAGCACCCTGGGAATGAAAATTGCCGGCCGGATAATTCAGATGCATATGCCAGGTCTGCTTGGCCCAGGCCGTGGATAAACTGAAAAAAAAGAATAAAATGCTGGTAACGACAAGGAATTTCTTCATGATGGCCCCTCCTTAAAGTATAAAAATAAAGATCCAATATCTCCTCAAAGGTTCCAGGTTCACGGTTCACAGTTCACGGTTAAGAAAAAAAACAGTTT
>JAABTT010000078.1 GCA_011389765.1 Desulfohalobiaceae bacterium S24 | reverse complement strand
ACCAGGGGCCTGAAAAATCCTCCAGCGTCAGGCAGACGCCGTTCACTGCGATGCTCTCCCCCAATTGCAGATTGGAAAAGGGCTTCAGGGCTTGAATACGCATCCGGGCATCCGGTCCCCTTTTCTCCAGGCTCAGAATGCGGCCTGTGCTTTGAATGAGTCCGGTGAACATTCTTCAATCTTCCGGGTACAGGGTCAGCCAGAGATCCGGGCCCACGGTGCGCTGCTTGACGACTTGGAAGTTTTTGGCCTGGGACATGTACAGGGGCTGCATCCCGGAAACAACGGACACGCCCTGCTCGTCCCCCAGGACTTTCGGAGCCAGAAAGAGATTGAATTCATCCACCAGTCCCTGTTCCATGAGACTTCCGGCTAAACGTCCCCCGCCTTCGCACAGAACCGTGTAACAGCCTTCGCTTTGGAGAAGGTCTTTCATTCCGGCCAAAAGGTCAAGTCCGGCTCCCCTCGGGGGCAGGGCAAAGATCCGGACCCCGAGACCGGACAGGGCCGCTGCCCGGTCCGAAGCAGCCGCCGCCTGCGAGGTCAGGAAAACGGTCTGGGCAGGTCTGTGCTGCAGCAGCTGAAAAGGAGCCGAAGCCCGTGGGAGGTTTGAGGACACAATGACCGCCAGAGGCTGTGTGCACAGCGAAGACTCGGATGAGCGGCAATCAAGGCCCGGATTGTCCGCCTGGAAAGTGGCCCCTCCGACACAGACGGCCTGGGCCTTAGACCGCATGCGGTGCACGGCTTCTCTGGCCCGGGGACCGGTCACCCAGAGCGAATCCCGGTTCCGGGTCCCGATTTTCCCGTCCAGGGTGGCGGCCAGTTTCAAGATCAGGTAGGGCCGTTGCTTGCGGCGGCGGATGCAAAAGTCCCGGATCAGATCGCGGCACTCCGGCTCCAGGATGCCGGTTTCCACCTGAACGGAGCGGCTGCGCAGGTATTCCACGCCGCCGCCGGCCACATCGGGATTGGGATCACGGGTTCCGATCATCACCCGAGGGATGCCTGCTTCCAGGATGGCCCGGGTGCAGGGCGGCGTCTTGCCTTGATGATTGCAGGGTTCCAGGGTGACCCACAAGGTGGTCTGCCTGAGGTCGATGGCCTTTTTCCCGGCCGCCGCAATGACTTCCACTTCCGCATGCTCAGCCCCGTATTTCCGGTGGAAGCCCGAGGCGACCACCTCATCCTCCAGGGTGAGCACCGCCCCGACGCAGGGGTTGGGAGCGACGCATCCGCGGCCTTTCTCGGCAAGGGCCACGGCCCGGCGCATGATCTTTTCCCGGGAGGACCTGTTCATTTTTCCAGACACTCATAGGCGGTCCCGGATTCGTTTAGCATGGTCACGGCCAATTGATCCGGGTATCCCTGGGCGAAAAAGATCGTATTGACTTTGCAGTTGATCAGCATTTTAGCGCAGATCAAACAGGGTTGATCCGTGCAGTAGAAATCCGCTCCGGAAAGGGGGATGCCGTGGACCGCAGCCTGAATGATCACGTTTTGCTCCGCGTGGAGCCCGCGGCAGAGTTCATGCCTCTGCCCTGAAGGCACCCCGATTTTTTGCCGCAGACAGCCGGTTTCCCGGCAGTGGGGAAGGCCGGAAGGGGCCCCGTTGTAGCCGGTGGCCAGGATGCGTTTGTCCTTGACGGCCACGGCCCCGACCTTGCGTCTGAGGCAGGTGGAGCGCTCGGCTACCAGAAAGGCGATCTCCATGAAATACTTGGGCCAGGGCAGACGGGACATAAAGCATTGAAGATTGAAGATTGTAAATTGAAGATTGCTGCACGTCCAGTTTGAGTCCGCTCAAACTGAATCTGAGTATTTTTTGAACAGGATGCAGGCATTGGTCCCGCCAAAGCCGAAAGAATTGCAGAGTACGTTATTGATGGGCGCCTGCCTGGAGCCATCGGCTACGTAGTCCAGGTCGCATTCCGGATCCGGCTCGTCCAGGTTGATCGTCCCGGGAATCAGTTGCTCATAGAGGCTCATGACACTGAAAATGCTCTCTACGCCTCCGGCGGCCCCCAGCATATGTCCGATCATGGATTTGTTGGCGGAGATGGGGATATCGTAGGCCCGGCTGCCGAAGACCTTCTTGATGGCCCGGGTCTCGCAGAGATCGTTCCAGGTGGTGGAGGTGCCGTGGGCGTTGACATGCTCGACATCCGCCGGGCTGATGTCCGCCTCTCGGATGGCGACCTGCATGGCTTTGGCCATCCCCGCGCCGCTCTCATCCGGGGCGGTGATATGGTAGGCGTCGGCCGAGGCCCCGAATCCGGACACCTCGGCATAAATGGTCGCCCCCCGCTCGAGGGCATGGTCCAGGGATTCGAGCAGAAGCAGACCGGCCCCTTCCGAGGGAACAAATCCGTCCCTGTTCTTTTCAAAAGGCCGGGAGGCCTTTTCCGGTTCGTCATTGCGCGAGGATAAAGCCTTCATGGCGGTAAATCCGGAGATGCCCATGGGGGTGATGGTGGCTTCCATGCCGCCGGAAATCATGGCGTTCACCCGCCCCAGCTTGATATCCGAATAGGCGTATCCAATGCTGTGCACCCCGGAAGCGCAGGCGGAGGTGGTGACCATGTTGGGGCCTTTAGCCCCTGTTTCAATGGCGATCTGACCGGTGGCGATATTGGAAATGAGCTTGGGAATATAAAAAGGGGAAATTTTTTCCGGACCCCGCTTGAGGAGTTTGGAGTGGAATTCTTCTATGGTTTCCAGACCTCCGAGTCCGCAGCCCAGAACGATTCCGGTATAGCTGTCGTTTTCCTTGTTGATCCGGAAGCCGGATTCCGCAAGCAGGGTTTTGGCGCAGACCATGGCGTACTGATTGAAACGGTCCATGCGCCGGACTTGTTTGCGCGGGATGAATTCTTCGGGATTGAAGTCCTTGATCTCCCCGGCGATGCGCGTCGAGTACCGGCTGCAGTCGAACCGGGTGATGGGCGCGATGCCTGATTTTCCGGAAATAAGGCCGGCCCAGCTGGTTTCCAGGTTGTTCCCGAGAGGGCAGACCGTTGCCATGCCTGTCACCACAACTCTTTTACCGATCATACTTTCTCCCTCATGCGGAAAAATTGAAGTAAATCTGAAATCACAAACACCAAATTACAAATAAATCTATTTGTTATTTGGGTAGTTGGAATTTGAAATTTCCATGACTGTGCTAGTTCTAGATTTTGGGTTGCGGACTTAGCCGGCTTTGGAGGCTTGGCGGTTCTTCCTGAAAAGCGTACCGCCAAGCCCGTGTCCTGCTTTGGCTCAGGATTGTTATTGATGTTTTTCAATATATTTGATGGCGTCATCAACAGTTCGGAGGTTTTGAGCCTCTTCATCGTCGATTTCCAAATCGAATTCGTCTTCCATGGCCATGATCAATTCGGTGAGATCCAAAGAATCCGCACCCAGGTCATCGACAAACGCAGATTCGGACTTGATGTCCTGAGGATCGATATCCAACTGTTCCGACACGATATTTTTGATTTTTTCCAATACAGACATGTTTCCTCCTCATAAGAATTACATATAAAGTCACTGTCGCAAATTCAATCTTCCTTTTTCTACATATACAAGCCGCCATTCACGGCAATGACCTGGCCGGTGATATACCCGGCCCGGTCTGAAGCCAGCCAGGCTACAGCTTCGGCAACATCTTCCGGTTTTCCGAATCGGCCCAGGGGGATTTTTTTCAAATAGGCATCCCGGGTTTCAGCGGCCAGCTCTCCGGTCATATCCGTGGCTATGAAACCGGGCGCCACAGCATTCACCGTGATGTTGCGGGCTCCGAGTTCCTGCGCGGCTGCTTTGGTCATTCCGATGACCCCGGCCTTTGCCGCACAATAATTGGTTTGTCCGGGGTTGCCGGATTGGCCCACAACGGATGAAAGAGTAATGATCCTCCCCATTTTTTGTTTGACCATGACTTTGGCGGCTTCCTGCAGGCAGGCGAAAGGCCCGTCCAGGTTAACCTGCAGGACGCTGTCCCAGTCATTCTTTTTCATACGCAGGAGCAGACCGTCTTTGGTCAGACCCGCGTTGTTCACTAAAACGCCGAGGCGGACCTTGCCCTTGATATGTTCTTGGAAAAAAGCACTCACCGCATCCCGGTCGCCGACATCAAGGGCCAGGGCCCGGGCCTTTCCCCCGCGATCAATGATGCCCCGGCAGACAGTTTCGGCTTGATCCTGCTGATGGACATAGGTCAAGAAAACCTGCCAGCCTTGAAAAGCCAGGGCTTCGGCCACGGCCCGGCCGATGCCCCTGGATCCGCCGGTCACCAGAGCCGTTTGTTCCTGTGTATCCATGTGCTGCCTGTCCTTGTCGCTGCTTTGCTGTATTCAAAAAAAATCAGCTCGTGATTTCTTCGGGTTCGGACGGCCCTTTGCCCGAGGTCTGCAAAAGGGTTTTGAAGCGGTGAAATTTGCTGATTTCCGGATGCGATTCCAAGCGCTCCCGAATGTCTTCATTGGCCTGATTTTTGATATAGGAAGCGGTCATGGCCACCGCGCTCTGGATCGCCTTTTGCCCGGAAGAACCATGGCAGATAAAGACGCTTTCTTTGAGGCCCAATAAAGGCGCGCCTCCGTATTCTTCATAATCAAGGCGCTGGGAGAATCGCTTGAAGGCGGATAAGGAAAGCAAGGAACCGAGTTTGGACCAGAATCCTGTTTTGAGCTCCTGTTTCAAGAGGCCGCTGATTGTTTTGCCCCAGCCTTCACTCATTTTCAGGATCACATTTCCGACAAAACCGTCGCAGACGGCAATGTCCAGGGTTCCGTCAAACAGGTCCCGCCCTTCGACATTGCCGGAAAAGTTCAGGGTGGTTTTACTCAAGAGGGAGAAGGCCTCGTTCACCTGGGCGTTTCCTTTTCCCTGCTCTTCGCCGATGCTCAGCAGTCCCACCCTGGGCTCATCAATCTTGAGGACGTTCTTGGCCAGGGCCTCGGCCATGATAGCGAACTGGACCAGGTGGCGCGGTTTGGAGTCTACATTGGCCCCGACGTCGATGATGATCAAGGGGTTGTTTTCCCGGGGCATGATCGCCGCCAGGCCGGGCCTTTCAATACCCTTCAAGCGGCCCAGGGTAAACATGCCGGTGGCCAGGGTCACTCCGGTATGCCCGGCGCTGACCACGCCTTTGGCCTTTTGCTCTTTGACCGTGTTGAAAGCCGCTTGAATCGAAGTGTTTTTTCTCCGCCGGATATGCGAGGGCTTGTCGTTCATGGCGGCCACATCATCCGCATGTTCGATCTCGATATCCAGTCCTTCGAGATTGTGCTTTTCCAACTCGGAAAGGATGGTGGCCTTGTGTCCGGCCAGCAGAAGCGGGATGTTCGATTTCCTGGCTGCCTGCAAGGCGCCGGGAATGGTCACATGGGGTCCGAAGTCCCCCCCCATGGCATCTACGGCAACCCGGGCCGTATTATTCGGCATCTTCCGCCCTGACAACCTGCCTTCCTCCATATTTTCCGCAGGAAGGGCACACTCTGTGGGGGAGGCTGGGTGAACCGCACTCACATTGGATCACGGTGGGCGTGGGGACTTTGTGGTGCGAGCGGCGCATATTTCTTTTGGATTTGGATGTTTTTTTCTTGGGGACCGCCATGATATACCTCAACTTTTGATTTTCAGGTTTTTAAAAACAGCCATCCTGGGATCGGATCCCTCCGAATCGCAGGAGCAGGAGCCATCATTCAGGTCTTGGCCGCATTTCGGACACAATCCGCGGCAGGTTTCCGAGCAAAGCGGCTTTGTCGGTAGCGCCAGCAGAAACTGTTCCCAGAGCAATTCTGCAGCATTGAGTTCCGGAGTGCCTTGTCTGTCAGTGATGAGGCCCTCCGCACCCTGTCCTTCCTGCTCCTCCGGAGCATAGGCTTCAAAAACTTCAAACCCGGCCTCCAGGTCGATCCGGACATTTCGGGTGCAGCGGTCGCAGGGCATTTGGACCTGTCCGGCGATATCCCCCCGGACCAGCAAACCCTCGGGTCCGGGCAGCAGAAACAGCCGGGCGGTCAAGGGAACTGCAATCGAGGCTTGGATTTGAAACTCGTGAACAGGGTCCTTCCAGACAGACTGGTCGGCAATATGTACTTCCCGGCCCTGCTCGGGCAGATCGGCCAGCGTCAGCCAGAGTTCGGCCATATTTTGGGCTCGTCATGCATTGCGCTTGTAGAGGCGGCAGCCAGGTCAGGCCAGATCGGTCATAAGCAGCCGAGGGGTGCCTGTCTTCGCCCCGGATTGCACTCCAGGCCGGCAGAGTACTGGGCAGCCGGTCCCGACTGCCGGGAAACTGCGAACCATGTGAAACATAAAAATATAATGACTTCACTCTTTATTTGTCAAGGTCAAAGACTTGCCTTTTTTTTTTTCAAGGGATAGAATCACTCCCTGTTTTGCAAATGCTCTGAGACGTGTTGTCGATTTCTTGTGCCGAAGGCCGGCTTTGCCGGCAGACCATTGTCGGCAGAACAGGATGGAGTTTCATGATTTTCGATAGATTTCGAACTGGTTTTGAGGAGGTACCCGATGGCCGCTAAATGTGATGTCTGTGGAAAGAAGCCCTTAGTGGGCAATAATGTGAGTCATGCCAACAATAAGAGCAAACGCCGCTTTAAGCCCAACCTCCGGAATGTTCGGACGCAGCTGGAATCCGGACAGGTGAAGCGGGTCACGGTCTGCTCCAGGTGCCTGCGCTCCGGGGCTGTGGTCAAACCCAGGGTTCACTGATGGCTGGGCGGGAAGACCGCCCAGCCATTCTTTCCAATCGCGGCCTTTGCTTTCAACTCAGGTTGAAGCAGAGGCCGTTTGTTTTCCTGATCCCTCCGCCTGGGTCAAGGCCCTGCGCAGACGGGCCGTGGTCCGGTCTCTGCCCAGGACTTCCATGGTCTCAAACAAACCGGGGCTGGCTTTTTTCCCGGTCAAGGCGATCCGAATCGGCTGGGCGATGCGTTTGAACTTGATGTCCTTTTCCTGCAGAAACTCCGCCAGCAGCTCTTCCTGGGCCGCCTGGGAAAAGTCCTGCAGCCTTTCAAGCCGGCCCAGCAGGTCCCGGAGGTACTGCTTGAGCTCTGTCGTGAAGAATTTATCCAGCATTTCGGGATCGTAGGGAATGTCCTCTGTTTCCTGTGCAAAAAAGACCGCCTGCTCCGCCATCTGCTCCAGGGTCTGGGACCTGGGCTGGAGCAGGGGTACGATTTTTTCTGCATAGGCCTCGTCCACCCCGGGCAGTCCCCTGTTCCGGAGCCGGGTCCGAAGTTCAGCGGCCAGGTCGGACGGGGGGATCTGCTTGAGATGCCGGCCGTTTACCCAGTCCAGTTTTTCCTGGTTGAAGACGCAGGCTGATTTGCCCATAGAGTTGAGGGTAAATTTTTCGATGAGTTCCTCTCTGGTGAACAGCTCCTGATCACCGGAGGACCAGCCGAGCCGAACCAGGTAGTTGATCAGGGCCCCGGGCAGATAGCCCCGGGCTTTATATTCCAGAACGGACATCGCCCCGTGTCGTTTGCTCAGTCTTTTTTTATCCGGGCCGAGGATCATGGGCACATGGGCAAAAGAGGGCCGTTCAAATTGCAGGGCCTGGTAAAGCAGGACCTGCTTCGGGGTGTTGCTGATGTGGTCGTCGCCCCGCAGGATGGTGTTGATGCCCATCAAGGCGTCATCCACCACCACCGCCAGATTGTAGGTCGGGGTGTTGTCCGCCCTCCTGAGGACAAAATCGTCGAGTTCGCGGTTGTCCACGGCATTCTGCCCCTTGATCAGGTCTTGATACACCGTCTGTCCGCTCAGAGGGGCTTTCAGGCGGACCACCCGGCCCGGGCCCGGCCCCAGACCCAGTTCGCGGCAGCTGCCGTCGTATTTGGGCTTTTCCCCGGCGTTCCAGGCCTTTTGGCGCATGGCCTCGACTTCATCCGGGGTGCAGCTGCAGTAATAGGCCAGCCCTTTCTCCAGGAGCCAATCAATATGCTGGTGATAGAGCTCAAAACGGGTGCTCTGAAAGTAAGGGCCTTCGTCCCAGTGCAGACCGAGCCAGTCCATGGCCTGGAGGATCGAATCCGTCATTTCCCGGGAGGACCGTTCCGTGTCCGTATCTTCAATTCGCAGGATGAATTTTCCCTGGTGATGCCTGGCATACAGCCAGTTCAAAAGGGCGGTCCTGGCGCCTCCGATATGCAGATGACCGGTGGGGCTGGGGGGGAATCTGGTCACAATTTCGTTCATGCTGACTCCGGTGCTAGTTGAGGCCTTCCACGGCTTTGACTTTTTCCTGCATGCATTTCTCTCCTTTATTTGAGATCGCTTCGGCCAAGAGTCTTTGGAATGACACTCCATAAGACCGGGGGCAGCGCTTGTCAAGGCGGACCGGCCGGGTCGTTCAAGCCGGGCAGGACGGGCCGGAGTTTTTCACAGAGGGCCTGAAATACCTCATCCCGGTCCCCTGTGCCGTCCACGGTATGGAAACGTTCAGGCTCCCGAGCCGCTAATTCCAAAAAGCCGCGGCGGACCCGCTGATGGAAATCAAGGGCCTCTGCTTCGAACCGGCCTTCGTCCGCTGATCGCCGATTCTCCTGATTTCGGGCCATGGCTCGGGCCAGGCCGATTTCAGCGGGCAGATCAATTAAAACAGTCAGATCCGGATGAAGCCCCTGGACCGCAAAGGCGTTGAGCTGTTTCAGGACGCCCGGGTCCAGGCCGCGGCCATAGCCCTGGTAGGCCAGGGTGGAGTCGCAGAAGCGGTCCGCAATGACCAGCCGGCCGTTTTTTAGGGCCGGTGCAATGATTTCCTGCACATGCTGGGCCCGGTCGGCCAGGTACAGAAACAGTTCAGCCTGGGAACAGATAGCGGTGCGGGCCGGGTCCAGAAGAATGGCCCGCAGGTCTTTTCCCAGAGCGCTTCCTCCGGGCTCTCGGGTCAAAAGTACAGGCTGCTGGCCGACCTGATCGAGCCTGGCCTTGAGCCTGGCGCACTGGGTGGATTTTCCGCTGCCCTCTATTCCTTCAAAGGTAATAAACATTGTTTGCCCGGAGGGTTTTTGGTTTCGCTGGTCCGGGGCATGAAATCCCTGGTGCGGGGGGGATGGTACAGGGGTCGCTCCAAGAAAGGAAGATAAGCGCTCCAGTGCGATTCCGCAAGATTCAGGCCGGAAACCGCCTGATCCCAGGCTTTGATTTTGGCGTCCATGTTGTCTGCGTGATGGAGGACAAAGGCCTCGGGGGTCTTGGGTCGTTTCGGAGAGCCAAAGGCGTACTCTCCGTGATGACTGAGCAGGAGGTGCTTGAAATGCAGGACCAGGCCGGGATCCAGCTGCCTGGACTTTTTCAGAAAGGGTTCCAGGACCTCCAGCCCCAGGTGGATGTGCCCCATGAGACGGCCGGGATCGGTGTAGTCCGGACTGATCCCGGCTCCCAGTTCCCAGGCCTTGCCCAGATCGTGAAATCCGGCGGCTACCAGGAGCAGATCCCGGTCCAGGTCGGGGTAGATGTCGCAGACCCCCAGACACAGACGCGCCACCTGGAGGCTGTGTTCCAGGAGTCCCCCCCGATAGGCGTGGTGGATGGTTTTGGCGGCCGGGGCCGCCAGAAATCGCTCCCTGATGTCTGCATCTTTAAGGACCTGCCGGCAGAAGGTCCGCCAGGGCCGAAAAACAAGTTCGTCCCGGAAGAGCTCTTCCAGCGCCGCCAGCAGCTCCTCCGGCGGACGGGAGCTGGAGGGAATAAAATCGGACCAGTTGACAGCCGCTTCCCCTGCATCAAGGACCTGGAGCCGCTGCACGGTCATTTGGGGCTGGCCCCGGAAGGCGCGGATCATCCCCTGCAGGCGGACGAGCTGCTCCGGTGCAAGATTGGTGTACTGGGTGCTTTGGGGGTGCCAGATCTTGGCCTCGATTCTTCCGGTCTTGTCCTGGAGTTTCAAATTCCAGTAAGGACCGTTTTTGGATTCGGCCTGCCTGGCCTCGGCCAGGACAAAGATATCCTCGACCGTCTGTCCCTCTTCAAACTGACTGATAAAATTCGTTTTTTCCATCATCTTCGGTCCTTGCGCCAGGTTTGAGAACGCCGGAAAAGCCGGGTCCGGGCCCCTTGAAAATTGCAGCAAAATCAGAAATACTGAGACGTTCTCAATGCAATGGCGACCTGCAGCAATTTTCAATCTTCAATCTTCAATCTTCAATATTCACTCTTCAATGCCAAGGCCTATGCGTATCATGCTCACCAATGACGACGGCATCCATGCTCCGGGACTGCGGGCCCTGGACCGGTGTTTCCGGCGGGCCGGCCACCAGGTCTTCGTGGTGGCGCCTCTGACCGAACAGTCGGCTGTGGGGCATGCCGTGACCCTGAGTGCGCCGCTGCGGGTCAAGCAGATCCGGGACGAGGGATTTCAGGGCTACGGCATATCCGGCACTCCGGTGGACTGCGTCAAGATCGGCTTGAATTCCATCCTCTCTCCGGGGCCGGATCTCGTGGTCTCCGGAATCAACAGCGGGGCCAATGTGGGGGTGGATATCCTCTATTCGGGAACGGTGGCCGCGGCAACCGAGGCCGCCCTGGCCGGAATTCCGGCTTTGGCGGTTTCCATCGATGATTTCCACCCTACGGATCTAAAGGCCCATGCCGAGTTTGTGGCCCGGTTTCTGGAGCGGATCGATTCGGACTCCTGCCCGCCGAAACGCGTCTTGAATCTCAATTTTCCCAGGGGCGGCCTGCGCGAGGTCAAGGGGCTTCAGATCTGCCTCCAAACCCAGTCCGTGTACAACGACTGGTATGAGAAACGAACAGATCCCCGGGGGAACGAGTATTACTGGCTCAGCGGGGAAATACCTCCGGAAAATCTGGAGGGTGGAACCGACCGGGATCTCCTCACCCGGGGCTATGCAACCCTGACCCCCCTGCGTTTTGATTTTTCCGACCGGGAACTCATTGCCGGCCTTGAACAGACCTGGTCCCCGCCGCTGCTTTCCCCTCCGGACTGAAGGCTCAGCCCGGTTTAAGCCCCAGTCCGGCAATGATCTGCTGCGCGGTCTCCCGGACGAAGGCCCTGCTGTCTCCTCCGGTCTTCGGGGTGCCGGCTATGGCCTGCGGGGCGTTGATCAGTTCCGGCCGGGGGGTGATCCGGTATTCTTCGGGAAAGCGGTCCTGGAAATACATGTTCTGAAAATTCTGAAATTTCAAGCTGTGGGCGGTTGAAGCCAGGACAGCCAAATCCCGGGGAGCGATCATTCCCAGGGCCTTGGCGGCGCGCAGTCCGGCCAGGCATTCCCCCCCCTGGGTGCAGGCGATATGCCCGAAACGGTTGGCCAGGAGGGTGCTGTCCATGATCTCCTGCTCCGTGACCCGGAGCACCTGGAAGCCCTGTTCGCCGGCCAGCCTTTGATAGGCTTTTGCCAGGGCCTTGACCCGGGGAAAGGAGACCGGATTGCCGATCATCGCGGCCTGGGCCGCGCTGGCCTTGACCTGGACCGGGGCATAGCTCCGGCTTGCCTCGGGCTGCTCATAATAGCGGAAGATTGGGTCGGCATGGGCGGTCTGCACCCCGATGACTTTGGGCAGTTGGGTGATGATCTGCAGTCGCTTGAGCTTGAGAAAACCGGCCAGGACCGCCGAGATGTTTCCGGCATTGCCGATGGGCACAAAAATCGCGGTGTTGCGGACATCCCAGCCGGACCACTGGGCGATTTCAAAGGCATAGGATTCCTGGCCCAGAATGCGCCAGCTGTTTTTGGAATTCAACAGGGCCACGGGATAATGCTCCGCAAGATATTCCACGACCCGCATGCAGTCGTCGAAGACACCGGGCAGTTCAAAGACCCGGGCTCCGCTGCCCAGGGGCTGGGCCAACTGCTGCGGGGTGACCTTGCCCCGGGGCAGGAGGACCGCCGACAGAATGGCCGGCCCGGCGTAGGCGGCGTACATGGCGGCCGAGGCCGAGGTGTCCCCGGTGGAGGCGCAGATGGTCAGAAAATGATCATGTTGCCCTGTTCTGAGCATCGACTGCAGCCGGCTGAAGGCACAGGCCATCCCCCGGTCCTTGAAAGACGCGCTCGGATTCTGGCCTTCGTTCTTGAAAGCCAGGGGCTGATCTATCCGGCCCTGCAGTTCAGAGTTGGCCATGACCACCGGGGTCTGGCCCTCGCCCAGATAGAGCAGGTCTTCCGGTTCCAATACCGGAGCGATCAACTCGTAAAAACGGAAGATGCCCTGCAGATCGGGCCGGGAACTCTGTCGCCGCTGGTCAAAGGTCTTTCGCCAGACCGGCCCAGGGGTTTCCTGCAAGCGCCGGAAGGCTTTGTCTTCCAGGAGAAAGACCCCCGAGCAGGCCGGACAGGCGTAATAGAGCCGGTCTCCGGGGTAGCGAACCCCGCAGCCCTGACAGACATATTCCAGTTCTCCGCGATAGCTTGGGAACGTGTTTGGATCCACTCCAGATGCCTCCTGGGGGAGTTCGTTACATTGAGAAATTCAGGTTTCTTCGCTATCGAAATCGAAATCGCTATCGCTATCGAAATCGAAATCAATTTCCCTTAGACTCTCGGTATGCTCAGGCCGAGGATGAGCATCCCCAGGCCGGCTTTGGCCGCGATGCCGAAGACCCGTCCCCACATGGCCCCTTTGGAGGCCTTGAGGGCCTTAGCGAGGCTTTTGTTCGAGGCCAGCTCCAGGAGGAGGCTGCCCAGATAGGCCCCGGCAATGGAGCCGAGGATGGACCCGAACCCCAGGAAAAACGGGACCCCGAGGATGGCGCCGATGAAAGCCCCGGCCAGGGCTCCCCAGCCCCCACGATTTGAGCCTCCGTATTTTCTGGCGCTCCAGGTTTGGCTGAAGAATTCCAGCAGTTCCCCGAGTCCGGCTGCCGCCACCAGCAGTGCGAAAAAGAGCAGGCCGGCGTCCATGTCCGGATGCCCCCAGCTCCACAAAGCCAGGAGCAGGATGTTGATCCAGTTCCCGGGCAGGCTAAGGAAATTGCTGGCCCAGAGGGCAAGAAGGAGCAAAATAAACAGCCAGGTGAACATGGGAGTGCTATGAGAAATTTTCGATTTCCGATTGTCGAAAGTCTGACCTATCCCCGCCTGTCCTGAACCCGCTCCGCTTTGCCCTGGGATCTGGGAAGACTCTTGTGTTCCACCAGATCCACCTGCGGGGTGATCAGGATTTCTTCCCGCAGGCGGCGGGCGATTTTTTGGGCCAGGGCCTTCAGGGCCCGCATGTCTTCTTCAAAGAATTCATCCTTGACTTCAACCTTGACCCGCATCTGATCGATATGGCCCTCTCGTTCCAGGACGATGAGATAGTTCTGCCCCACTTCAGGGATGGCCATCAGGATCTGCTCCACCTGCATGGGGTAGATGTTCACTCCTT
>JAABTT010000077.1 GCA_011389765.1 Desulfohalobiaceae bacterium S24 | reverse complement strand
ATTTTTAATCTGGATTCCGGCCTACGCCGGAATGACGGAGGTGGTCGACCAATAGTTTCTTCATTGATCAAACTGGCTGGTCCGTCCAGCCAGCGGCCGCGCTGACATCTGATTTCACATCTCGGAAAAAAGATAATCGAATATGGATTTGACCACGGGTCCTGCGGCGGCGCTTCCATGACCGCCGTGCTCAATCAAAACAACCACAACGTATTTTTTCCCGTCTTTTTGGCCAAAAGCCGCCATCCAGGCATGGTCCCGAAATCGATACGGTATCTCTTCCGTCTCCTTTCCTCTGGTCTCTTCCGTCAATTTAACAACCTGCGCCGTTCCGGTCTTGCCCCCGATCACAGCCCCGGGGGTCCGCAAGCGCCAGGCCGTGCCGTGCGGTTCTTCCACGGCTGCAACCATGGCCCGGAGCAGGAACTTTCGTTGCCGGTCGGACAGCTGGAGGCTTGCCTGCTTTTTGACCGGTTCATACAAAGAAAATTTGGGCTTTAAGAGATCACCTCCATTGACCAGCGCCGCCACGAACCTGGCCGTCTGGATGGGCGTCACCTGCATGTAGCCTTGGCCGATGGAGAGAATAACCGTTTCTCCGCCCTGCCATTTTTCACCGAAACGCCGCAGCTTCCATTGTCTGTCCGGAACGAGCCCTTGAGCTTCGCCGGCCAGATTGATTCCCGTCTTTTCGCCAAAGCCATTGTTTTGCGCATAGTCACTGAGACGATCAATGCCCAGATTATGGCCCAGGGTATAAAAATACACATCACAGGACTGCTTGATGGCCTCATGCAGATTCATGTGTCCATGCCCGTGCTCCTTCCAGCAGTGGTAGACACCTCGACCCAGGCGATAGACCCCGGGGCAATAAACTTTTTTGCTGCGAGAAAAAGTTTCAAAGTGTAAACCTGCGGCGGCAGTCAAAAGCTTGAACACGGATCCCGGAGGATAGGCGCTGCTGATGGCGCGATTCTGCAAGGGATGATCCGGATTCGATTTCAAGGATGCCCAGGTCTTTTCCTCAACCCCCCGGACAAAGAGGTTGTTGTCATAGGCCGGCCTGCTGACCATGGATAATACATCGCCGCTTTCAGGCTCAAGCACGACAACCGCTCCGGTCCGGTTGCCCATCTGTTGAAAGACGTGTTCCTGCAGGTCATAGTCAAGGCTCAGGAAAACGTTCCGCCCCGGTTTCGGCAGCTCCATGATTGTTTCGCTCAGTTTTTTACCCTGGGCGTTGACTTTCTTGATTACCAGGCCTTTTCGACCGCGAAGCCGGGACTCATAGGCGAGTTCGACCCCGTTCTTTCCAATCGTGTCCCCCAGGCCGAGATCCGGATTGGCTCTGAGCTCCTGCTTGTCGGCCTGGGCGACATAGCCCAGAACATGGGCTATACTCCGGCCCTTTGGATAGCTGCGCAGGGGTCTGGCGATAACCCGCAAAGCCGGCCAGTCCATGAGGTGGGTTTCAATTCTGGCCAGGGTCTGGAAATCAAGATTGGGCACCAACAGTTGGGGCTGAAAGGATTTAACGTGCTGCCTGCCTTTTTCATAGGCCCGCTGCAGATCGGACAGCTCTCTTCCGGTCCACTGTGCGATCTGCCGCATCAGGCGCGGGATATCGGGGCATTGTTCCCGGATGACGGCCAAACCGTAGGAGGGATTGTTGTCCGCCAAAAGCACGCCGTTGCGGTCCCTGATCATGCCCCGCGGGGCATACAGCGGCTCAATCCGGGTGATATTGTTCTTGGCTCTTTCCTGAAGCTCCTGGCCCTTATAAATCTGAAAATACCAGAGCCGAAAGATAATGAGCGTGAAGAGGATCAGGATCGCCGCCTGTAAATACAGAAGCCCCTCCCCGGACGGCACATGACGATCACCGTTGTACATACTGCCCGGTTCCATGCTGCTTCAAAATCCCCTGGATCACAATCCAGGCCAGGGGGAAGGCGCAAGCCGTGAGCAGGCTGTTCATGATCAATGCCTCTTTGTGGACCTGCAGTTCCTGCAGATTGAGCATCGAAAAAAAGACGACATAGTGCCAGCCCGCGGCAAATACAGCCAAAACAAACAGAAAATACACATGTCTGGATGAAAAAAAGACTTGAACGGCAAAAAAGAACAGAACCAATCCGGCATCCCAGACAAGGGACGCCCCGAAAGCGATGGAGCCCACCCCTTCGTTGATCAGAAGCCAAATCAGCCCAAGCCAGAAAACGCTTTGATAGCGTTTGAGATGCAGGCAAACAATCAAGGCCGGAGCAAAACAGTCCAAGCCCGGCACCAGCGAATGCAGCCAAATACAGGCGATGGTGTACAGGGGCCAAAAGATCGCTTGCGACATCCTAACGCTCCTGTTGCAAGGGCAAAGGTTCCGAGCGCTCATTTCGCTGCAGCACCAGAACCCCTTCCAAGCGGAAAGGATCAACCAAAGCCCCGGACAGGACTTTTTTGAAAAGGGAGAGTTCAGAAATTTCGATCCGGGTGATCCTGGCCACGGGCAACCCTTTTGGATAAATATCAGCCAGGCCTGAGGTGACCAACAGCTCTTCCGAGAACAAGAGCTCATTCTTGGGGACATGGTTGACCTGAAGCGGCTCCCCCCGGCCCTGTCCCCGAGTGATGGCCCGGGTCCGGCTTTTTTGTCCCAGAACAGGGATATAACTGTTTGGATCAGTCAGCAGGAGCACCGAGGAAAAATGGGACGAGGCCTTCAAAACCCTCCCCACGACGCCGTCCGGGGTGATCACCGGTTGATCCCTGCTGACCCCGTCCGCTCGGCCTTTATTGATAAACACGGTCTGTAAAACAGCGTTCGGTCCTATTTGATGGGCAATAATCCGGGCCCCGAAAGCGTCCCAACCGTCCAGCGGAGAGAGTTCCAAAAGCGAGGCCAAGAGCTGCTGCTCCGCAGCCTGCTCCCGCAGCCTGATCAGCTCGAGCTTCAATGCCTCCAGTTCCTCCCGCAACAAGGCGTTTTCCTTTTCGGTCTCCACAAGGGAAACGTACCTGTTCCAGAGCAAGCCGGCTTTCCGGTCGGCCCATTTTCCAGGGGCCAGGACCCAGCCGACAATTTCCATGCCGGTTGAAGCCGCCAGATCATCTAGAGCGCCGGTTCTCCAGTTCCAGGTGTACAGGCCGAGGTAGAGGAATAAAGGGAGCAGGAAGGCAATGAAAATGTATTTGAATTTGAAACGAAACAAATCAGTCTATGGTCACATCTTTTAAAATATCCAGATTATCCAGGACCTGTCCTGAGCCAATGACCACTGAAGTCAGGGGGTTATCCACCAGGACAATGGGCAGGGAAGTCTCCTCCCGGATCAGCTGATCCAGGCCCTTGAGCAGGGACCCGCCGCCGGAAAGTACGATCCCCCGATCCACTACATCGGCTGCCAGTTCCGGAGGGGTCTGTTCCAAGGCGATACGCACGGCGTGAACAATGGATTCCACTTCCTCTGAAATGGCTTCACGAACTTCCTTGGAAGAGATCCGCACATACTTCGGAATGCCGGAGACCAGATCCCGCCCCTTGACCTCATAATCCTCCTGGTCATAGTCTCCAACATACGCGGATCCGATTTGATGTTTGATATTTTCCGCGTTGCCCAGGCCAATGGCCAAATTGTACTTGCGCTTGATATAATGCATGATGGATTCATCCATCTTGTCCCCACCGACCCGGACCGATTGACAGTACACGATGCCGGCCAGGGAAATCACCGCCACTTCCGTGGTCCCGCCGCCTATGTCCACAATCATGTTCGAGGTCGGCTCCGTAATGGGCAGATTGGCCCCGATAGCCGCGGCCATGGGTTCTTCTATCAGATACACCTCCCTGGCCCCGGCGCTCTGCGCCGATTCCTTCACCGCCCGCTTTTCCACTTGGGTGATCCCGGTGGGAACGCAGATGATGATCCTGGGCCGGACAAGCCGCCTGCTGTTGTGGACTTGGGTGATGAAATAGCGCAGCATGGATTCCGTGACTTCAAAATCGGCTATGACCCCGTCTTTCATGGGTCTGATGGCCACAATATTCCCGGGGGTTCTGCCAAGCATGCGTTTGGCTTCATTGCCCACCGCCAGCACCCTGTTCACGCCCTTTCTATCCTTTTTCACGGCTACCACCGAGGGCTCGCTCATAACCACACCCCGGCCCTTTACATAGACGCAGGTATTGGCCGTGCCCAAATCAATCGCCAAATCGCTGGAAAAATAACCAAGCAGCTTATCAAACAACTTTGCCATAATGATTCTCTGGAGAGGTAACAAGCATTGAATAGGGAAAAAAACAGAGCCATCCAACCAAAAAGAGTACTGCGCTAAGCCTCAACCTGTCAACACTGAAAATGATCCAATTCCTGAACCTGCTCAAAGGCGCCCTGTGCATCGCAGCCGACAATACATATTTTTGCTTTGTCGGCTAAATCCAGGGCTGCAGCTTGATCAAAGAAAAGACTCTTTCCGGCCTCCACCGCCAGGCAGGCGGCACCGGAATCAATCATGACCCTGACGGTCTCCCGCCCTACGGCCGGCTGATCAATATGCGCCTCCTGCCCGGGCTTGAAGGCTTTGAGCACCACGCACCCCTTTCCCGCCAGTTCACCGGATCTCAGAATACAGTTATTGGTTCCCTCCATGGCTTCCACCGCAACCACCATCCCCTGGCGAACCACAAGGCACTGCCCGATGTCCAGCGTTCCAAGCTGCTTGACAAGGGGCCAGCCAAAAGCGATATCTTGGCGTTCCTGCGCTGTGGGCTTCCGGGCGCTCAACACGCCATAGGGCGTGCTCAGTCCGCTGACCAGGCTGTTCGGGGCGATCACTGCGATCCCTTCTTTTTCAATACATTTGATCAGGGCGCTGAATAAGGCGTTGTCGTTTTTGCTCCGCAGGTGTAAAAGGAGTCTTGCGGCCCGCCAGTCGGGGCGTATCGCCAAGGCCTTGGGTTTGTTGATGGCCCCGGCAAAGACAATTTCCCGGCAGTCCTGTCTATGGAAAAAAGACAGAAGTTTGCCGAGTTGACCGAGACGAAGCCAGCGGAAAGCGTCCACCTGTCCGGGAAAATCCCTTTCAGTATGCCCCTTGAAACCAACTGCGACCACTGGCCGCTTCGACTTTCTGGCCCCGTCAGCCACCAGATGCGGAAAACGGCCTTCACCCGCAACAATTCCCAGGGGAGAACCCATGAGCATCCCTTCTCTGCATACAGGAAGCGGTTAAAAAGGATGGACGTCCAATCATTGTTTCCGTCCAGACACTCTCTGGGCGCCCACTCAAGTTTCAGGGAATTTTAAAGATCCATCCAAGGAGCTGCCTGCCTGTCCCTTGCCTTTCGCATATCTATCGTATTTCAACTGAAAACGCAATCTGCAGCAGGATAGACAGTCTCTGAGAAATAAGATAGGCTTTCGTGTTTCAAATCCTTTCCTTGCAACCGGCAGAATTTAAAACTCTATGCGCCCTGAAAAACAATCGATTCGCAACTTCAGCATCATTGCCCATATTGATCACGGAAAATCAACCCTGGCCGACCGGATTATGGAACTGACCGGGCTCATTTCCGAACGCGACAAGCGGGATCAATTCCTGGACCGGATGGATCTGGAACGGGAACGGGGCATCACAATCAAGTCCCAGACGGTGCGCATCCCCTACCAGGCCTGGGACGGACACCGGTATATTCTAAATCTCATCGACACCCCCGGCCATGTGGACTTTAACTACGAAGTCTCCCGAAGTCTCGGGGCCTGCGAGGGTGCCATCCTGCTGGTGGACGCCTCCCAGGGAGTGGAGGCCCAGACCCTGGCCAATGTGTTTTTAGCTCTGGACCATGATCTGGAGATTATTCCGGTTTTGAACAAAACAGACCTGCCGGGCGCCGAACCGGAGCGGGTGATTCAGGAAATCGAAGAAGCCATCGGCCTCGATTGTTCCAACATCCTCAAAATCAGCGCCAAGACCGGGCACGAGGTCCCGGAACTCCTGGAGCGCATCGTCTCCGACATTCCCCCGCCTTCCGGGGAACTGCACGCCCCGCTGAAGGCCTTGATCTTCGATGCCTGGTACGATGCCTATCAGGGGGTTGTGGTCCTGTTCCGGGTCTTTGACGGCTACCTGGAGACAAACCAGCAAATCCAGATGTTCCACAACAAGAAAACATTCGAGATCAACAGCCTGGGCGTCTTTTCCCCGGCCCCGCATACCGTCTCCTGGATCGGGCCGGGGGAAGTGGGATTTCTCTTTGCCAACATCAAGGATTTGAAAGAGGCCCGGGTCGGGGATACCATCACCAGCGCCGCCGAACCGGTTCAAACTCCCTGCCCCGGTTTCAAGAAAATTCACCCCATGGTCTTCTGCGGCCTCTATCCCACGGAACCTGCCAAATACGACCCCCTCAAAAAATCCCTGGAACGGCTTCAGCTCAATGATACAGCCTTCACCTTCGAGCCCGAAACCTCGGATGCCCTGGGTTTCGGTTTTCGCTGCGGCTTTCTGGGCCTCTTGCATATGGACATCATCCAGGAACGTCTGGAAAGGGAATTTCAGGCGGAACTCATCGCCACCGCGCCCTCAGTCATCTACGAGTGGCAACACCCGGACGGCAGCAAACAGGAAATCGACAACCCCAGCCGCATGCCTTCGGGCGAGACCAGAGCCATGGCCGAACCCTTTGTCCGCATGGAGATCCATGTGCCCAATGAATACGTCGGGCCGGTCCTCAAGCTCTGTGAAGCCAAACGGGGCACCCAGAAGGATATGCGTTATTTGACTTCCTCACGGGTGATCATTACCTATGAAATGCCTTTTGCGGAAGTGGTCTACGATTTTTTCGACACCCTGAAGTCCTTGAGTCGGGGCTACGCCTCCATGGATTATGAATTCATCGGTTTTCATCCCGCGCACCTGGCCAAACTGGAGATCAAGATCAATGACGAAACCGTTGACGCCATGTCCATGATCGTGCACCGGGAGAACGCCTACCGCCATGGACGGGATTTGGCCCTGAAGTTCAAACGGGCCATCCCCCGGCAAATGTTTGAGGTGGTGGTGCAGGCTTGTATCGGAAACAAGGTCATTGCCAAGGAACGAACCCCGCCTTTGCGGAAAAACGTGACTGCAAAATGCTATGGCGGGGACATTACCCGAAAACGGAAACTGCTTGAAAAACAAAAAGAAGGCAAAAAACGGATGAAAAAGATGGGGAATATTGAGATCCCCCAGGAGGCCTTTCTGGCGGCTCTACAAAAAGACGATTCGTGACGTACCGGTTCATCTCTGTCATAGAAAACAAGACAATGTGTTGCTCGGAATCGATTCGAAATTCGAAATTTGAAATTCGATGAGGCTTTATAGAACACTCTGCTTCTCTGCGTTCTTTTCTTGCCAATTTCCCGCTGGCCGCGGAGGCTTGTCACGTCGAAGCTGATAAGCGAAGACGGAAGCTACTGAGCGAAGCCGGGCAATTTCTAATTTCAAATTTCTTTCACAAGGACTGCAAAAAACACTATCAGCAAGTTGGTATCACCATGAGTTCAAACTGGAAAAAGACGTTCAAAGAATATGCCGAAGCCTTGCTTATTGCCGTTATTCTGGCTTTTTTCATTCGCAGTTTCGTAGTCCAGGCCTTTAAGATACCCTCAGGCTCCATGCTCGAGACATTGCAGATCGGGGATCACCTTCTGGTCAACAAATTTTTCTACGGCATCAAATTGCCGATCTGGAATACAACCCTGATCCCGGTCTCGGAACCCGATTGCCAAGATATCATTGTCTTCAAGTTTCCCGAGGACCCCTCCAAGGACTTTATCAAGCGAGTCATCGGGATTCCGGGCGACAGCATCGTCATCAAGGACCGGCAGGTCTACCGCAACGGGGAAAAAATGATTGAGCCCTATGCCCGGCATACCAGCGCCAGGATCAATCCCGAACCCTTTCCCATGCATCGCTGGCCCCCGCATCGATACGTTCCCAAGGCCCGGGACAATCTGGGCCCTATCGAAGTCCCGGAGGGCAAATATTTTGTGATGGGCGACAACCGTGATGAATCCTACGACTCGCGGTTCTGGGGTTTTGTTGACCAGCAGGCCATTGTGGGCAAGGCCTGGAGGATCTACTGGTCCTGGCGGGGCTTGACGGAAATCCGCTGGACCCGGATCGGAGATTATGTCGGAGAGTAAGGAGCGCGTGAGCTATGCTGGCCACTGTCGTGACCACGGCCCTGCTGGGGATTGACGCCTACCCGGTCTACCTGGAGGCAGACCTGGCCCGTTCAGGCCTGCCGGCCTTTACCATGGTCGGCCTGGCCGAGGGGGCGGTCAAAGAGAGTAAGGAGCGGGTCTTTACCGCCCTGAAAAACAGCGGCTTCAAGCTCCCCCCATCCAGAATCACCGTGAACCTGGCCCCGGCCGACATGCGCAAAGAAGGCAGCAGCTATGATCTGCCTTTGGCCCTCTGCCTCCTGGCGGCAGCCGAAGTCCTGCCCCAGAACGTCCTGGACGGCTTTTACCTGGCCGGAGAACTGTCCCTGAACGGGGCCTTGAAACCCGTCTCCGGGATCCTGCCCATGGCCCTGCAGGCCAAGGCCGCCAAGGCCCGCGGCCTCATTGTGGCCAAAGAGAACAGCGCCGAGGCCTCCGTGGTCCAGGACATCCCGGTCTATCCTGTTGAAAGCCTGCGGGAGGCGGCACTGTTCCTGTTGGGCGAGCAGCGGCTTGAGCCCTGCGTGAGCGACCTGGACGCCATCTGGTCCAACAACCCCGTACACCATCTTGATTTCAAGGATGTCAAGGGCCAGGAACATGCCAAACGGGCCATTGAAATCGCAGCGGCCGGATCGCATAACCTCCTGTTCATGGGGCCGCCGGGGAGCGGAAAAACCATGCTGGCCAAGCGCATCCCTTCGGTCCTGCCCCTGCTCAAATTCCAGGAGGCCCTGGAAGTCACCAAGATCTACAGTGTGGCCGGAAAACTGGAGCCGGAACAGTCATTGATAACGGAGCGGCCCTTTCGAGCCCCGCATCACACCATTTCCGACGCCGGTCTCATCGGAGGCGGGCAGTACCCCCGCCCCGGAGAGGTCTCCCTGGCCCATCAAGGGGTCCTCTTTCTGGATGAACTCGCGGAATTCAAAAAACAGGTCCTGGAGGTGCTGCGCCAACCGATTGAAGACGGCAGGGTCACCATATCCCGGGCGGCCATTTCCTTGAGCTATCCCGCAAACTGTATGCTGGTGGCGGCCATGAATCCCTGTCCCTGCGGCTACTGGACGGATGAAAATCATCCCTGCACCTGCACCCCCCGCCAGATCCAACGCTACCGGGCCAAACTCTCCGGACCCCTTTTAGACCGGATCGATCTCCAGGTCGAAGTCCCGGCGGTCCCTTATAAAGAGTTGAAAAAGACCCAAAGCTCCATGGATTCGGAATCCATGCGGCAGCGAATCTTTGCGGCCCATAGTCTTCAGGACGCACGCTATGCAGAGGGGAACTGCCGCATCAACAGTGAGCTCTCGGGAGACGACCTCCAGAAGCACTGCAAGCTGACTGATACGGAACACGATTTCCTGGAACAGGCCGTGCACAAACTGGGCCTTTCCGCCAGGGCCTATACCCGCGTTCTGCGAATCGCCCGGACCATTGCCGATCTCAGCCGGGAAGAAAAGATTGATGTCCGCCATCTGGCCGAGGCCATCAATTTCCGCTTTCTGGACCGGGAGGATCTGGTCTGAAGAGGCGGAGATCGGAGGCCGGACGTCAGATGTCCGATGTCGGGAAGAGAAGAGGCGGAGATCGGAGGTCGGACGTCAGATGTCCGATGTCGGGAAGAGAAGAGGCGGAGGGAGAGGCAGAGAGCAGAGGCTAAAAAGGTTCACAGTTCACGGTTGGAAGAAGCAGGGGGCAGAGGGGGGAAGAAGGGGGAATTGTTCTTGGTGCTTAGTTCTTGGGTTTTTCTTTCTGACATCTGACAGCTGACCTCTGACATCTGGTTTGGGTTCACAGTTCACAGTTGAAGAGGCAGAGAGCAGGAAGGGACAATTCTTTTCGTCGTCAGCCCTCCGCCTTCCGAGTTCCGCTTTTCTTCCCCTCCGCCTCTTCCCTGCTTCCAACCGTGAACCGTGAACCCTCTTAACCTTTTAACCTCTCCTATCCCCTCTGCCCTCAACCCCCCTGTCTTTCCAGCTCTTCAATCAGGCCCTCTGCCTGTTGGAGATAGTGTTCGGCTTGGCAGGCCTGGAGACGCTCGAGCGCCAGGTGCAGTGATTCCCGGGCCTTATCCCTTTTGCCCAGGTAGGCGAACAAGCGGCCCTGCTCCAGATAGGCCTGAGCCAGGACCCCATCGGCCCTGATTGCGTCTGCCGCTGCGATGCATTTTTCAAGCAAGTCTCTTGCTCTTTTCCCGGCGGCGAACTTTCTGAAGAGAATACCCGCCGTTTTTCGAAGCATGCCCGGACCGCCCCGGTTCCCCCGTCGGAGTGCAAGGGAATAGATCCTGGCCAGGACCAGGCAGCAGGAGGCAAAGCGCAAGCGGCAGTGATTCCTTTCCCAGAAGTCAAGGGTCTGCTGCATCTCCCGCACACCGTCAAGCATTTTGCCACCGGCCGCCAGGACCACGCCATGGAAAAACCTGGCCGGGGTTCCAACAAATTCCACGCCATACTCCTGGCTCAATTGGAGAATATCCCGGATAAAACATTCCGCCTCGTCGATCCGCCCGCTTGAGATCAATCCGTAACACAGGGCTAATTTCGGAATCAGGGCATACCAGGGATCCAGGGCTTGATTCACCGCTGTTTGAAAACAACGGGTGGCACTGCTGTGATCTCCGGCCGTCAACCATCCCCAGCCCAGACAGCAATAGCCCATCACGGTACAGCGATTATCAGAGACCTGGCCCCCCAGCTCAATGAGTTTGCGTCCGATGGCCAGAGCCTGCTCCTTGTCTCCCGAATGCCAGGCCGTATAGCCGAGACCGGCCAGGGAATTGAAGAAGACAAAGAACTCGGCGGCGCCTGTTTCATAGCTTTTCTGAGCAGTCGCAGCATATTCCCGGGCCTCAGACAGACGCCCGAGGTCGGTGCAGGTCCAGATCAACCAGGTGCAGGCATACCCCGCCAGCCGCTGATTATTGATCCGTTTTCCGGTTTCCAGGGCCTGGATGAGGCACTGGAAGGCCTCGGAAAACCGCTCCCGATGCCACAGTGCACAGCCCATCCAGGCAAAAAACAGACCCTGTTCAGCCTGGTTTTCAATGTCCTTGGCCCGGTCTTCAAAACTGAGCAGCAGATCAAGCAACTCTTTAAAACGGCCCCGGTAGTAGTACACAAAGGCCCATTGATTCAGGATGGCAATCTCAAGATCCCTGTAACCATCCGGCTCGTTCCGCAGAAGATCAAAAGCTTCCTGATAATGGGCTTGGGCCTGGTCCAAGGCATGTCGGGACAGGCTCTTCTCTCCGGACTTGGCCAAATAGGCAACAGCCTTGTCTGTCGAACCCGCCCGCTTGAAATGAAAGGCAAGGGTCTCTGAAAATTCAGGGAGTCGTTCAGCAAACAGCTCTTCCATGGTCAGGGCGATACGCCGGTGAATAACCCGCCGATCACTTTTCAAGACGCTGCTGTAGACCACCTCCTGAGCCAGGGCATGACTGAAGAGCCACTCCTGTTCCTGGGAATCACTGCTTTTGTGTATAAAATCCTGTTCCTTCAAGCTCTGAAGGATCTTTTCCAATTCCCTGCTGCAGGATGACACCTGCCGGAGGACCGGCAGCAGAAAAGAACGTCCAAAAACCGAAGCCTCCTGCAGGACCTGTCTGCAGACCTGATCCAGGCGGTCAATCCGAGCCGAAAGCAGGCCATGGATGGTGAAGGGGACGTCCTCTTCCGTCATCCGCCTGACCGCCCGCCAGCCTTTCTCCTGCTCCACCAGCAGACCGGATTCGATCAAGGAATTGACCACTTCGGTCAGATAAAATGGATTGCCTTCAATCCGATCCCCGATGAAACCTGTGAGTTCCTCCGGCAGGTCTGCGTCCCCAAGGAGGGAACCCAACATGGACAGGGTGTCCGACTTGGATAAGGGTTCTGTTTTGATCACAAATCGCTGGATGTCCTCAGCCGCGGGCTGGGCCGGGGACCAGAGATTGGAATCATCCCGATAGACGCACAGCCAGAGGATCGGCAGCTCAAAGGACTTGAAGAGGCGGGACAGGAGGTCCAGGCTTTCCTGATCCGCCCAGTGCGCATCTTCCAGGCAAATGATCAAGGACTTTCCCCCGGCGAGACGTGTGAGCAGGCCTTCAAAGGCCTCCAGAAATCTGGCCTGCCAGGTCTCCGGACCGATCTTTTCAAGTTCAGGATACTCAAGGGAAAACAAGCAGCCGATATAGGGAAGCAGATCCGCCTGCCCGCCCAGCAGATCAAAACAGCCTGACTCCACTTTTGTCTTGACCTGCCGGAAGGAATCATTTTCCTTCAGGCCCCATAAATTTTTCAAAAGATCGATCAAGGGATAATAAGGTGTATTGCTGCGGTAGGCACAGGCGGCCCCCTGCCGCCATTCGATTGCCTCCAAATCCAAACCCGTTTTCAGTTCATCCACAAGCCGTGTTTTCCCGCTGCCTGCCGCCCCGCAAACCTCGACCAGCACTTTTCCTCCGGCCAGCAAAGCATCCAGCGCTTGCTGAAGGCGCAGCATTTCATCATGCCGCCCCACAAAATCCGCTTTGCGGACATTGGTCTGCCGAGTCCGGTGCGGTTCATCCCCTAGTGAAATGAGCCTGTAGTATTCCACCGGGCTCGTTTTCCCTTTCACCAAGGCTGAACCAGGGGCTGAACAGTGGAAGAGACCCGCCGCCTGCCGGTAGGTGCTTGACCCTATGAGGATTTCATCCGCTCCGGCCAGCATGCAGAGCCTGGACGCCACATTGACCGTATCTCCTGTAACTTCACTGGCGGTCTTCCCTGAACCGGCCTGGTGCAGAACGGCCAGGCCGGTATTCACGCCGGTATGCATCCGCAATGGAGCACTCAGTCTGGAGCCTTCATCCGGATTCAGTTTCTGAACTCCGGCATGGATCTCCATGGCCGCACGCAGGGCGCGGGACACATCATCTTCATGGGTCCGGGGAAAACCAAAGAGGATCAGGGCGGAATCGCCAAGCAGCTTGGAGACGACGCCCTCGTAGGACTCGACAATGCCTTGCACATGCGCGAAGATTTTCCCCATAAGCCCCTTGACCTCTTCGGGGTCCAGCAAGTCGCACAAGGCTGTGTAGCCGGTCAGATCGGTAAAGACAACCGTGAGATATTTACGGAGGGCATTTTCTGATTCCGGAATAGGGCGCAGGTCCGCCCCTGGCTGCAGAGATGAACCGCAGCGGCCGCAAAATGAAAAATCAGGCGGATTTTCAAACATGCAGACCGGGCATTGCTGCACGATTCCTCCCAGCTTACCCTATAATTTCAGAACTCTCACCTCAGGTGTGATGGTCCCCTTTAACGGATTGAAATAACAGCATATAGTTTGTTTGACTTCAAAATTGGACATTCATTTGGTGTCGGGTGTCAGCGCGGCCGCTGGCTGGACGGACCAGCCAGTTTGATCAATGAAGAAACTATTGGTCGACCACCTCCGTCATTCCGGCGTAGGCCG
>JAABTT010000076.1 GCA_011389765.1 Desulfohalobiaceae bacterium S24 | reverse complement strand
ATGACGGAGGAGGTGACCAAAAGTTTCTTTCTCTGATCAAACTGGCAGTCGCTGTATTGAACATTTGCGACAGAGCTTTATCGTATATTATAAATTATTTCTAATAGTTATGTGTCAGCTTTGCCAGAGGCAAAGCTGACACCTGACACCAAATGAATGTCCAATATTGAACTTTCTCCATCACCCCCGGGCGCCGCCGCAGACCTGATCATCTTCAATCTGGGGCAGGGTCCCGGCAATGAGATCTTCTACAACCGGTCGGATTTCCGGACGCTGGCCATCGTGGTAGACCTCGATGCCCACCTGTCTGAAACCCATGAGCGGCCGCATGCCGATGCCGCCGACGACCAGAGCGTTGACCCGGTGTTCAGCCAGGAGGTTGACCGGGACCATGCAGCCGCCCTGGACATGCTCTTTGTTATTGATGGTCCGCACCTCTTTGACGGCGCCATCCTCGACATCGACAAGGGTAAAGACGTCACAGTGGCCGAAATGCCCGGCCCGTTGGCCGTCCATTCCTCCGTTGCCCATGGAGGGGATCGCGATTGTTCCGTTTTTCATACGCAGTTCTACTCCTTTTCTGGTTCAAGTTGGGGTTGACACAAAATTCAGAACTCTTTCCAGTGAACTAAAATTTGTATAAATTATTGGACACTTTATTGTGCATCTGTGAAATGTCCAATTTTGAAGTCAAATCAATCATTTTAAGCAGTTAACTCTCATAATGAGTACAAGTGTACGAAGTCTGAATTATAGGGGGACGTACCTTCACCCAGGAGCTATATCCGAGAGCAGGCACAGTCAAGCCTCCTGCATGACAGGAAGCCGGATGATTTGTTCCCACATCCGGCGAATGGCCCCGGCAATCTCGGATTCAGGGCTGTATTCGATCACGTTTTGTCCCTGGACCATGGATTTGATGAAAACCGGATCAAAGGGAATCCGGCCCAGGATCTCGATGCCTTTGTCTTTGGCCAGGGCTTCAATACGTTCCGTCTGTTCCGGGTTCAGGTCGGATTTGTTGATGCAGGCTATGGCCGGAACCTTAAAATGTGCGGCCAAATCGGCCACCCGCTCCATGTCATGCAGTCCCGAGACCGTGGGTTCGGTGACGATCAAAACCGCGGCAGCGCCGCCGATGGAGGCGATGACCGGGCAGCCCACCCCGGGGGGGCCGTCGGTAATAATCAAGTCTTTATGCTCTTCCCCGGCGAGTTTGGCGCTTTCCTGACGCACGAGGGAAACGAGTTTCCCTGAGTTTTCCTCGGCGATGCCCAATCTGGCATGGACCATGGGCCCATAGCGGGTTGCGGAAATGTACCATTCCCCGCAGGTTTGAATCGGAAAGGCGATGGCCTCTTCCGGGCAGAAATCCACGCAGACCCCGCAGCCTTCGCAGTCAATGGGATCCACCACAAAATCCTGACTGATGGCATCAAAACGGCAGAGTTCCAGGCACAGAGCGCATTGGACACATTTATCCTGATCAATCTCGGCAATGCCGCCGCCGAGAAAATCGGCGTGCTGCCGAAAATCCGGCTGCAGCAATAAATGGAGATCCGCGGCATCCACATCCGCATCGCAGAGGACCATGTTTTCCGCCAGGGCGGCAAAAGCGGCCGTCAGACTTGTCTTGCCGGTCCCTCCTTTTCCGCTGATAATCACTAACTCCTTCATTGTGTCCATCACTCCTCGTATCCTGTTCGTTTTTTGATCCGCTCATAGAGCTCCAGAAAGCGCTCCTGCCACTCGCCCTTGTCTTCGGCAAAGAGCGAGCCTCTGGAATAGGCCTCGGCAATACTTCGTTCATAGGGGATTTCCATGAGAATGGGCAGATTTTCCGCTGCAGCATAGGCATGCACCCGGCGGTCGCCCATATCGGATCGATTGATCACCAGGCCGGAAGGAAGGCCCAGTTTCTTGACGGCCTCCACCGCGAGTTTGAGATCATGGAGCCCGAAGGGGGTGGGTTCGGTGACCAGGAGAACGAAATCCACTCCTTTCATGGCGACGATCACCGGGCAGGAAGTCCCGGGCGGCGCATCAATGATGTTCACTGTATCGGGTTGAACTTGTCTGCGCACGGCCTTGATCAATGGGGGGGACATGGCCTCGCTGATCCGTAACAGGCCATGGATGAAGCGGATATTTCCCCGGTGCCCTTTTTCCAGAACGCCGATTTCCCGCTTGGCTTCAGATACCGCATTTTCCGGGCAGACCTGAACACAGCCCCCGCAGCTGTGGCAGAGTTCCGGAAAGACAAGAATGGTTTTCCCCAGGATGGTAATGGCCTTGAAGCGGCAGATATCCACGCATTTTCGGCACAAGGTGCAGGCGGCTTCATCGATTTCCGGCACAGGGGTGAATACGGTTTCCTGTTCGGTTATTTCCGGGTGTAAAAAAAGGTGGGCGTTGGGCTCTTCCACATCACAGTCCAAAAATTGCACATCACCCAGGGACGCAGCCAGATTGGTGGCCACGGTTGTTTTTCCGGTCCCCCCCTTGCCGCTGGCGATACTGATAATCATTCAGATCTATCTCCTTGTTGAATTCACGTGGATGCTTAAGTAAAGATCCATATAAGGCTTTGAAATTTAATCATGTATTATCTTTCAGATTTGTCAGAGGCAAAGCTGACAAGCTTGAGCCGCTCCAGCAGAGACCGGCTTTCCTCCGGACCCGGTCTTGGGGAGAGCTGCATGAGGACGCCCAGCCCCTCGGTGGCTTCGTGAAAGTCCTTTTTGGAAAGAGGGCTGAGCAGGGCTGTATTGAGCAGGGGGTTCAGTTGGACCAGCTGTTCCACCAGCTCCAGGCCGCTCATGTCGGGAAGCTGTGCGTCGCAGATCACGAGATGGACGCCGGCTTGCTGAACGGCCTCCAGAGTTTGAGCACCGGAAGCAGATGCAGAGAGCTGCACATCCTCCTGGGCGGTCAGATGAGCCGTGAGGGCCGAAAGCGTTTCAGGCGCAGACGAGACGAGCATTATTTTGAGCATGTCGGTTTCCTTGTTAGGAGTTCTTCAGGTGTTGTATCCGCCAAGCATGAATGCCGTCAGCCAGAGAGCAGCCTGTTCGAGGCCCCGGGCCTCGTCCTCCCGGATGGCGGCAATGCTTGTGCCGATGCCGTTTCCCGCTGCATCCCGGCATGGGAAAGATCTGCCGGATGGGCACGCCCCGGGCATAGGCCTCAAGGACCTCATCCAGCGAGCCGGCAATAAAAGGGATGAGCTCAATACCGCCGGATTGAATGGCGGCAGCGGACATCTCAGTGATCGCCCCGCAGATAAAAGCCCGGACCTGGAGTTCCTGCAGGCGCTTCGCCAGCAGGTCGGGTCGTTCAGGTTGAAAGGCTTCATAGCGCCTGCGGCTGATTGTGCTCTCGGCAATGGAGAACACGAGAAGCTCTCTGGCGGCGTCAAATACCGGCGATACTCTGTTTCCCCAAGCGGTCAAGGCGCCGTTCATAGTTTGCGCACCTCCGTTTCAGATATTATGCAAATACTGTGCCTATGGCCACAAGGAGCGCATCCCGAGAACAGGCTTTGAGAGTGTCGCTGAAGTGCGACTCAGGGAAGTGCAATTGGAAGACTCTGGAGGGCAATTTTGGATTTCGAAAATCGAAAATATTATTGGCTTCCCCTATCCGAGCGGCCGTCCAGGTCCGGAAGGCTCAGGCCAAGTTTTTTGATCTTCCGGAACAGGGTACTTTTGTGCAGGTCAAGATCCCCGGCAGCCGCCAGACGGTTGTAATTGTTGCGTTTCAAGGCTTCCTGGATGGCCTTGGCTTCGGCCCGCTGCAAAATGTCTTCGAGATTTCCCGTCTTCTGTTCCAGGGCAGGTTCCTGCAGCAGGTCGGTGGGCAGATGATCCCGACTGATGAGCGAATTCGGGCAGAGTACAAAGGCATGCTCGATGATATTTTCCAACTCTCGAATATTGCCCGGATAATCATGGCCCATGAACACGGCCAGGCTTTCCCGATCAATACCGGCAATGGCCCGGTTGCGTTTGGTGTTCAGGCGGGCGATGAAACGTTCGATGAGCAGGGGGATATCTTCTTTTCGCTCTCGAAGGGGAGGCAGGCGGAGTTGAATAACATTGATCCGGTAATACAAATCGCGGCGAAACTCGCCCTGCTGGACCATGGAGGCCAAGTCCCGGTTGGTGGCGGCAATGACCCGGACGTTCGCCTGTTCGGTCTTGACCGCCCCCAGGGGTTTGTATTCGCCTTCTTCCAGAATACGGAGCAGGCGGACTTGAAAAGCAGGGCTCACATCTCCGATTTCATCCAGCAGGATGGTCCCCCCTTTGGCCGAGGCAAAAAGACCGGGCTTGTCCTTGGTGGCGTTGGTAAAGGCCCCGGCCTTGTAGCCGAAAAGCTCCGACTCCAGGAGCGAGTCGGGCAGCGCGCCGCAGTTGACGGCCACGAAAGGTTTTTTTTTGTTGGGGCTCAAATCGTGTATGGCCCTGGCGAGCAATTCTTTTCCGGTCCCTGTCTCTCCCTGAATCAGCACGGTGCTGTTGCTCTCGGCTACCTGGGGCAGGATTGCGAACAGCTTCTGCATCACGGGGCTCCGGCTGACCATGTCGCCGATCTGGCCCCGGGAGTCCAGTTCTTTGCGCAGTTCTTCCACCAGACTTAAGTCCCGAAAGATCTCCACTCCGCCCAGAATGGCGTCCTTCTGGTCCTTCAAGAGAGAGGTGGAGGCAAGGATCGGGATCTTTTTCTGGGAGCTGCTGATGATGTGCGTGGAGGTGCTGACGCAGGGGATGCCCAGCTCCATGGTGCGCTTCAGGGCGCAGTCGCTCTCGCACATATTGGAGCGGAAGACCTCCCAACAGAATTTGCCGACGGCTTCCTCTCTGGAGACGCCGGTGACGGCTTCCGCGGCCCGGTTGAAGGACATAATCCGCCAGTGACGATCCACGGTGAACACCCCGTCCGAGATGCTCTCCAGGATAATCTCCGTTGCATTCTGTTCTGTATCCAAAGAAGGTGTTTTCATGACGATGTTTCGAGCGAGCACAGGGCAGCCTGCTTTTTCAGAGGCCAGTGCATCATGTATGTCCTTTTCCGCTTCTGTCAAGTGGACTGATCCAGCGAAGCGTTTTGTGGAATATCGCCTTGACGCCCTGAAAACAACAGTCTTTGTTGTGAAAATCAAAATTGGATCAGTCTAAGGGAGAGATCGGCGGTTCACAAACTTGTATTTGTCAGCTGATCTTGGTAGGTCACTTTTTCAGGCCTGCTTTCGATACCCCGCTCCTGGTTCAGGGTTCCCGGGTTCACGGTTCACGGTTACGAAAAAAGATGAGAGCTTTTCGAACGGGTCGTCTTCCGTCGATACTTTGAAAATGAAAGAAAGCAGAGTATTGCCCACAGATCACACGGATTGACACAGATAGGTTTTCTTTTTGCCTGCCAGCAATAAGAGGCTGGCAGGCAAAGGCCATCGCCATGCGGCATGGCAGAAAGGCAATTCTTAAGGAGGTATCGCCAGCAGGCGATGACTCCTTTTGCTGCTGGGTCTTATTCCAGCAGCAAAAAAGGTATTCATCATCCGTGTCAATCTGTGTGATCTGTGGGCCCAATTCTTCTTTTCATGTGCTTGATTTGTAGCACAATGATAAGCAAAGTATAAGCGGATGAGCACCTTCGAACGATTCAAAATAGGAATTCATGGATAAGGCACACCAGATGATACGCGGACTGGATCACATCAATATCGTAGTGAGCGATTTGGAGCGGGCCACACGTTTTTTTGAGCTCTTCGGCTTCAAGGTCCTGGATGCCGCTGCCCTATCCGGAGAATGGATCTCTTCGATCGTGCAGCTCGAGGATGTTGCGGCCCGATATGCCCGCCTGGAGCTGCCGGGGACGGACTGCAAGGTGGAGCTGCTGGTCTACGACCACCCCCCGTCAGGACGGAGTGATGATCTGGGGAAGGCGAATCAGATCGGCATCCGGCATTTAGCCTTGGAGGTGACGGATATCGAAAAAGAGCTTGCCCGTCTGCGCAAATCCGGAGTAGAATTCCTCAGCGACATTCATGTTTATGAAAAGCTTGGGAAAAAGTTGGTCTATTTGTACGGTCCGGACGGCATCCTTCTTGAACTGGCTGAATATGGAACTTAAAGCGGGCTTCGCAGCCCTAAGGTTCCAGGTTCACAGTTCACGGTTCACAGTTAAGAAAAAGAAGAGAGCTTTTCAAACAACCCAGAATGATCCTTGCAAAATTCTTCCTCGATTCAAGGATACAGAGGTGCGGCATGAGGGAAAAGCCAAGCTACGAAGCATTGCAGCAGCGGGTCAAAGCCCTTGAAAAGGAAGCGGAAAAGCGCCGGCGGGTTGAGCTGGAGCTCGTCAAGCGGCAGAAATATCTTGAATCCGTGCTCCATCATGCCCCGGACGCCATCGTGACCCTTGACCCCTCGCATCGGGTCCTGGAATGGAATCCCGGCGCGGAGAAGATCTTCGGCTACAGCAGCGAGGAGGCCCGGGGCAGGGACCTTGACGATCTGGTCAGCCGGGCCGAGGTCGAAGGCCAGGCCCATGTTAACACCCGGAAGGTCCTCTCGGGCCATCCCCTCGATCCCATGGAATCCGTGCGCTACCGGAAAGACGGGACTCCGGTCCAGGTCATTGCCTCGGGGGCGCCGATTCTGCTTGACGGCGAACTGCAGGGTGTGGTGGCCCTGTACACGGACATCACAGAGGAGAAGAAGGCCCAGGAAGAGAGCCGCAGACTGGAGCGGCAGCTAATCCAGGCCCAGAAGTACGAAGCCCTGGGTACCTTGACCGGAGGGATCGCTCACGATTTCAACAACATTCTAGGGATCATCCTGGGCTATACCGAAATCGTGCAGGCCCGGCTGCCGGCTTCCGATCCAACTCAAAAAGCGCTTGGCGAGGTCAAAACCGCCAGCCTGCGGGCGCGGGACATTGTCAGCCAGCTGCTGACTTTTGCCAGAAAAGGGAAAGAGCAGCTCCAGATCATCGATATCAGACCCATTGTCAAAGAGTGTCTGAAGATGCTGCGCTCCTCCATTCCGGCCAGTGTTGAATTCCGGAGCGATTTAGCCGAAAGCCTGGATCCGGTGAAAGTGGACGGCACCCAGATCCATCAGATCATGGTCAACCTGTGCACCAATGCCTCACACGCCATGGAGGACGGGGGCGTGCTACGGGTCGAGCTGGAAAATAGCCGGCTGGATGCAGACGCGGCCACCTTTGATCCCGGTCTGGAGCCCGGACAGTATGTGAGACTTGCGGTGGCGGACACTGGACAGGGGATCTCCCGGGAGAACCAGAAGCGTATTTTCGACCCTTATTACACAACCAAGGAACTCGGAAAGGGATCAGGCCTGGGACTTCCCGTGGTCCTGGGGATCGTGAAAACCTATGGCGGCGGCATCAAGGTCTCCAGTGCAATCGGCAAAGGCACCCGCTTCGAAGTGTACCTGCCGGCTGCCCGGGGCGGGGCTTCTCCGGCTGAAGCGGAGGCCGGCCCGGAAATTCCGAGCGGCAGGGAGCGCATTCTTTTTGTTGATGACGAGAGGAGGTACGTGGAGCTCAATCAGCAGCGGCTGGAGGGGCTCGGATACGTTGTGACCGGGATGCATGATCCCCTAAAGGCCCTGGAGAGGATCAAAGCCGATCCCCGTGGTTTTGATCTGCTGATTACAGACATGACCATGCCCGGGCTGACCGGGGACCGGCTGGCCGCTGAAGTGCTGCGCATCCGGCCGGATTTCAGCATCATCCTCTGCACGGGCTACAGCGAGAAGATTTCAGAAGATTCCGCCCGGGATCTCGGGGTGGCCAGGTACCTGGAAAAGCCCCTGAGCTTGCAGACCCTGGCTGTTGCAGTGCGCGAGGTCCTGGATTGAGAGGGCGCTTCTGAGCCTGGCCAATGAGGTGACCCAGGGGACAGGGGACAGGGGACAGGGAAGATCAGGTACGTTTAAATGGTAGCTTAGCCCCAAAATCGTCTGAATAGAACAAAGGCATAGACTAAGACAAGGCGATTGAACGTGACATGGAACAAAGGCAAGGCGAAATTGAAGTTGACTGGGTCCGATCCCAGCCCCCGAGGTCATAAGGACGGCCACTATGCACATCCAAGCCAAAAAAACCTTTGCCCTTATTGATTACGAGCGCTGCAGCCCCGAGGCCTGCGATCCGGACACCGGGCGCTGCCCTGCGGCAGCCGCCTGCGGGCAGAAAGTCATCAAGCAGATCGACGGCCCCTTTGAACAGCCCATGCTCTTTCAGCATCTCTGTCTGGGCTGCTGGGACTGTCTGGAGGCCTGCCCCCTGCAGGCAGTCTCCATGTACCATGCCGGATGATAGGGTATTATGAATGCAAAACAGGAGGATCATCCATGCTCGGAGCCATCGCCGGTGATATCATCGGGTCCATCTATGAACAGCGGCCCATCAAGACCAAGGACTTTCCCCTTTTTGATCCACACTGCCGTTTCACCGACGATACGGTCCTGACGGTGGCGGTTGCCGAGGCGATTTGCAGCGGTCGTCCCTTTCGGCAGGCTCTGCTGGAATTCGGCCGGCGGCATCCCGGGGCGGGGTTCGGGGGCTCCTTCATCCGCTGGCTGCAATCCGACGATCCCCGTCCCTATAACAGCTGGGGCAACGGATCAGCCATGCGGGTCAGCCCGGTGGGCTTCGCCTTTGACTCGGAAGCGGAGGTTCTGGAGCAGGCCGGGCGCTCGGCCGAGGTCTCCCACAATCATCCCGAGGGGATCAAAGGGGCCCGGGCCGCGGCCCTGAGCATTTTCCTGGCCAGAACAGGCCGGAGCAAGGAGCAGATTCGAGAGCGCATCGAAGAGCTGTTCGGCTATGATCTTCAGCGGAGTCTGGAGGATATCCGCCCCGGCTACTTTTTTGACGTCTCCTGCCAGGGGACGGTGCCCGAGGCGATCATCGCCTTTCTGGAGGCAGACAGCTATGAGGACGCCGTGCGCAACGCGGTTTCCCTGGGCGGGGACAGCGACACCCTGGCCTGCATCACCGGCGGGATTGCCGAAGCCTTTTACGGCGGCCTCCCCGAGGCGATTGAGCAGGAGGCCCTGTCCCGATTGACGCCGGATCTTTTTCGGGTGGTTCAGGATTTCCGCAGAACCTACCCATGTGTTTGACTCGCCGGCATATTAACGGTAAAAATGCTGACCATGTTTACACGTGAACTCAAAAAAATCGAAACGTCGGCGTTTTTGCTGGGGCCGAGAGGGACCGGAAAATCGACCTGGATTCAGGAAAACTATGCGAAACATGCCCTTGTTTATGATCTTTTAAACACCTCGGAGTTGATCCGTCTCAGCCGGGATCCTTCACTGCTGTATCAGGAGACGGCTCATCTACCCTCCGGCACATGGGTTGTCATCGATGAAATTCAAAAAGTCCCGCTCCTGCTCAATGAAGTGCACAGGATCATCGAAGAGAAAAAAATCAAATTTATTCTCTCGGGATCAAGTGCTCGAAGACTGCGAGAATCCGGTGTAAATCTGCTGGCCGGCAGGGCTTTGACCTACAACCTCTACCCTCTGGTGAGCAAAGAGGTCGGCTTTAAGCTTGATGTGGATAGGCAGATCACTTTTGGTATGCTCCCTACTTCATTTACAGCGTCAAATCCTCGGAAGTACCTGCAGGCTTACGCCGAAACCTATTTGAAAGAAGAAATTCGGGAAGAAGCCTTAACACGCAATTTTGGCAATTTTGCCCGTTTCCTTGAGATAGCCGCCCGTCAGAATGGTCAGATCACCAATACAGCGGGCATCGCCAGGGATGCCGGGGTGGCTCGGCAGACAGTCCAGGGCTATTTTGAGATACTCATCGACACCCTGATCGGGTATTGGCATTCGCCCTGGAAACTGAAACGGACCACCAAGCAGGTGAGCCATCCAAAGTTTTATTTTTTCGATCCAGGTGTGGTCAGGGCCTTGTCCGGTCGACTTCCCTATCCTGCAACACCTGAAGAATCAGGCCCTTTATTTGAATGTTTTCTTTTAAACGAAATACGAGCCTATCTGCATTATACAGGGCGTGATTACCCTGTCTATTTCTGGAGAAGTCAAAACGGGGTTGAAGTGGATATCGTGCTTGAAACCTCAAGGGGCTATGTCGCCATCGAGCTGAAGAACAGCAGTAGATGGGAAAAAGTCTTCAACCGGGGGCTGCACAGATTGTCTGAAGAATTCGGCAAAAGTAAGGTTTCCTTATTTGGAGTTTTTCGGGGTGCACGGCAACTCCTGATCGATACTGTTCTGGTCTATCCAGCCCTTGAGTTTTTGAGACGACTCTGGGGCGGTGAAATAATAAAAGGATAAGTGACACGAAGGAACTTTCGTTTCGAATCCGCCTTGACAGAAGACTGATTTGGTATATATTAATAAATATATATCGTTGCCAAAGAGGAGATGATCATGGAATCAGCAAAGTTATTCCAAAACGGGCGGAGTCAGGCTGTCCGCCTGCCCAAGTCCTTTCGATTCGAAGGAGACGAGGTTTACATAAAAAAAGTGGCGGAAGGGGTCCTTTTGATTCCCAAAAGCCAGTCAGTATGGGATATTTGGGAGAAAAACCTGACGAAATGCGAGGAGCCGTTCATGATTGAACGAAATCAGCCGGAAGCAGAACAACAGAGGGAAAGCCTCGATGAGATATCTTCTTGATACCAATATCTGTATTTATATCATGAATAAGCGTCCGCGGGAGGTTATTCATAAATTCAAACAGCATGATCTGGGTGTCATCGGCGTTTCGACGATCACGGTATCTGAGTTGCAGTACGGAATCAGCAAAAGCAGAAAACGCATTCTGAACGCCCAACGGGTTCAGGAGTTTCTGGCCCCCCTTGAAATCATTCCCTACGACGAAAAGGCTGCTGCAGTGTATGGCGATATCCGCTGTCAGATCGAGGAGCATGGGAAACCCATCGGGCCCCTGGATGTTCTCATCGCAGCCCATGCCCTGAGCAAGGACCTCACCTTGATCACAAATAATGAAGAAGAATTCAGAAGGATAAACAGGTTAAAAGTTGAAAACTGGGTAAAGGTCGTCATTGAATAGAATTCCAGTTTGAAGCCGTACCCCGAATTCACACGAAGTTTCTGTAAATGAAACCTGGGCTTGATTTTATAATGAGAGTTTGCCAGACTGCGCATACTACAACATTGTCGAGACCAAAGCCGGTCAGATCAAAGTGAAGATCAAAGGCGTGGATGTCTTTCATCCCAATACCGGTGAAGTCCGCAGCGACGGAGCCGAAGGCATTGCCTGCTGGTTCATCGATACCGATTACAACGAAGAGAGCTTTTTCGTCCGCCAGGCTTATTTTCTCGGGGCGAACGATCCCTACAAGGCTCTGAAAACCACCCTCAAGGCCGAGATCAATGAAGGGTCACCCATTCCCCAGGGTTGAACTTGGCGCCGGGTTCACATTTGTGGACCGACCCCGGCAATTGCAAAAACTGCAAAATGAACTGATTCATATTCAATGATTTTTCCTTGACGTTCTTGGTTCCTTTGCGAGATGATAGTGTTCTTATAAATACGTCATTTTTATGAAACGACTCGGTTTCATCTTATTTCTTCTTGCCGTGGCCGCATTGACGACCATGGCCTACCGCTATTTCAATCAGGAGTGGGTGATCTATCGAAAGGCGGAGAGCCGTTTTTCCAATCGAGCGTTCTCAGAGGCCATTCCCTACTATGAGGAACTGCTGAGAAAAGGCTTTCAAGCTCCCGGCCTTTTGAGACACCTGGGGAGCTGTTATCTGGCGACCGGCAATGAGCCCAAGGCCCGGGCCGTTTTTGAAAGAATGCTGGCCCGGGGCGAAGACCGGTTTGGGGCCATGAAGGAACTGGCCTCGATCTATGAAAGTCTGGGCCGGTTTCAGGAAGCGGCCGCCCTTTATCAGGAGGTTCTTCAACAGACCCCGGACGACGACTCCGTCCGGGTGCGTCTGGCAAGGCTCCTGTTCTGGACCGGCCGGCTTGAACAAGCGATTCATGAATACAGGAAGGCACTGGAGGAGGAAAAATGAAGGTTTTGGGATATCTGTTTTTGATGTTTGCCGCCCTTTGGACCTGGGTGGTGCTTCCAGAAAACGCCGCTGCAGCCTCGGAACAAACCAAAGAGCCGTTTTTCGCGCCTGAGGCCATGACGCAGCCCGGGCCGCCGGAAGTGGGGCAAAAGCCCTTTGTCCCGCCGGAGCCTGGTGAAGAGATTCCGGACTGGCTGGCCCGCTGGGAACTCGCCCGGTTGCTCAGCTATAGCGAGAAATACGACGCGTCGGTCCGGGAATACCAAAGGCTTCTTCAGGAGAAGCCCGAGCTCACCGATGCCCGGGTGGAACTGGCCAATGTGTTTTATTGGAAAGGGGAAAAAGACAAGGCCCTGGAAATATTAGAGAAGATTTCTCCAAAAGAAGTAAAGGAAGAGGAACGGCTCCTCATGGCCAACATCTATGTGGCCAACAAGGAGTACGAAAAGGCCGAACCGATCTTCAGGGGCTACCTCCAGGAACACCCGGATGATGCGGCTGTACGATTGAAACTGGCGGACATGTTGAGCTGGGTCGGAAAGTACGAGGAGTCTCTGAAGGCCTACGAAACAATCCTGGAGATGAGGCCCGATGATATTCAAGTGAGGAGAAGGTATGCCTTTGTTCTCATCTGGGCGGGCAAGCCCGAAAAGGCGGCCAGGCAACTCGAGAAGACCCTCGAGTAGGGCCTCGGGGCACGGCGGCTTTCTCTCCGGACCATGCCTCGGGGCAAGCACCCTGCCGGTCGCCTTTCTGTGTTTCTTCTTCTGGTCCCTGTACCAGCCCACCGCGGCTTGGACCGGGGGTGAAGAGAAGATTCCTTCCAGCGCAACGCCGACCATTGTCCCACCCGAGCGCCGGATCACCGATTTCGAGGCTCGTCGGGCCCTGGCCGATGTGGAGGCCATGCTGGGTCACGCGGAAAAGTGCCGCGACCTCTATGCCCGTATCCTGGCGGAGGCCGGGAGGCCTGAACACGTGCTTCTGCAGTTTGCGGATCGAATGAACACCTGGGGGGATTTTTACCAGGCGGAGGAGATTTATCGCGGGTACTTGCGGCGTAGTCCTCAGGACAACCGGGTGTGGTTGAGGCTTGCCTCCCTTCTCAAGAGCTGCGAGAGATATGAAGAGGCGGAGGGGATTTACCGGAGGCTGATCCTTGAATCCCCGAAGAACGAGGCCGCCCTGCTGGGCCTGGCCCGGGTGAAACGCCTGCAATGGCGGCTGGATGAGGCCGGGCGCTACACGGAGCGTTTGCTCGAGATCAGGCCGCGGGACCCGGAGGGCCTCCTCTTGAAGGCGGAGATCGCGCTTCTTGGCAACCAACACGAGCAGGCGATCGAGATCTACTCGAGGCTTCGGGCGGATTCCTCCCACGTGGTACCGGCCTTGTTGGGTATGGGAAAGGTGCACCTGGAACAGGGGGATCCGCAGGAAGCCGGGGCCTTTTTCGAACAAGCCCGCGACCTGGATCCGGAAAGTGTGGAGGCCCGCTTTTATTGTGCCGGCCCCGAGAGGAGGGAAACCGAGGATTTTCTGGAAACTCTTCTGGAGGAGCGGGCTGAATCCCCCGCCATACTGGAAAGATGGGCCGAACTCTACGCATCCCAAGGGCGCAACAAGGCGGCTGTGGGCCAACCTCAGGGATGCGGCGAAGGTGGGCGTAGGCTATGAGCGCACCGACGAACTGTACAACCTTTTCGGCCTGGAGCAGGGAATCCAGGCGGACGCCTGGTGGCTGTCCATCTCCTCCCACATCACACGCAAGCTGGAGCTGCGGGGAAAGGCCCGTTATCTCTCCTACAATGACCACAACACGGGCCGGCATTACCTCCTGGAGGCGGGATATACCCTTACGGATCATCCCAGGTTGTTCAAGGTGGCGGGTCTTGTGGAGCACCGGGATACAAAGGAACACAACGCCTA
>JAABTT010000075.1 GCA_011389765.1 Desulfohalobiaceae bacterium S24 | reverse complement strand
TCCGTCAAACAGGCAGCCCTCGCACTCCCGCCTGTCCGAAACTTGCGTTTGAAATTTGCTTTGTTTACAATGCAGCTTGCAGGAGTCGTGAGCGCTTGTTGATCGTCAAGAGCGGGTCTTAACGAAAACAGCGTGTGCATTCTTTGAATGTTTATACCTGCAGGAGGCGTGTATCTTGAAGTGGCTTCCCTGGAAATATGTTATTCAACATGCGGCCCGGAGCTACGGGCTCATTGATCCTCTGGATTTTCTGGCCAGGCTTCGAAATTTTTCCCAGCCCTCAGAGGTTCAGGAACCCATTGAACTTTTGCGGGCCGGAATCCTCTTCCATGCCCGGGGCCTGATCAACACCAAGGCCATTCAGCACAATCTGGACTGGATCTGGCCGTTTTGGGTGGAAAAACAATTCAATCCCAGAGACAGCTCTTTTATTCCCAGAGGATTTTCCTTCAGCCATGTCAATCTGACCCATCGAAACTGGACGGCCATGGCCCACCCTGAGATCGCCCAGTATCCGATTGTTGATCCGCGTGGGCTGCTGACCCCTTTTTTCGACGGCTGGTCCATTGACTGCTGGATTTTCACCTCGGACGGGCAACGCCTGATCCCTGCCAAACAGGCTGCAGTCCAGCAGGACCTCCATCTTCAGGACAATCTTGAGATCCGGACGAGATTGCAGACCCCGGAGCTGCACCTGAGCCAGCGCGTTCGGCTGGAAGCGCCCGGAGCCCGCCCCGAAGTTTTGCTCGAGCTGGAGGCCTTGTCTTCTTTTCAAAAGGCCTGGCTGATCATTGCTCTCCGCCCCTATAATCCCGAAGGTATCCAGTTCATCGACCGCATTGTTTTTGATACAGCCCAAAACCAGTGGCTGGTCAACAAAGGATCAAGGGTCTGTTTCGGGGAAACGCCGGACCGAATCCGGATGTCCAACTACGCCCAAGGCGACGTTCAAAACAGAGTGTTCAACGGCGCCCAGGAAGAATCCGTCCGCTGCGAGGTCGGTCTGGCTTCGGCCGCGGCCTTGTATGCGCTTGAACCCGGTCAAACTCGAGAATTGGAAGTGCGCATTCCCCTGGACTCCGTGCCTCAATCCCGGGGTTCCGAAGTCTGTTCCAGCAATCAGGCCTGGTCCTATGCCCTTGACGGCAGCGCATCCCTTTCGATTCCCGATCCCCGGCTTCAATTTCTCTATGATGCCGCGGTGAGGACCCTGCTCTTTCTCTCGGCCGAAGATGTGGTGCCCGGTCCCTATACCTACAAACGATTCTGGTTTCGTGACGCCTGCCTGATGATCAATGCGCTTTTGGCCCTTGGCTGTCTTGATCGGTCCAGGCGTGTGCTGGATCGGTTTTTCCGGCGGCAGAAGGGCAGCGGCTATTTCCAATCCCAAAAAGGGGAATGGGATTCAAACGGCCAAGTCCTGTGGATATTTGATCGCTATCAGCGTCTCACTGCAAGGGTGCTGCCGGACAGGCAGCTGCAGGCTTTATGGAAAGGCGCGCGTTGGATCGAGAAGAAGCGGCTTAGCAAGTCCAAGGAAAAAAAATATCGCGGCCTTCTCCCGCCCGGTTTCAGCGCCGAGCATTTGGGGCCGAATGATTACTATTACTGGGATGATTTCTGGAGCCTGGCCGGTTTGCAATGCGCCGCACGTTTGGCCGGCAGATTTGACTCGCCTGGCCGCCGCGATCATTATTCAAAAATTGCCCGGGAGCTTGAGGAGGCCATCGAAAGCAGCATTGCGGCCATCCCGGAGGAACAAAAACAGGGGGGCATACCGGCCTCGCCGAATCGGCGCATGGACGCCGGAGCGGTGGGCTCGCTGGCGGCCGATTATCCCCTGCAGCTCAAGGGGCCCAAGGACCAGGCCATCAGACGGACCGTCGACTTTTTGATCAGCAATTGTTTTCATCAGGGAGGTTTTTTCCAGGATATGATCCATTCCGGAGTGAATCCCTACCTGACCCTGAGCATCGCCCAGACTCTGCTGCGCAATGAAGATCCCGGATATCGGGATTTGATACGGAGCACGGCCGATCTGGCTTCGTCCACAGGACAATGGCCGGAGGCCGTGCATCCCTTTACCGGCGGTGGATGCATGGGTGACGGGCAGCACGGCTGGGCCGCCGCCGAATGGGTCATGATTATCCGCAATCTGTTTGTCCGGGAAGAGGGCGACGGTCTTGTGCTTGGTTCGGGGATTTTTCCGGAATGGCTGGAATCCGGAAAAAGTCTTTTTTTTGGACCGACGCCCACCCCACATGGGCCGGTCAGCCTGGAGATCCGGCATGAGGGTCTTGATCGGGTGCTGCGCTTCGAGGCGGAGTGGCGGGGAAAACAGCCGGAGTGCCAGGCCAGGATCCCGGGATTTCAGGCGATTCAGCTTGAAGAGGCCAATCGGGATTATCGGCTCAGCAGAATGAACATCGAACAAAGATGTTTCAGGTGTCGGGCCTCCGGCTCGGAGAGCTGAGGCCTCGGAGAAAGGCGAAAATCGAAAATGAGTGCCCAGATCACGCTTGGGCCCTGGTCTCCGCTTTGACGATCCGTCTGACGGTAAAAGCCGTGATCCTGTTCTCATCCCGCTGTTTGACCGTTACCAGGAAATCGTCAAGCGGGATCTTTTCCTTTTCATTGGGAATCCGGCCGATGGCCTCAAGGATGAAGCCTGAAAAGGTCTCGTAGTCCTTGGATGCGGAAATATCCATGCCGATCTCTTCGTTAACGTCTTCAACATGGGTCTTGCCGAGAACCAGCCACTCATTTTCCCGGATTTTAATGATATGTGATTTTTCTCTATCCGTCTCGTCAATGATTTCCCCCACCAGGCTTTCCAGGACGTCTTCAAGAGTGACCAGTCCGGCCACCTTGCCGTGTTCGTCCACGACAATGGCCATATGGTCCTGCCTGGTCTTGAACTGCTGGAGCAGGGAATCCAGTTTCATATTGTCCGGAATGAAATACGGATCGCGCATGATCTCCCGGACCACAATCTTGCCGGTGGAGGTGCATTGAAATTTAAAAAGATCCTTGATGTTGAGAATCCCCACAATTGAGTCCCAATAGCCCTCATACACAGGGATCCGGGTATAGCCCGAGTCGATGACCTGCTCCACATCCAGATCCTGGTTGACTTCGACCAGGAACATGTCCGCACTGGGGGTCATGATTTCGGAAACACTGGTGTCATCGAATCGAAAGATATTTTCAATCAGTTTTCTTTCTTCGTTTTTGATCTCACCTTCCTCTTCCACCACCTCGACCATGGTCCGCAGCTCCTCTTCAGTGGCGATGGGAGTCCTGTGGACTTTCCCGGTCAGTCTGGGGATAAAATTTAAAAAACGGATGATGGGGAGAAAGAGGATCGACAGCCAGTACAAAGGAAAAATAACGATTCGGGCGATCAGGATATTATGATTGGTGGCCACGGATTTGGGGATGATTTCCCCGAAAACCAGGATGAGAAAGGTCATGATCCCGGTGGCTATCCCCACGGCATTATGGGAAAAATAATGCATGGTTACAGCTGTGGCCAGGGCGGAGGCCCCGACATTGACCAGGTTGTTGCCCACGAGAATGGTGGTCAGCAGGGTATGAGGATCGTCTTTCATCTTTTTGATCAGCCGATCGAGGACGCTGTTGCTTTTGGCCAGGTGCTTGGCCTTGATCATGCTGATGGAGAACAGGGCTGTTTCAGATGAAGAAAAAAAACCGGAGAGTGCGAGCAGGATTATCAATATCAGGATCTGGCCTGACATGCAGGAGACTCCTCTGGGATTGTGGTTGCTGGTTCAGTTTTAAAGACAGGGTGATTGTATCCGAGAAAAGAATTCTTGCCAATAAAAAAGTGTTGAAGCCGGCAGGGGGATATACATGAGGCTGCATATTGAAATTCATCGGGAAAGGGCCTATGCTGCAGACAAGTTGAGCTTAGGGGATTCCCGGGTCACAGTCTTAGTGCTCTGATTCGTGACTTCGATGACCTATTCTCTATCGGCTCAATCGAACCAAGGAGGAGGGCTCTGACTTTGTAAATCCGAATGTTGAACTTTGAAACAAATTCGAAATTCGGGCGAATTATTCCGGATTTTTCCTGAACCGCTGCTGAAGCCTTGAGATCAGCAGTTTTTGTTGTAGAATACAAAAAGGATCAGTCTACTCATATGAAAATATGCATGGTCACCAATACCTATTTGCCGCATGTCGGGGGTGTGGCCCGGTCCGTGCACCAGTTCTCTGAGGACCTTCGCGGCCTGGGGCACGAGGTGCTGGTTCTGGCTCCGGAATTCAGCTCGGGCCGATCTGAAGCGATCGAGGGCGTTTTGCGGGTCCCGGCTTTTCAAAATTTTAATGGGAGCGATTTTTCGGTACGGATTCCCATTCCTTTTATGATTGAGGATAAAATTGATTCTTTTTACCCGGATATTATCCACAGTCATCACCCCTTTCTCATGGGAGACACGGCCCTGCGCATCGCCCATAAGCGGAAACTTCCCCTGATTTTCACCCACCATACTCTGTATGAGCAATATACCCATTATGTTCCTCTGGATTCATATGCCATGCGGGAATTTGTCATCAGGCTGGCCACCCGCTACGCCAATTTCTGCGACAGGGTTGTCGCCCCAAGCCGGAGTATTTCCAGCCTGATACAGTCCCGCGGCGTCCGGCGTCCAGTGGAAGAAATTCCAACCGGCGTGGATATGGATTTTTTTCAAAAGGGAAACGGGCAACGATTTCGGGCAAGCTGGGCTCTGCCCCAGTCAGCTCTTGTTCTCGGCCATCTCGGCCGCCTGGCTTCGGAGAAGAACCTGGTGTATCTGGCCCGGGCTGTGATCAATTACCTGCATCGCGATCCCGAGGCCTGGTTCCTCCTGGTTGGAGAAGGTTCGATCCAGGAGAAAATAAGACGGCTCTTTGAAGAGGCCGGTGTTGCCGGCAGGCTCGTTCCGGCCGGCAAGCAAACAGGCCGGGATCTGCAAGATGCCTATCAGGCCATGGATCTTTTCCTGTTCGCTTCAAAGTCCGAGACCCAGGGAATGGTCCTGACCGAAGCAATGGCCGCCGGCAGGCCGGTCATAGCTCTGGATGCGTCCGGGACCCGGGAGGTTGTCACGGATCAGGAGAATGGCCGGCTGCTCCCGGAAGACGCGTCTCAGGAGACATTTGCCGACGCGATTCAGGAATTCGCCCGGAATCCTGCGAAAGCGGAGCACTGGCGGCACAACAGCCTGAAAACCGCACAGCGTTTTTCCCGCGGGGCCTGCACTCGAAAACTTGAAGCCCTGTATCAAAGAGCGCTGCAGGAGTACTCCTCGGACTCTGCTGTATACAGTCAGGACTTTGGCCCCTTGAACAGCCTGATTGACCGCATCAAACTCGAATGGGATCTGTTGTACGAAAAAACCGATGCTGCGATGGATGCCCTGCAGTCAGGAAAAGGGAGCGATTCTTTGGGCGGCAGGCCCTCGCCTTGAGCGGCAGTGCTTTGGACGTTTCAAGCTCTGCATTCTCACATGACCAACATCAAAAAAAGGGAAAGGAGGTCGCAGAGATGTATGCAACAATCCTGGTGCCTTTGGATGGCTCCAAACGTGCGGAACTGATTTTGCCCCATGTCGAGAAACTGGCCCGGTCTCATAAATCCAGATTAATCTTGCTGCAGGTTCTGGAACCGCCCCCTTTGGTCACGGATGCAACCGCTCCCTATGCCGTGCAGTATGGACAGGACCTTGAACAGCTCAAGAAACGGGCTGAGAACTATCTTGCCGGACTGGCAGGGGAGTTTCAGGAGAAAAAAATTCAGGCCCGGACCCGGGTGGAGAATGGGCAGGTGGTGGACGCGATCATCAATGCTGCGCAGCGGGATGAGGCTGATTTGATTGCCCTGGCCAGCCACGGACGAAGCGGGCTGTCGCGCGTCTTTTACGGCAGCGTGGCCGCTGGTGTTCTCCATCATATTGATCGGCCGCTGTTGCTGATCCGTTCCAACTAGTGCTCTGTATCAAAAAGTTTATGACACATTCCGAACTGCTTGCATCCATGCAGGAGCCTCGATTTTATCCTCATCCGGTTCATGAAATCAAGCTGACGGAAACCCATATTTCCTATGTCTTTTTGACCGAGAGCTTCGTGTACAAGGTCAAGAAGGATGTGGACTTTGGATTTCTCGATTTTTCCAGTTTGGCCAAACGTGAATTTTATTGCCGGGAAGAACTCCGCCTGAATAAGCGCCTGGCCCCTGATATGTATTTGGAGGTCATCCCTGTCCGGAAAGACGCCCGGGGACGGCTCTTTTTGGAAAAGGATGCTGGCGGGGAAATCATCGAATATGTCCTGAAGATGCTCAGATTGCCGGAGGAAGGAATGCTGCCGCGGCTCCTTGAACGCGGACAGGCCGCAACATCCCTGTTTCAGGCCCTGGCCGGGAAGCTGGTTTGCTTCCACAACGCAGCCGAGGCCATCGAACCGGAACAGGCGGGGGAGGCAGTGCAGACCCTGCAGGCCAATATGAGCGAGAACTTTGCCCAGACCCGGGATCTTCAAGACCGGGCCGTCAGCCCGCTGCGCTATCGAACACTGCAGGACTTCAGTCAATGGTTTTTCAATTCACATCGGGAGATTTTGAACACGAGGGCGCTTGCGGGCAGATTCCGAGAAGGGCACGGGGATTTGCGCATGGAGCATATCTGTGTGTATCAAGAGCAGCTGTATATTTTTGACTGCATTGAATTCAATGAACGTTTTCGTTGTATCGACGTGGCCGCCGATCTGAGCTTTCTGCTCATGGATCTGGAATACAACGGATACTGGGACCGGGCCCGGGAAGTGGAGCAGGCCTATTGCGAGCACAGCGGCGATCAGGAGATCAGGATCCTGCTCAATTTTTACAAATGCTACTATGCCTGCACCAGAGCCAAGGTGGCCGGACTCAGGAGCACCGAAGTCCGGGGCCGGGAGCAGGATGACGCCCTGCAGGAAGCAGAGGATTATTTTGCCCTGGCCTTTTGCTACGCCGTCAGGCTGGTACGGCCTACCGTGATCCTTGTCTGCGGCCTCATGGGGACCGGCAAGAGCACCCTGGCCCGAAACCTCGCCCCTTATCTCGGGGTGGAAGTTTTGAGGAGCGATGTACTCCGCAAAGAGCTGCTGGATATCCCTGAATCGGAACGGCATGAGAGCGCCTACGGCCAGGGCATATATACTCCGGAAATGAGCCGGCTGACCTACGCCCGCCTCTTCACCCGGGCGGCGAAACATCTGCATGCCGGCCGCTCGGTGATTCTGGACGCTTCGTTTCAAAGCCGCCGGGAACGTCGGGCCGCCTTGGACACCGCAGTGGATTTCGGGGCCAGGTGTGCGATTCTGGAATGTGTCTGCTCTGAACAGACCGCAAAAGAGCGTCTGAATCTGCGGATGCAGGATCAAAGCGAAGCCTCGGACGGACGGCAGGACCTGTTTCAGGCCCAGAAGGAGGCCTATGAGCCCATTCTGGCCGAGGAACCCGGAAAGCAGCTCCAGATTTCTACAGAGGGCGCTGAAGAAGAGTGCCGGGACGAGACCCTGGAACGGCTGCTTGATCTGCTGCGGGGATAGAGGGTTTACGATTGAAGATTGAAGATATAATATTGCTGAATACAGACTTCGTACCAGTGCTATGTAGTTAAACTTTAAAAGCTTAAAATAATGAGATAATTTATAATATCCGAAATCTTTCTTTATTCAGCATTCAGCGTTCGACGTTCGATGTTCGATGTTTGCATTGAATATTCTTCAAGCCCCCGGTATTCCGGCTTCGGCAAAGGTCTGCACCTGCTCGAACATTGTGACCCCGGCTTCAATGACCGCCATGGCCAGGGCCGCGCCGGTACCTTCCCCCAGCCGCATTTCAAGATCCAGGATCGGTTCGAGCCGGAGAAAATCGAGCATGGCGCGGTGCCCCTGCTCGGCTGAGCAGTGCCCGGCAAACAGGTAGTCCCTGGACACCGGGCACAGGGACTGAGCGATCAGGGCCCCGGCCGTAGCGATGAATCCGTCCAGGACTACAGGCACACCGTGAGCGGCGCCGGCCAGGATCAAGCCGGCGATGCCCCCGATTTCAAACCCGCCGACTTTGGCCAGGACATCCAGTCCGTCGCGGGGGTCCGGGCGGTTGATCTCCAGGCCCTTTTGAATGGCCTTGACCTTTTGCGCCAGGGCCGAATCGTCCACTCCGGTGCCCCGGCCGACCATGGTTTCGAGCGGGGTCTGGGTGATGACCGTGCCGATAGCCGCAGAAGGGCTGGTGTTGCCGATGCCCATGTCGCCGGGCCCCAGGAGTTTCGTCCCTTGGTGGATGTGAGCCTCGGCCCGGTCGAATCCGCTGCAGACGGCTTGTGCGGCCTGCTCTCTGCTCATGGCCGGACCGCGTGCGAAATTGGCCGTGCCCCGGCCGATTTTGGCGATGGTCAGGTGATCTCCGCCTTCCAGTTCGTTAGGATCGAGGTCCGGAACGATGCCCAGGTCCACGACCCGGACCTCTGCCTGAACGGACGAGGCCAAGGCATTGATGCCGGCTCCGCCCCGCAGGAAGGTCTTGATCATTTCCGGGGTGACCGCCTGGGGAAACGGGGAGTAGCCTTCCTGCATGATGCCGTGATCTCCGGCCATGATCAGGATGGTTTTGCTGGAAACGTCCGGGTTGAGAGTCTGCTGAATGGCGCAGATTTTTTCCGGGATGGCGTGCAGCCGTCCCAGGGCCCTCGGGGGCATCACCAACTGGGCTGTGCGCGCTTCGGCCTTGCGGCGCCATTCATTGTGGGGAGGGTGGATTGCCTGGATGATACTGTCGAGGCTGCGGGTGCTGTGTTTCTGCATGATGAACTCCTTTTTTCAGGTATTGCTAGTTGTTGTGGTCGTTCTGATCACACGGTCAAAACAATAAAACGTCCAAGAATGGCGCCTGGGCGGGGCCAAAAAAAAAATCCCCGGGGGATGCAGTGCATCGCCCGGGGATTTACCATCTCCACCACGGAATCAAAACTCTTTCGGCAGGTCTTCTGGCTTGTGGATCGTGCGAATCGTTTCCAGGGAGAGACTCCCTGGGAATCCACCGCGCCTTCCCACCCGGCACTCAATTTTCTGTTTGGAAAACAAAACAGAAAATTGAGTGCCGGGCAGTGGCCTCAAGCGGCGTTCGTCCCCACTCACAGCGGCGGGACCGCGCCGGTTTCACACCGGCTTCCCTTTTCATCCCGGTACCGGGACACCGAAGAGTTGCTCGTCTCAAAAAGCGAAATTTTGTATACCCCAAGAGCCGGCCCCGGTCAAATCTTTTTTTCAGCAACCCGGGAACCGGATGATTCTTCGCTGGAACCTTTAAGAAAATGTTTTTGGATAGAACCTTGCTAACTGTCGGTAACTTCTTGATTTTCTAATATTCAGCAATATTAAATGTTCAATGTTCAATCTTAAATCCTATAAGGGCTGCTATCAGCTGATCTTGTTCCGAATCATGGCTGAGAGCAGTTCACTCAGGATCACAATACAAAAAATAGCGATTAGGGTCAGGGTTACCTCCCTCCAGAGAAACTGGTTGATGGAAGAGTAGAGCAGGATGCCGATGCCGCCGGCCCCGACAAATCCCAGGACGGTAGATTCCCGGATATTGATGTCCCAGCGGTAGACCGTGGTCCCGACAATGACCGGCATGACCTGCGGCAGAATGCCCACCATCAGGACTTGCAGCCTGGAAGCCCCGGTGGCCTCCATGGCATCGACCACTCCGGGGTCGATTTCTTCGATTGCCTCGGAAATTAATTTTCCCACGAAACCGATGGAACGAAAGGCAATGGCCCAGATGCCGGCCACGGGGCCCGGTCCGAAAATTGCCACGAATAAAAGCCCCCAGACCACGGTGTTCACCGATCTGGAAGTGACCAGGATCAAGCGGCCGATGAACCAGGTCAGAGCGTTGTAGGTGGTGTTTTTGGCGGCCAGAAAGGCAAGGGGAAAGGCGATGATCACTGATCCGGCCGTGCCCAGAGTGGCGATGTGAATGGTCTCGATGAGCGGGGTCGTCAGGTTTGTGATGAAACTGAGATCCGGGGGCCACATTCGGACGGTCATGTCCGCGATCTGTTTGTGGGCGTCCAAAAAATAGAACCAGGTGATATCCAGATCGCTCAAGGCCCAGACCGCGATCAGCACCGCGAGCATATAAAAGAAATAACGCAACAGGGTCTGTCCCGGCGTGAATTTTTTCCAGATATCCGGATATGTCTTCTGATGTTCTGTCTGGGTCATCGCAGGTAGCTCCGAATCCAGCTGGAAAAAATTTCACCGAGAAAGACCAGGGAGATGATGGCGATCAAGATGGTGCAGCTGAAATCATAATCATAGCGACTGAAGGTTGCGGCCAGAGTCTGGCCGATGCCTCCGGCTCCTACGATGCCCACCACGGTGGAATGCCGGATATTCGCGTCCAAGCGATAGATGGAGACGCCGAGGTAGCGGGGCAGGATCTGAGGAGCGACACAGTAGAGCAAGAGCTTGGGGAAGCTCGCTCCGGTGGCCCGAATGGCCTCCAGATGTCCCGGAGGCATATTTTCGATGTCTTCGGCCACCATCTTGGCGATGAAACTGGTTCCGGCCACAATCAGGGTCAAAACCCCGGCCAGGGGGCCAAATCCGAAAATCTTGACGAAAAAAATGGCGATGATGATTTCGTGGAAGGTCCTGGTGAGGATGATGATGGATCGGCCCGCCAGATAAACCGGTCGCGGCACAAGGTTTGAGGCCGCGCAGATTCCAATGGGAACGGCCAGGATCATACCGAACAGAGAGGCGGCCAGTGCCATTTGCACACTCTCCAGGATCCCGCTGAACATAAGCTCCAAGCGGCTCATGTCCGGAGGAATCATACCGGTGAACATTTTCCCGGCCCGGGGAAGACCATTGGCGATCCGGCCCCAGTCCACTTCCAGGGTGAGGGCGGTGACAACGAGGTAGAAAATGATCAGCCCAAAGAGCAGGAGTCGGACCCGGGGACTGTTGATAATTTTGATCCGCTCCCATTTCGGCAGTGCGGCGGATTTGTCGACAACAGGATTGTTCATCCCGTTGCAGCCTCCCCGCGCAGATCTTTGTTTCCGGCCGATGTTTCACTTGCCGGAGTCGATTCCTCCTGATTTTCTTTTTTGATGGTCGTGCTCCAGTCCTCCTCCCCGTAGATTCGAGTCAAGACCTCCGGTGTGATTTGATTTGAAGGACCGTCAAAAACTATTTTCCCTTCACACAGTCCGATCATCCGGTCGGAAAACATATGGGCCAGACTGACGTCATGGATGTTGATCAAGGTGGGTGTGTTCCGTTCATGAGCCAGCTCCACCAGGATACGCATGATCTGGCGGGAAGTCTTGGGGTCGAGGCTGGCGGTAGGTTCGTCTACCAGGAGCAGGTCCGGCGCCTGGATCACGGCTCGAGCGATGCCGACCCGTTGCCGCTGACCCCCGGACAGGGCGTCGGCTCGTGAGTTGTGTGTTCCGGCCAGACCGACGCGTTCCAGGAGTTCAAAAGCGGCCCGGATGTCTTTGGCAGGATACTTGCGGCGATATGCCGTCCAGAAACCGACATAGCCCAACCGGCCGGAAAGGACGTTTTCCATCACGGTCAGACGCTCCACCAGGTTGTATTCCTGGAAGATCATTCCGATTCGGCGGCGAATCTTTCTGAGTCCGCTTTTGTTCAGGGTGCAGACATCCGTGCCATGCAGCAGGGCTCGTCCGGATGTGGGTTCCACCAACCGGTTGATGCAGCGTATAAGAGTGCTTTTTCCGGCGCCCGAGGGTCCGATGATGGCCAGGACCTGGGGTTGGTCAACCGTAAAACAGACATTGTCCAGGGCCTTGGTCCCGTTGGGGTAGGCTTTGGATAGATTTTGTAATTCAAGCATGGTTGGCAGCGATTTCAGTGCTCTGTACCGTTCGGTATTTCTGTTCAGTGTCAGCCCTGCCAGCGGCAGGGCTGACATTTAACTATTTAAAACCAATCAGAATATATAATCGTGTTCTTAGGATAGCATTGAAAACCATTTTTGGTCCCGGAGGCTTCATCCGGGGCCAAAAATGGTTTTTACTGTTTTTTCAAGGCTTCCTGGGTGTATTCGATCCCGTTGAATTTCTGGATAGTGCGGATGACCTTCCACTGCTTTTTATAGGTGATCGGCAGGAATTGATTGAAGCCGTTGGGTTTGAACTCTTCTTCCAAGGCGGTGCCGTCCCAGTCAAAACTATAGAAGGCGTACATGATTTTCCGGGCGAGATCCGGATTCAAGTTGTACACAAATCCGTAGGATGTTGTGGGGAAGGGATCGGACTCCCAGATAATCCTGAGATTGTCGCTGTCCACCACCCCCTTGGCCGCCATGCGATCCAGAACGCTGGAGGCGATAGGGGCGGCGTCATAGTCCTGATTGGCCACACCTAGAATGGAATTGTCATGCTTTCCTGAATAGTTGACTTCATAGTCTTCACCCGGAACGACCCCCATGTCTTGAAACAAGGCCCGGGGTGCCTGGTTGCCGGAATTGGAGGATGGGGTGACATGGGCTACCTTGGCGCCTTTGAGGTCTTTGATTTCCGTGATATCGCTGTCAACATGGGTGATGAGCTGGAGTTTATAGCCGTAGCCCTGGGGACCGCTCATGATGGCGAAGGGGATATATCCGGCCAGGTTGACGGCAAAACAGGTCGGACCGGTGGAAATGCCGGCGATGTGCAGGCGGCCGGAGCGCATGGCCTCCACCTGAGCCGCGTAGGATTCGGCCCCGTACCATTTTACTTTTTTCCCTGTGCATTCTTCTAGGTAATCCAGAAATTCAGTGAACACATTTTTGTAGACCAGAGGGGTTTCCACCGGGGTGTAGGAAAAGATCAGGGTGTCAGGATCAAGCCATTCAGCGGCGTCTTTCGGCGTGTCAGCCACGAGATCATGGTTGTCGTCGCAGTAGCCGACGTTCAGGTCCCCCCTGTGCTGGCACTCGGCCGCAGCGGATGAGGCCAGTCCAATCATACAGGTCAGTAAAGCCAGAAACAGGAGACCGCGAAGACATTGGATTGCTTTTTTTTTCATGCTGGAGACCTCCTCATTTAAATGATTGCTTTGCCTACAGTCAGTACATGGCATATTCTTATTTAATCTTATTAGCTTCTACAGGTCCTGTCAAGAGCAGGATGGCTCAGATATCTAATCAAAACTTCGGGTATTCAGGAGAATATCGACCATTTCAGCGAACCCAAAACCTCCCGGATTTGCAGTTATCCAAGCCGGTTCTACCGTCAGCTTGTCTGGAAAGTCCAAGACATTGGACACCCCTACGCTGTGCGGGAAAAAAGCAAACATCGAGCAGTCATTGGGCGAGTCTCCGATGAACAGGCTTGTGTTTTGCATGGCATCTGGACTGCAGTTGAAATACTGTTCAAAAAAGTATTTGGTCATGCTCAGTTTGTCATAGTCCCCGAACCATCCGTTGACATGAATGGAGCTGACAGCGGCCTTGGCGCCTGCCTGCCGGAAGCAGGAAACTATGCGCTTGATGTCGGTCCAAGACAATCGGGGGACATCCTCGCAAAAATCAATGGCCAGATCGGCTTCCCGGTAGGGCTGGTCCAAGGAGACTCTGCAGCCTGGAATATTTTTGAGAATGGCCTCTTTGATGCAGGCCAGCTTGTTCCGGTCTTCGTCTCGCTCCTGTTCTGTTTTCCAATAGAACCTGGTCATTTTTTTGTGTTGTTTGTCGTAGGCAAAGGAAAAGGCGCCGTTTTCACCCACAATTCCGGCAACCGGCCACATTCGGGCAATATGGTCGCACCAGCCTGCCGGGCGGCCGGTGACCGGGATGACCATCCGGCCGGCCTTTTCCAGGTTTTCCATGGCAGTATAGGCCGGGGCCGGGAGCCGGCCCTGAAAGGTCAGGGTGTCATCGATATCGGTCAAGATGAACTTAAGGTCGGATTTTTGCTGTTTTGGAAATTTTTCAAACAGCTGCATAGGCTGCTCCGGGGTGTTTTATTCCAATATCGAATTGGCTCCTGCATGGTCCGGTCTTGCTATCTCTGGTCAGAAAGTGTATACAAAACTGAACTCTTTTTGCAATAAATACTTCGAGCCGTCAGGAATTGGGAATTGCTTCGATCGAAAAAATATGCAGTATTCCAGCTCCTTGTATAATCAAGAGATTTTCAAGTGCCTGAAAAAGGAACACTCTATTATGTCATGGGACCGTCCGGAGCCGGAAAAGACACGCTGCTGAACGCAGTACGCCGGAAAAATCTTGACGGGATCGTTTTCAGCCACCGCTATATCACCCGCCCCAGGAGCACGGGACGGGAAGCCCATGTTCCTCTCAGCCAAGAAGAGTTCAAGAGAAGACAAAGTCTTGACTTGTTCGCCCTGTCTTGGGAAGCGCACGGTACTTGGTACGGCATTGGACTGGAAATCGATTGCTGGCTAAACAAAGGGCTTTCGGTGGTGGTCAACG
>JAABTT010000074.1 GCA_011389765.1 Desulfohalobiaceae bacterium S24 | reverse complement strand
ACGCTTCAAGGATCTCAGCGATGAGGATATCGAGCTGATTCAGGCTCAGGCTGAGGAAAAAAATAAAAAATACCTCCCGGCCTGAGAAACATCTGCAGGAGCTGCTGCTGGATGCTCCGTCGATTGCGAGCGGCAATTCGATGGAATGATATAATTGAGATCCCCTGGAGACCAAAAAGGCCACTGCATACTGGTCACCGGCCACCGAGCACAGTCTCCTGTCCTAAGCCACCGACTCCCGACTCATTACCAGACGTCAGACGTCAGATATCAGACGTCAGCCAGAAAAATCCGGACATCCGACTTCCGCCTTCTACCCGTTACCCGACATCCGACCACCGACACCTGAATGTAGATTTGACCCGGCGCAAGCTCCTGGTAGTGGACGTCCTCGGTATCTTCGTCCTCGGTCTCGATCCAGACCGGTGTCGAGCTTGCCACGATGGCCCCCACCAGCTCGTAGTCCAGGTAATCGCTCAAATCCCGGAAGAACTTCATGGCCGGGGAAAGCGTGGACCGGCTCCTGATTTGCTCTTCATCCTTGGCCGGTTCTTATTCGGTGAGGTAAAAGACCGATCAGCTTTTATTGAGGCTATTGGGCACTTGGCAAAAAAGAACTTGCAAAGGGCAAAAATTGAGGATATTATCTCCAAATAAATGGGACATACTTACTCTCTATTTTTATTTCAATTAATTGTTATTATATAGGAAAAAAGGGACATACTATGAGGAAATATCAAAAGACACACCCCTGGATAATTTTTTCTTTGGACATGCGAAAACTTGAGAGCGATGTTTGGATCCTTCTTGGGGAAGCCGTCTCGAAAATCGAGCATATAGCCGGCGTCCCACTGTATCCGAACATAGCGGATCAACTGCACAGCGTGTATTTGATCAAAGGAGCTGTTGCCACGGCGGCCATTGAAGGAAATACCCTGACAGAAGAAGAAGCCAAAAAAATTCTCGATGGCCAGTTGAAACTGCCGTCATCCCGAAAATACCTGGCCCAGGAGATCGACAACATTGTCAATGCTTGCAATGAAATCGGCAACAAGATCATAAACGGAAATGCCGGGCCGATAACGACACATGAAATATGTCGCTATAACGAACTCGTTTTAACCAAACTGCCCCTTGAAGAAGACGTTGATCCTGGGATTTTTCGAAAGCACAGTGTGACTGTCGGAAGGTATAAGGCCGTCCCTCCGGAAGACTGTCCCTATTTGATGGAAAAATATTGTGAATGGCTGAACAATATCGAAATACCTGACGGATATGAAAAAATCTTTCCCATCCTTATCGCCATTACGTCTCATCTCTTCTTTGTATGGATTCACCCTTTTGCAGACGGAAACGGCAGGACGGCCCGCTTGATTGAGTTCAGATACCTTCTGCAAGCTGGATTTCCGACCCCGGCAGCTCATTTGTTAAGCAATTTTTACAATTTAACCCGGACACGGTACTACCAGGAACTTGACAAGGCCAGTAAAAAAGGCGGGGTGCTCTCCGAGTTTATCGCTTATGCAGTTCAAGGACTGGTTGACCAGCTACGTGAACAACTGGACGTTATCCGGGAATGGCAGCTTGATTCAACGTGGCGGAACTATGTTTTTGAACAATTCGGGGGGAAATTGTCAGAAACCAAGACCAGACAAAGACGTCTTGTCCTGGACCTGTCAGAGCACAAAGAGGATTCGGGATGGGTAAAAAAATCGAGAATCTTCATGCTGACACCCAAGTTGGCAAATAAATATGCAAATAAAACCCAAAAAACCCTTACCAGGGACCTCAATATGTTGCATAATATGGCATTGATAGAATGGGACAAAAATAAACGCCAAGTGAGGGCAAACAAGAAATTGATTCGTGCCTTTTTGCCAGCACGTGCCATATAAAATTCAAAAAACAGTCTGCTGAATTTTTGAATTATTTGCTCTTTCTTGAGATAAGAAAAAAAATTATAATGATTGAATCAAATGCCTTGTAAAAAGACAGAATTTAATGACACATTAATCTTGCTCAGTTTTTTGCCGCTTCACATTCTTTGCCACAACATTTGATACAATTTTTATTTTTCAAATATGAAACAAAAGGATTTGTTTCATTGGGGTCAAACAACAGCCCGAACTGGAAATTATCTCCATCGAGTTCAAAAATCTGTTCTTGCTCGTTAACCCAAGTTTCGCGGGATCAGGTACAATGTTCCGGTTCAATGTCGAGGATCAAGGCGATGGAGCTTTTGACGGCATCCATATCTCATCTCCCAGAGTCGGCGCAAGATTGACCCGGCAAATTTCACCGGCTTTCAAAATCTTCCCCATCAATGTCTTCAAAATGATGCGTATAAGGCCCCTTGCCAATCATTTCCATGGCCTGCCGCCTTTTGAAAGCCCGAAGCCTTTTGCGGTCTTCCTTGATCTGAGCATTGACCGCCTGGCGCATGTACTCACTCAAGCTTTTGTAGTTCAATTCTTTGTAGACTCTTTTGATAAAGTCATAATTTTCCGGCTCGAGTTGGATTTTTGTCTGAATGAGCATCGATCACCTCTCTTGGATTACGAGAAATTATGAAATCCGCCACTGTACCATCATTCTGGGAAATTTATCATAACCTGATATTTGTCCAAAAAAGAGGTTAAAAAGCCGGATCATGCATGAAGAAAGCATACTCCACAACATGTGTCATAAAGAGCTGAGCCAGGCCGACATCAAAGCGATCAGCACATTTCGAGGCTTTAGTTCCAAAGAGGCCTCGTCCAGGAATCTGTTTGAAGGACGTTTCCTCTCTGATACAGGTCTGGACAAGGCTTTTGAGGGTCTTGAGCAGGCGGAGATCATCATGCTGCATCTGCTGTTTCTTGGAACTCCGGTGGATGTCACTTTTTTTGACAGATTGTACGGGACAGAAGAAAAAATGTGGTTTGGGACCTTTACCCAGCGTTACAAGGAGGTCTTCAAACAGGTCAAAACCAGATTGATTCGCAGAGGACTCCTGCTTTTTGCCGAAGATGAGACCAAAGGGTATTTGAAATCGAAACTTGAACGGCTTGTTTTTTGTCTGCCGGATACTTTTGTCCCTCATTTGCCGTATCTTGTAAAAGACTGCACAATCCTGCCCGGCAAGGGGGAGGACAAACAGGCCATACTCAGAGCCAGGCTCGTGAAAGACATCGCAGGAGACCATTCTCAAGACCAGGGCAAGGAGCGTCTTTTCACTATTGAAAATGGAGAGCTGCGGATACAGGACCGTGTCTTCTCGGTTTCCAGCCTGGAAAGATGGATGCTTAAAAATTGGGAAACCGCTTGCCAAGCATCAGCCAAGAAGCAAAAATTCAACCCCTACACCCTTTCTCACTTGCAGGCCGCCGACTATGCCTTTTCAGAGCTGAAACCCGACGAATGGATATCTGCGGATCAGCTCCGACCGATTTTTCAACTCTTCTGTTCCAAGCCCCAGGACCTGGATCCTGAACAAATCTGTCGGGCAGGCTGGGAATCAGGGTGCCTGGCCAGGACAGTCAGCAATGGCCGTTTCTGTTTTCGTCCCGCTCCCCTGAAGACAGATCCGGGACAACAACCTGAACCGGACGATTTTCTGGAGCCAGCCGGCTCCAACGGAGTCAAGGTCGATTTGGGGATGATCCCTTTCGACGAGTTGGAATGGCTGGGGCGGATATCTGTTTTTCAGGTGGAACATTCTCGGCCGGTTGTTCACCCTGATATGGTCAAACTGGGCCGGGTCTTCAAGAAGATCTCCAGGGACAGGCTCTTTGTCTGGTTGAAACACAACAGTCCATCTTTTGAGCGGGCCATTGGCACGGTGCATAAGCGCTGGGGCAAACTGATCGTGCATCAGGGGGTGTTGATCGCCAGGGTGCAAGACGTCAGCCTGCGGGTGGCCATTGAAAAAGCCTTTGCGGAATCCGGTCAAGTCGTTTTTTTAACGGAGGAGTACCTGGCCTTTCCCAGAGAATATCTGGTACAGATCAGTCAGGTGGTCAGCCGATCCGGTCATGTTGTCAAAACAGTCCAAGCCCAGGTCTGAGGAAAATTGTCATGAACCCTGTACATTTAGAGGAAATGGATGTCAGCGGTCTGGAGATTCTCAGTTGTCCTTACGATCTGCGCCAAGACCTGCACAGATACATGGAATTTGTCGACTCCAGAGAGATCAAGCGCACCACCAGGGACAACCGCTTGCCCAAGGCCGAAGCCAAGCGGCTGGCCAAGCTGCTGAAAAATCCTGAAGTCGGCCGCGACGTTGAACGAATGGGCTTCAGTCCCTGGCTGGCCTATGTAGAAAAAATCGCTCTCAGTCTGGGGTTTGTCTCGTACGACACCGAGGGGGAATACCTGGGCTATTCCAGTGTGACTGAATCCTATCCGGACAATTTCATTGAGGTGAATCTTGACACCTATCAGCGCTTCCTGAACCTGCCCCTCCAGGAACGGGAGCAGCGCCTGCTGAGCTGCGCCCTGAATGATTACGCGGAGTGCGACAATGAATTCTTTCAAACCAGTGTTTTTGGCCGACTGGACACCTTCAGTCGCGCAGGTTGCGCTACCGGGGTGCTTCCCTATCTGAATTTCGCCGCGATCAGGAGATTCCTGCTTGACCTCCTGGCGCAGTGCCGCAGTCAGGTCTGGTACAGTGTCGAAAGTCTGCTTATGGCCCTGAAGACCGAGCATCCGTTTTTTCTGATCCCCAAAAACGCCAAACACAAAGGTTTTCCAGGTCAATACACCGGCCGCTACAGCAACTTTCGTGAGTCCGGCAGTGATCTCTCCAAAACAGGAGATATCGCCAGTTATGATCCCGATGCTTTCGAGCGGGTGGAGGGCCGGTATGTGGAGCGGTTTCTGGAAAACATCCCCTTGACTTTCGGTTATCTGGCGTTGGCCTACCAGGAACCCCGGGACGACGGAATCTCCCCTTCCCTGAACGAGTTGCAGGGCTTTAAGCTCAATGATGTTTTTTTGAAATTCATGAACAAGCAGTTGCCGGAGCCCAGGGTGACCCTGGAGCCCACCTTCGAGATCCAGGTGGAATCAGAGGTCTATCCGGCCCGGATCCTGTCCGAGCTCTCTTTGCTGACCGATGTGATCCGTTTGGATACCGTAAGCACCTTGAAACTGCAGCGCAAAAAAGTGACCCAGGCTCTGGCCCAGGGCCATTGTCCGGATGTTATTGCCCTGCTGAAAAGGCTCACTCAGGCCGAACTTCCCGGAAATGTCAGGACCGAACTCGAGGAATGGGCCGGGCAGGCAGAGGCTTTCACCGTGTACAGCGGCTTCGGTGTATTGGAGTCCGAGCGCTTGCATTCCGAAGCCGAGCCCTTTGTCATCATATCCATGGCCAAGGGACTGAGCCTTATCCAGGACCCCGAAGGTCTCTTTGCCGAGTTGGAAACCTCGAAAGCCGTCCCTTTGCTGATCAAACATCCTGAGCGTTCCTTGAAAGCGTTGCCTGAAGGGGCCCGGACGTCATTTCCCCAGGCAGGCAAGAAAAAAAAGACCAGGAAAAAAAGTGTACAGCTGAAACGAAGCACCTGGATCACCCTGTATTGTCCCGACAAGGAATTTTTTGAAACGTTTTCTCAGGCCCTGATACAGGCCAAATGCGCCTTTGAACCCGATCGGCGCTCCTTGGCTCTGAGCTATCCCAAGAGGGAGCAAAAAGAGGTGGAGACCGCCTTGAAGGGACTGCAAGCCGGCTATCACATCCGGATCAAGGAGATTGAGCAGTGAATTCGCACAAGCCTTTGATTGTCCAGAGCGACCACACGGCCCTGCTCGAGGTGCAGAACCAGGAATATACGGACTGTCGAGACTTTCTGGCCGGTTTTGCCGAATTGGTCAAATCACCGGAATTCATCCACACCTACAAACTGACCCCGCTGTCCCTGTGGAACGCGGCCGCCCTGGGCCTGACTTCCCAGGAGATCATCCAGGGGCTGCATCGTTTTTCCCGCTATGACATTCCCCCAAATGTCATCACCGACATCCGGGAATGGTCCGAGACCTACGGCAAGCTGACCCTGGAGAGGGACTCCGGAAAGCTCCTGCGCCTCCGCATTCAAGATCCTCTCATCTTCAATCGGCTCCTGCAGGATTCTGATCTCGAACCGTTCTGGCGGGAACGCTTCGAGGACGGCTTTTTGATTGATCCCGCCTCCCGGGGGGAATTGAAACAGGCTTTGATCAAAATCGGCTATCCCCTCAAGGACCTCTGCGGCTATACCCCCGGCGCCCCTTTAGAGATCGGGATGCGCGACATTGACTCGGACGGGGCCCCCTTTGTCTTGCGCGACTATCAGCAGGATGCAGTGGAAGCCTTTCATCAGGGCGGCGGGGTGAGCGGCGGAAGCGGTATCATTGTCCTGGCCTGCGGGTCCGGAAAAACAATAATCGGACTGGGGGTCATGCATCTTGTAGCCAATCAGACCTTGATCATCACCACCAACAACGTCTCTGTTTATCAATGGCGGGAAGAACTCCTGTCCAAGACACGACTCGCTCCGGAACAGATCGGGGAATACACCGGTTCAAGCAAAGACATCCGGCCCGTGACCCTGACCACGTACCAGATGCTCACCTATCGGCGAAGCAAGGCCGAAGCCTTTGACCACCTGAATCTGTTCAGCCGGCAGAACTGGGGACTGATCATCTATGACGAAGTCCATCTGTTGCCGGCCCCTGTGTTTCGAGCCACGACCTCGATTCAGGCCAAGCAGAGGCTGGGGTTGACCGCCACCCTGGTCCGGGAAGATGGCCGGGAAGAGGACGTTTTCGCCCTCATCGGCCCCAAAAGATATGAACTGCCCTGGAAACTGCTTGAGCAGCAGGGCTTCATTGCCGAGGTGCTCTGCACCGAATACCGGCTGCTTCTGCCGGCGAAAGAAGAGCTGCAATACGCCCATGCCCCCAAAAGACAGCGTTTTCGCATCGCGGCTGAAAACAGCAGCAAACTCGAACTGGTCCGGGAGCTCACCGAACACCACGCTCAGGATTTGGTCCTGATCATCGGGCAATACATTTCTCAGGTCCGGACAATCGCTCAAGCGTTGGATCTGCCGCTGATCACCGGAAAGACCAAGCAGGAGGAGCGCCAGGAACTGTATGCGAAATTCCGGAAGGGGGCGCTGAAAATACTGGTTGTTTCCAAGGTTGCCAATTTTGCTGTGGACCTCCCGGATGCCAATGTCATGATCCAGGTTTCAGGCACCTTCGGCTCTCGCCAGGAAGAAGCCCAGCGTCTGGGGCGAATCCTCAGGCCCAAACAGAGGCCGTCCTTTTTTTATACCCTGGTCTCCAAAAATACGGATGAACAACGCTTTGCCGTCAAACGTCAGATGTTCCTTGTGGAACAGGGCTACAAATATCACATCCGGAATCAAACAGTTGTCAAAGTTTGAAGTCGCTATGATGAAGCCTTGCATCCATTTTCAGTCCTTTGTTGCCTTCCTCCAACCAGGATTCCACGTACCGCCTGGTGGCCGGTTCGGGGCTGCCATTGGATCTCGTCTTCAATTGAGCGATCTGCCAGGTGCCGTTCCTGCTCTTCCGGATCTCCAGGGTGCAGCGTTCCGGCTTATGCACCCGGTAGATATAGCTGACCCCCCGCAGCACTTCTCTGATATAGATCCCTGATCCCACGCAGTTGTTCATGACCTCTTCCTTGGCTTCATATTTGACTGGCTGGAGTTTGGCCAGGAGCTTGACCCGGGCCTTAGACCCATTTCCTACGACGGCATCAAGTATCTTTTCCCGTTTCTGCCTGAGCAGCGCCGCACCCTGGTATAGAGAACAATCCAGGCCATTGACCTGATCCGCCACCAGCCAGACCAAAAGGGGACAAGACTGCATGATCTCCATGCCGGAAGGCTCTAAACAAAGGAGCCTGAGCATGCTCAGTTGCCGCCAGGCAAAGGGGATAACTGCCCGTAGGGTGGCATCCGGAACATTTTGAAGGAAGGCATGGATTGCGTGATGAAAAGAGGATTGGTGGACGACACCGGCCAGTCGGATGTTCGGAGAGTCGTTGAGAAAGAAGAGTCCCTCGGGGGTTTCTTCAAAAATTTGCATCCCATCGACATAGGAGTTCAGCCGATACCAAAGGGCAGGGATAGATTGGACCTGAAGCAGAAGTTGCCCCTGGAGGTCAAGAAATAGAGCTTGCTGGATACTCTGTGAGCAATCCATGTGCTGACCGCTGAAATTGTAGATATGAAGGTATTTACTTTGTTTTAAAAAGGTTTCAACTTTCGCCATTAAGGCTTGCTTTTGAAGCAGAGAAGGATCCATCGAATCATAGCGGTTTGTCCTTTTTTCAGTCAAGACTGAATCTCCCCTGAGACCAAAAAGGCCACTGCCTCCTGATCACCGGCCACTGATCGGGCCTTTTAATGGGTGTCTCCTGTCCTAAGCAACCGACTACCGACTCATTCCAGACGTCAGACGTCAGATATCAGACGTCAGCCAAAAAAATCCGGACATCCGACCGTCGATTACCGAACACAGGTCACTGCCCACTTCCCGCCAATCAGGAGTGCTGTTGTCGTAATTGACAACAACTTGTCGTGTTGTTATCGTGTCCAACATGGCTTCCGAGCTGATTCTTCATGAACGGTTTATTCTTGCCGAGAATGTCTTTGTGGAAATGGTCGTTTGGCTTGTATCTCCTGCTGTTCCTGGGAGTCATCACGATTTCAAGTATCGGCTTGCTTTTGTCAAGGATGGGCGATGTGTTGTGCGTTACGACAATGAAGCGGGCAAGGGCGATCACAAGCACCTGGGTGATATGGAAATTCCGTATGTATTTCGAACGGTCCAAACCCTTCTTGATGAGTTCTGGAAGGATGTGGACCAATGGGGATCTTAAAAATGAAAACCGTAACCTTAGAAGTTGCATCACGCGAGCAAGTCAACCAGCGTTTGCATCGTGCTTTTCAAGGTGAAAAGCAGGGCCATTTTATTAGTTTTGAAACACCGACCCTCCTGTTCAAAGTGCTCACCAGCAAGCGATGGGAAGTGCTTAAAATCATGACTGGTGCCGGGCCGCTCTCTATTCGTGAGACCGCTCGACGTCTGGGACGAGATGTCAAAGCGGTGCACAGAGATGTGCAGACCCTCCTGAAGGCCGGTCTGCTCTCCAAGACCATGGACGGACGGATTGAATTTCCTTTTGAGGCCGTGCATGTCGATTTTATGTTGGCGGCGGCTTGATCCTCATGAACTTTTCTGCACAGACGAATGAAACCTTGCGCGTCCTGCTTCTCAGCGAGAAAATGTATGAGTTCAGGATTGCTGCCTCCAGCACTTGAACAAAATGAAACGATCCTATGCATCAATAAGAACCTGGTTTTGATTTCCGAGCCCCTGTTTGCTGAAGTCGTCAATGCCAACCTCGAAATCAGAAACCCTGTATCCATGCATGGATATTAAAACTGGAGCTGCTGGATCTAAGAACCTGTCTGCCTATGCGACCATTCCCAGAGGATCATTGTTTGTCTTTGATGTGTTCGTGGATGAGTTCAGGTGCAATGAAACATATAGCAGCGAGAATGTCTCGTCCATTGTGACTGAAGAGCTGAGACTTTTTGAGACCTTGAAAGGATGAATTTTTTCAAAAGGAGATGAGCTTATGGATGCATTGCAGCCTCGCTTCGGATTTCTGGTCCACTACGTGGAAAACTGGAACGGGCTCTTCAATTTCACACCGGATCTCCAGATGGAGGAAGCGCAACGGCACCGGGCCTTGTGGCCGGCCTGCAGATGAAAGGCATTTGGGTCCACGAAGGACGCGAAGGGAACACGAATGAAGAGCAGTGCCCGGGAAGGGGAGCTGCAGGTCCGGATGGACATGGCCCGGGAACTCAAGGAGTTGGGGTTGGAGAGCGAGGCCATCGAGCGGATTCTGTCCATCAGGATCAGGAGTGAAGAAAAAGAAGAATAAGAACCGTTGACCACGAATGCTCACCCCAGTTCACTCCCATAAAATGGGCTCCGGTGAACGGGGCAGGCGAATAGGCACGAATATAAGACTGTATTGCCAATTCTTCTAGGCTGCTTTCGTGGCCTTTCGAGGAGCAGGGGCACCCTGCAAGAGGCCCTGGGAATTGAGGTCTTCATCAATGTCAGGCCAATGAATTCCATATCCCGCCCCAGCAATTTTCCAGTTCTGAAGCTGTTCCTTTGAAGCATGCAGCAATCTTGGGTACCAAGCCAGGGGGACCGTTATGGTCCTTCCGTCAAAAAGATCGACACTAATGGCATCCTCGGTAAACTGCACGTCCCTGACACGTTCCCCTGCTTTAGGTTCCAAAGTATTCATTCCATGCCTCCAATCAATACATTGGATGGAGTTATAAATGTGGTTCACGGTTCACAGTTCATTGTATATCCATCATGACCTCCAAAAGAATCGGCATCATTTATCAATACTGACAGCTGCTCTATGGTGAAATTTATTTTTTATCTGTTTGATAGAATTCTTGGCAGTTAAAGTAAGAACAGAATGCTTTCTTTAGATTTTGAAATGATTCAGTGTTCAACGATCCATATTTCTTAACAATAACTGATTTTGAGACCACAAATGTCTTACGCAAGATAAGCTTGGAACGCTTTGGAATGCCTCCAGTTAAAAAATTATCAGGTCCTATTTCAATTTCATCATGATGAAATTTATGGATTTTGCTGCTAATTGGAACGGCTATAAAATCATTAAAAGGTAAATTATCCTTGAATACCAATACTGGTCTGTTTTTTGATGCAAGCAAGTCCGAAAAGAAAAACTTGCACAAAACAACATCACCTTGCACTAAGTCCATATATTGTCCTCACTGTCATCCAACCACTCGTCGACAAGGTTGGCGCTGTGGTTTGAATAGGCCATCAGGGTAGATAATTCTTTTGGGCTTTCTTCAAGTTCATTATCTATTGGGAAAATCAAAATTTCAATTTTACGGTCAATGTAAGCTTTTGGAATCCTAATATTCATGTACTCATTTTTGGGAATTGTGATCTCTCTTTTCATTTATCCACCTTTTGAAACGAAAGAATTTTTCAAGGACTGAAAATAAAAAATCGACTAAAGCAATGAGCGGTTACTCAGATCATTCAGTTTTAGTATTTAGAATTCTGGTCAAAAAATTAGAGCTAATTTCAAAATCAATCATCTAAAAAATTTACTCAGCTTGTCAAGCTTTTCTATGACATGAGTCGCTTTGCCTTGGGCTAGTCATCAGTTGAGCTGTTCAAATTGGTTTCAATTTTTATCATAGGGAGTTGAATGATGCAGAATCCACGTTTTTTTCCGGCTGTACAGGTTATGAAGGAACAGGACGGAGTCAAGGGGAGGATGGGCTTCAAGGTGGAGTCTTTTCTCGACGGATGGCTACTGGACGAAGGGGGCAGGGAAAACAGCCAATTGAAGCATCCCTTGAACCCGAAAGAGCTCCAGAACAAAAGGGAATCCCTGGTTCAGGCCCTGGGAACCTGGAGTGATGGTTCGGTTTTCGAGCTCACCTACCAGACCAGGCCCAATATCTGTTATCAAACCAGAGGAAGGCTGGACATCACCCTGAGTCTGAACAGCTGGGCTGAGAGCGAAGCAGAGGTCAAGTAGAAGCTGATCGTTTCCTGTTTGTCTCTGACCCCGCTGCTTCGAAGCCATCTGCCGGAGGTCAGCTTCAGTCCCATCACCACGCTCGGGGAACTGGAGGACAGGACCTTTGTGATTTCAGATCCGCGAACGGTGTGCATTCATCGGCGAAAGACGGCTCTGGATTTCTCCTTACAGACAGGAATGCGGGCTGTGCAGGGGTTCGGCAGTCAGGTCCAGAAAGTGAGCACGCAGAGCGTGAACGGGCACAGCCAGATCGAGTACACCTTTCCCTTTTTGCCCAGCCAGGATGACTGGGCGATTCTCTTGAAGAGCCTGATGCACCAACTGGACCCGGTTCGCCTGCTCATCCGGCTCAAACCTTTGAGCCAGGCCAAGCAGCATGGTCATACAATGGAGCAGCTCATCCAGACCTGCGATCAGGTCATGGAGGCCCACCAGGACTTTATACCGGCCCACCGTAAGGCCAAGCAGCTGCGCGCCGCGGCTTTGAAGCAGCAGGCCGAGAAGGCCGGCACTTGTTTTCAGTTGGGGATCTTTGTCCTGACCCATAATGCCCCGGACCTTGGACTGGCCAGGGTCGTGGGACGCTCCATGAGCAGGTCCACTCGACTCGAGGATGAGGATGACCTCTTTCAGGGGGGCTTTGTATGTACTGATCTGGGAAGGGCGTCAGCGCAGGAGACGAATTATGTGTATGAAGTAGACAGTTTTTCCGTGCGGGAGGCGGCCGCGGCCTTTCGGCTGCCCAGCCCGCCTTTGGAGGACATCCCCGGCCTGCCCGTGCAGCGGGCCCGGACCTGCCTGGCCTTTCTGCCGGAACCGAGCCGGGAGCAGAGCAGGCTCAGGCTGTTTGTCAACGCCCATCAGGGCAGCCGGCAGCCGGTCTATCAGAGCGTGGACGACCGCATGAAGCACACCTTTGTTCTGGGCCAGACCGGCACCGGCAAGTCCACCCTGCTGGAATCCATGATCCTTCAGGACATCCGGGCCGGGCACGGGTTGGCGGTCATCGACCCCCACGGGGATCTGGTGGAGCCCATCCTGGGCAAGATCCCCAGAGAGCGCAGCCGGGACGTGGTCTTTTTCGATATGCTGGACCGGGAGTATCCCCCGGGTTTCAACCTTCTGGAATGGCAGACCCTGATGGAGCGGGACATGATTGTGGATGATCTGTATATGACCCTGGACCGGCTCTATGACATGCAGCAGACCGGGGGTCCGATGTTCGAGTCCCATTTTCGGTCCATGCTCAAACTGTTGATGGGGGATCAGCATCATGAAGATTATGTCCCTACCCTCCTGGAATTCTCCCTGTGCTATCAGGATAGGGATTTTCGCCGCTGGCTTAAAACCAGGACTTCAGACAAACAGGTCCTCGACTTTATCAAAGAAGCGGAACGGACCGAGGGCGATGTCAACCTGGACAATGTATCCACCTACATCACCTCCAAGTTCAACCGCTTCATCCAGGACACCTCCCTCAGGCGGATCATCGGGCAGGATCTGCTCTCGGCGGTCATGGGCAATGTAGGCACCTTGCTCTTTTTCCGGGTGGGCCAGCAGGACGCCCCGGTCCTGGCCCCCATGCTCCAGCCCCGATTCAACGGTCTGGACCTGGTCAATCTGCCGGACTGGCAGGGCTACACCAAGCTCCAGCTGGGACGCTCCAACATCCAGCCCTTCAGCTTTGTCACGGAAAAGGATGAAACGCCTAACAGTCAGGCCCGGGCCAGGCAGAATCGAAATTTTTCAAGGAAACACTACGGCAGACCGGCTGACGAGGTCGACGAGGAGATTGCCGCAAGGCGGGAGCGGGTCCTGGAGATGGCGGAGTGATGCGGCCAGGCTGATGGCCATACTCAGGATACTTAGAAACCGATTTCTGATACACATTTTGCTGATAGGGTTACCCATGGAAAAGGAGAATCTGCCTGCATATGTAGGTGTTTGGAGCCAGCATTGCGGCCAAGGACCTTGTGCGCCTGGCCGTTGCCAAGGGCGGCAGGGATGACTGCACCGCTCTGGTTATCGATTTGTTTGAGTTTGAGTGTGAGTTTGAGTAGGAACGGCATATTCGATGACCTTATCCGGAAATGACCTGGGAACAACCTTGGATAACGGCTTTTGTTAAGTATTTGTTGAGAGTACCGATCTTTTCAAGCAACCGGGCTTTATCTACCGTGGCTATCTGACTGACCACGGCCACACTTGATTTGGGTATGTTGCCTTCTCCCTTGTTCAGGCGGACATTTCCAGGTACAGCAGCGAGTTTTAAATTCGAAGTGAGCAAGGTGACCACGGTGGTTCGAATTCGGCTCCGGTTTAAGATGTTGTTTTGGATCACCACCGCCGGTCGCTTTCCTGCTGGTCCTGAATCAGCTGCTGGTCCGAATTTGACCCAGTACACATCGCCCTGATTCGGGGTTACCATGGCAACTCCTGCAAATCAGTATTTTCTGCAATGGATTCTGACATGTTTCGTTGCTCTTCTGCGACCCCGGGTTCATCATATATTCTGTTGATATTTTCAATCAGCTCTGCTTCTTTGATCTGCTTGAGTTTTGCCGAGAGGGCTTGAGTAACCACATGGCTTAATTTTGTATCATGGTTTTCAGAAAATTGCTTGATTTCCTCGTAGATTTCCCGAGGAATCGTGACACTCAGTTTTGCATATCCCATAGTCAATCCTCCTGTAAATCATTCTGAAAATCTTATTTTAGAGAAGAGCCTAAGGGTTGTCAATTCGTTTGCAATTGCCCATTTCATGCTGGGCAGGAAATGGGCAAATATGTGCCTGAGGGCACTTCGTGCGAAGCATGATAATCAACTCGGATTGCCAATTTTTTCATTTACTCCGGCTCGTCCAGGCTTTTCTTCAAGGCTTTAAGAGTTTCTTCCGGCATGGAAAAAGAGTGTTCCCGGGCCGGGAAGGCCTGTTCCTGAACATCCT
>JAABTT010000073.1 GCA_011389765.1 Desulfohalobiaceae bacterium S24 | reverse complement strand
GCATCTCGTCGGACAAAGCCTTGGCCTTCATCGCCTCCTTGTTCTCAGACGACCAGGTCGCGCAGTCCGGCAGCGGATCAGGCAGGTCGCCTCCCAGCTTGGCCTTGACCGCTTCCCGGACCTTGAGGGCCTCCTTGATCCGTTCGACGATCACCTCGTCGTCCCAGGCCACATTGGTGATGGTGGTGAACAGGGCCTTGCAGATGAAACGGCCCGCCTCTTTGTCCACGGTTCCTTTTTCCCGCAATTTTTCGCCGAAAACCGAGATGCCCTTGCACACATAAATGAGCAGGTCCTGGAGATCCGCTGTCTCTTCCGGTTTGCCGCAGACGCCTTTGATTGTGCACCCTTCATTCTTGGCCGTTTCCTGACATTGAAAGCAAAACATGACTGTACTCCTTTGTTAAAATGATTTTTTATGCGATCTGCACGCTTGCGAATTCAACCTACATGATTTTCGCATAAAGTCTTTGATCCAGATCAAACAAATTCCTGCTCCTGATGCTTGCCGGCAATCGAATCCGCCAGCTTGTCCAGAGCCTGCAGGTCCTGTTCTTTCGGCAGGCCCTTGCACAGAACCGGCTCCAGAACCTCCACCTTGAGGTTGGGAATCATCCCGGCCAGGGTTTCAACGGTCTTGCCGCCCCAGCCGTAGGAGCCGATGATGGACAGAAACCTGGCCTTGGGCCGCAGGGCATTGGCCAACAAGGCAGAATACGCGGCATACGGGTGGGGACCGGCGTGGATGGTGGGCGTGCCCAGGACAATGCTCCCGGCATCCACCAAAGCGATGGCCAGTTTTCCGATGTCGGTCACCGCCAGGTTGAACTGCTCCACCCGCACCCCGCGCTCCACCAGGGCGCTCACCAAAGAATCCACCATGATCTTGGTGCTGCCGTGCATGGATACGTAAGGCAGAACCACAGTGTTGCGGGGAGTGCTGTGGACCCAGTCCTGATAGGCATTCAGAATAAAGGATGGATCAGGGTAAATCTGGCCGTGACTGGGAGCGATCATGGAGATATCCAGGTCTTTGAGCTTATCCAGGTTCTTGGCAATCTGCTTCCGAAATGGCATCATGATTTCGGCGAAATAGCGTTTGGCTGCTTCATAGACCCGGCCCTGGTCCGAGACGAAGAGCTCGCTCGTTGCAATGTGCGAACCGAAGAAGTCGCAGGAAAAAAGGATCTTGTCCTCTTCCAGATAGGTAACCATGGTTTCCGGCCAGTGCACCCAGGGGGTGTGCAAAAAATGGAGGCTCTTATCTCCCAGGGAGATGGTTTCTCCGTCCTCAACCGGCAAAAAGCTGCCTTCAGGGAGCTTGAGCATGTCCATGAGCAGGCCCTTGGCCTTTGGGTTGCACACGATTTTGGCCTGGGGGTACTTCTCCAGGACCAAAGGCAGGGTTCCGGAGTGGTCCTGTTCTGCGTGGTGAGAAACCAGATAATCGATCCGGGCCACCTCTTTTAGTTGAGACAGCAAAACATCAGCCATGGCTGGATCCACTGTATCCAGCAAAGCTGTCTTGTCGCTGCCTTCAATGAGATAGGCATTGTAGCTGGTCCCGTCCGGCAGGGGAATCAGGGAATCGAACAGCCGCCGGTCCCAGTCCACAGCCCCAAGCCAGGAAACGCCTTGTGTTATAGTCCGTGCTTTCATTGACGACCTCCTTTATGAAATGGTTTTGAATAAAGGGGATTGGGACATTTCCCGCTTTCCAACCCCCGGCAAAGTGTGCTACGATAGATTCTTCTAATGGTATTTAGCTAAACTTATCATAAAGAATACTCCCTGACAACAAAACAAGCGAGCGGGCTAAACAGCAATATGGAAATCTATGAAGAATTGATCTGCATCAAAAACATTGTCTGGGAAAAAGGATAGAAGGACTTTGCATTCCATACGTCAGACTTCATGCCGACATTACTAATTTTAATCTTAAGGTGCTAAAACAACTTGCAATATTTTGGATTTGACCATGAAGCAGTATTATAAAGAACGATTCGAGGCCTTTCGCAGGATGAGCTTCACGCTTTCCACGCTCATGGAGGTCAACGAGGTCCTGGAGACCATCAGGGATGAAGAAAAGAAGCTCATTCCCTCGGCCTTTGAGGTCTGTGTGCTCCTTTTGGATGCCGGGGCTCCCAAATATACGAAACCCTTGCAATGCGCCCTGCACGACAGGCCGGTCAACTGCCTGCAGTGCAAGCGAAACCGGACGGCCGTACAAAAGGCTATACGCAGGCAAAAAGGGTCCTTGATTTCCAAAAGCGAACCGATCACCCGTAAAGACGGGAAAGTGGTGCATACCGGTCCGGAGGCCGCCATCCCTGTTTTCGTGGGAGAGGAAATAGTTGCCGTGATCAATGTGGTGGCTGCCCCTGGAAGCCGGTTTTCCAAAAAAGATTTCTACCTCATGAGGGATATTTCCGAACTGGCCGGAATAAATATCCTGCGTGGCCGGAAGCAGTGGGAAATCACCCAGGACAAGATTCGCATCAGCAGCATGCTTTCCCATCTTTCCCCCTTTGTCCCCAAATCGGTTCGGCAGATTGTTGAAAACAACCCGGAGCTGCTCGACAAGGAAAAAATTGAAAAAGAAGTGAGCGTCCTGTTTCTCGACCTGGAGAGTTCCACCCGGCTCTTTGCCGACAATTCCGAAATAGAAGCCAATCGCTTCATCGAAAACTTTTTCTCCTCGCTCATCGACCCCATCTACCGTTCCGGAGGTGAAATCAACGAGACCGCCGGAGACGGCTTGATGATCATTTTTCAGGATGGAAGCGCCCGGGCAAATGCGGTTAATGCCGTCAAGGCTGCTCTGGATATCAAGGAAAAGTGCCGGGACTACAACCTGCACCAGAAAAAAGAGATACCGGCGGTCACTGTGAATATGGGGCTCAATTCCGGGACGGTCCTTCTGGGCATGAGCCGATTCAAAGGAACGATCGAGACCAGAATGACCTTTACCGCCACCGGCTCGGTGACCAACCTGGCGGCCCGTTTGGCGGATCTGGCCGGCGGCGGAGAAATCTTGATCGGCCCCAGCACAGAAGCATTGATTCGCGGGTCCTGGCCCACGGTGTCCAAAGGCCGGAAAGAGCTGAAAAACATAGAGCAGCCGGTTCAAGTCTATGCCCTGGAACAGGGTCCGGAACTTGAATAAGACAAACTGTCCCTGTCTATTGTCCAAAGCTGGCTACGCCCGCAACCCAAAGGTTCCAGGACTACTTCGAAATTTGAAATTCGAAATTGGAAATTGGCAAGAAAAGAATGCAGAAAAGCAGAGTGTTCTATTACGGCTCATCAAATTTCCAATTTCTAATTTCCAATTTCTTTAGCAAGGACTTCAACTGCTTCGGAGCAACAAATTTTCTTGTTTTCTGTGACAGAGATGAACCGATAAGTCACTATTGAAACTGTATCAACAAAGGAGACAAACTCATGAAAAAGATCAATCTGTATGAAGAAAACGGTTTCAGTGAAAAATCCATGAAGAATTTCCTGGTCCACGATTCCCCGTATTTCAAGATCCTGAACTTCAACTTCAAGGCCGGCCAGGAGCTGCCTATCCATTCTCACGACATCGACGGCCAGCTGTCCATCACCGTTCTTGAAGGTGAAGGCGAATTCCTTGGAGCAGACGGGGCAACCATGCCGGCCAGGCAGGGCGATGTCCTGGTCTCGGATATTGCCGAACCCCACGGCATCAGGGCCGGCACAGACCTCAGGGTGCTGGTGACCATTGCTCCGCCGATATAAGTGGATGAGGCAAAGGCAGGCACCCCTGCCGGTTTGATCAATCAAGAAACTGAAGTTTCACAAGAGTCATGGCGAGTCCAGAACCGGAGGAGCACGCATGCCAGAGCAGCAGACCTTGACCATGAACAAACAGAGCCTGGTCTTCCAGGAGGGTGAGACCATCCTGGACGTGGCCCGGCGAAACGGGGTCTTCATCCCCACCATCTGCCACATGGAAGGGTTGACGCCCTCCGGGGCATGCAGGCTGTGCGTCGTGGAGGACGAGTCAGCCGGCAAGCTGGTCACGGCCTGTTCCACCCCGGCCCGCCGGAACATGGCCCTGCAGACGGAGTCGAAGCGGGTCGTGTCCTCGCGCAGGAACACCCTGGAACTCCTGCTGACCTCCGGGAATCACGACTGCCTGCTCTGCCCGGCCAACGGGGAGTGCACCCTTCAGGACCTGGCCTTTCGCTACCAGGTTGCCGGCACCTCCTATCCCAGGCAGGTCCAGCCCTATAACCTGGAGGCAGTCAACCCCTTAATCATCAGGGATTTTTCCAAATGCATCCTCTGCGGCCGCTGTGTACGGGCCTGCCAGGAAGTGCAGGTCAACAACGCCATCAGCATCGGCTATCGGGGCAAGGCCGGCAAGATCGTGGCTGCCGGCGATCGTCCCCTCAAGGATTCGGACTGCGTGTTCTGCGGGGAGTGCGTCCAGGCTTGCCCTACCGGAGCGCTGGTGCCCAAGGACGCCCGTTTCAGGCCCAGAACCTGGCAGACCGAGCAGGTCAGGACCACCTGCCCTTACTGCGGGGTGGGCTGCCAGATGTTTCTTCACGTCAGGGACAATGAGATCCATCGGGTAACCGGAGTGGAGCACGCCCCGCCCAATGAAGGCAGCCTGTGCGTCAAGGGCAGGTTCGGGTTCGAGTTCGTCAGCTCCCCGGAGCGGCTGAAGACCCCCCTGATCAAGGAGAACGGCGGGTTGCGCGAGGCCTCCTGGGATGAGGCCCTGGACGTGTGCGTCTCGGGTTTCAAGACAGCCATCGACAGGCATGGCCCGGAGTCGGTCGGGGTCGTGAGCTCGGCCAGGGCCACCAACGAGGAGAACTACCTGATCCAGAAGTTCACCCGAACGGTCCTAGGGACCAACAACATCGATCACTGCGCCAGGCTCTGCCACTCCTCCACGGTATCCGGGCTGGGCCAGGTCTTTGGCAGCGGGGCCATGACCAATTCCATCGCGGACATTGAAAAGGCCGAGGTCATTCTGGTCACCGGGTCCAACACCACCGAGAGCCACCCGGTCCTGTCCATCCGGGTCAAGCGGGCGGTCACCCAACGCGGGGCCAGGCTCATTGTGGTGGACCCCAGGCGGATCCCCCTGGTGGACTTCGCCCATGTCTGGCTGCGTCAGAACCTGGGATCGGACATCGCCTGGATCAACGCCATGATGCAGGTCATCATCGAGGAAGGTCTCCTTGATCAGGATTTCATAGACCGGCGCAGCATGGGGTTTGAAGAGCTCAAGGAAGCGCTGTCCGGATACACCCCTGAAGCCGTGCAGGCCTTCACCGGCATCGAGCCGGAGGACCTTAGGACTGCGGCCAGGCTCTACGCCGGGGCCGGGGCGGCCAACATCCTCTACGCCATGGGTATCACCCAGCACGTCTGCGGTACGGACAACGTCAAGTCCCTGGCCAATCTGGCCATGCTCTGCGGCCACATCGGGCGTGAAGGCGGAGGGGTCAACCCCCTTCGGGGCCAGAACAATGTCCAGGGGGCCTGCGACATGGGCGCCCTGCCCAATCTCTACCCCGGCTACCAACAAGTGAGCGACCCGGCCATCCGGGACAAGATGGCCGGGGCCTGGGGGGTAGACTCTCTGCCAGAGGAGCAGGGGCTCACGGCGACCGAGATGTTCCCCAGGGCCCTGCAGGGAGATCTGCGGACCATGTATATTGTGGGGGAAAACCCGGTCCTGTCGGATGCGGACAGCACTCACGTCAGGCAGGCTCTCGAAGGCCTGGACTTCCTGGCGGTCCAGGACATCTTTCTCACCGAAACCGCCCGGTACGCCGACGTGGTCCTGCCGGCCTGCACCTTTGCGGAAAAGGAAGGTACCTTCACCAACACCGAGCGCAGGGTCCAGCGGGTCAGGAAGGCCCTGGAGCCCCCGGGATCGAGCCTGCCGGACAGCGAGATCGTGATCAGGCTGGCAAAGCGGTTCGGGTCGTCCTGGTCCTGCCGGGACAGCTCGGACATCATGGCCGAAGTCGCCTCCCTGACCCCCCAGTACGGGGGAATCGAGTACTGCCGCCTGGAAGAGGAGGGGCTGCACTGGCCGTGCTGGGACCTGCAGCATCCTGGAACACCCATTCTGCACTGCGACGAGTTCGCCTGCGGGCTTGGCCGGTTTCAGCCCGTCCAGTCCTCGCCGCCGGCGGAAGTCATTGATGAAGACTATCCCCTGTGGCTGACCACCGGCCGTGTCCTGTACCAGTACCACACCGGGACCATGACCAGGAAATCCAGGGGACTCAACGCCCTGTCCAGGGAGCGCCTGGTGGAGATCGCCCCGGAGGACGCCGGCACCTATGGCCTCGAGGACGGGGACGAGGTCATTGTAAGCTCCAGGCGGGGCTCCATCCAGGCCAGGGTCGGGTTTTCCAGAGCCGCAGTGCCCGGGACCGTGTTCATCCCCTTTCACTATGCCGAGGCTGCGGCCAATGTCCTGACCAACCCCCGGACCGACCCGGTCTCCGGAATTCCGGAGTTCAAGGCCTGTGCAGTGCAATTGGCCAGGGTCGGATGAAAGGTGTCAGGTGTCAGCTTTGCCTCAGGCAAATCTGAAACATAATTATCTGATATTTAATACAATACGGGATTAAGCTGTTATGCTGTCCATCTTCAAATCCACGACTGCCAGTTTGATCAACGAAGAAACTTGAGAAAGAGGCCCGGTTCGGGATCGGGATCGGAATCGCTATCGCTATCGGAATCGAAGTCTTAATCTCATCATATCAATTCTCGATACCGATTCCGATGGTGATACCGATTCCGAGGAAAAACTCCGAAGTTTCATACGAGCGCCGGCCTCTGGCAGGCCTGACATGCCAGTTTGATCAAAAGGAGAAAATCCATTTTGGTTTTTCATACGAGCGTTGGAGGTTCGACATTCATTCCTTCAGGCAGAATTTGAACGTCCAACGTTCGATGTTCATTCTGATTTCACCGAACTTTCGAATCAGAGCACTTAGGGGCTTGCACAGACTCTCCGTTCGGTCATGTCCTCAAACGTGGTATAGACTTGAACAGGCGCTTCTTCTCCCTGCCGGAACTCAGGGACTGCATTGACCAGGATCCAGCGGGTTTGTTCGAGCTCGGGATTGAAAATTCCCATGATGAATCCATACACCGGCCGCCCTGTCCGTAGGGCGACCATGGACGGATGGTCTTCCCCGGGCAGTTCGCTGCCGTCCCCGTGCATGGCCTTCCAGCGGGGATCCCGGGACGTCCGGCCCTGCATCTGTTCGAAACTCAGACCCAATATCCGCTCCGCTGATGGATTGGCGGAGACGATATTGCCCTCGGCATCCTGGTAGACCACGCCCTGGGCCATGGTTTCAAAGAGGTGGCGGTACTTGCGCTCGCTCTCCTGTAGATCCCAGCGCATCTGTCTATAGCCGGTGATGTCCACAAAGGTCAGAACCACGCCGGAAAAGGACTCCGGTCCAATGGAATAGGGAAGGATGCGGGCCAGATACCAGCGCCCGCCCTCCACCTGGACTTCTCTTTCCATGGCTTGACTGCTTTGCTGCACGGAACGGATCACTCCCACAGGATCGAAATCAAGCAGGGAGTGAGAGATGTGGGTAATGGGCCGGCCGATGTCCTTGTCCATAATCCGGAAAATCTTGCTGATCTCCGGAGAGAATTTTCGGATCTCCAGCTCTTCGTCCAGAAAGAGTTTCCCGATCCTGGAGCTGGTGAGCAGGTTTTCCACATCGTTATTCAGCTCGGTCAATTCATTGATCTTGTTTTGATACTCGGCATTGACCGTGTGCAGCTCTTCATTGGTGGACTGCAGTTCTTCATTGGTGGACTGCAGCTCTTCATTGCTGGCCAGCAGTTCCTCGTTGGTGGCCTGCAGCTCCTCATTGGAGGTCTCCAGCTCTTCGATGGTTGCCTGCAGATTTTCCCGGGCGAACTGCAGTTCCTGCTCCAAATCCCTGATCCGCTGCTGGGCCTCTTCCCCGAGGTCGTAGTTTTCTTCCGCTTCAGTCCCGGCCTCAGGCTCAATTTTTATCTCTTCAAAAAGAACCGCCGCCAGTGGCTCGGCTTGTTTGAGCTCCGGAAAGGGCAGGATGCGCATGGTGATGCTGCGGGTTTCCTGCTGAAAGCGCAGTCTGAGATTGGAATACTTGATGTCCTCACCGCTGCGAAAGACCTTTTGTATGCCTGTAGCCAGGGGAATGGCCAGATCTCTGGCCGCCATCTTGGTGATGTCGTAGACCGCCCGGCCTGAGGGCACCTTGAAAAAGCCTTCACTGTCCCCCACAAGATGCTGAATCTCCATCCGTTCGTTGACCACCGCCGCCAGGGAAACGTACTGCCCGGCCAGAACATCCAGAAACTGGTTCAGGATGCGGCTTTCCTCGGGCGGGCCCACCGGCCGTCTCGGCTCCCGGGACAGAGGGACCGGGGCTCCGCCATATCTGTCCGGTTTCACCTGGGCCTCGAAATTGGTCCCCAGTTTTTGTCTTTTCCCTTTGGAGACATAGATCTTGAATTTCTGATGCACGGTCTCGAAAACATCGCTCATATCCCCGATGGTTTCGCTGCTGCCGAGAAACAAAATTCCATTGGGATTCAGAGAAAAGCTGAACAGCTCCAGGGCCTTTTGCTGCAGGATCGGCTGCAGATAAATCAAGAGATTGCGGCAGCTGATCAGATCGATGTTGGTGAAGGGAGGGTCCTTGATGAGATTGTGCCGGGCAAAAACCACCATTTCCCGAATCTGCCGGGTGATCCGGTAATGGTCTTCCTTAAGGTAGAAATACTTTCCCAGGAGCCGGGGGGTCAGATCGGCGGCAATACTCTCCGGATAGACGCCGTTGCCGGCGATGAGAATGGCGTCCCGGTCCAGGTCCGTGGCAAAGATTTTCACGTCCCGGCTGATCCCTTCCCGCTCCATGGCCTCCCTGGCCAGGATGGCGATGGTGTAAGCCTCTTCTCCACTGGAGCAGCCCGGCACCCAGAACCTGATCTCCCGATTTCTGGCCCGTTTGAGGATCTCCGGCATCCAATTCTGCCCGAGCTCCTGCATGGCATCTAGGTCCCGGAAAAAGCTGGTCACCCCGATCAAGAGCTCCCGGTAGAGGATCATGATTTCCGCCGGATAGGTCTGCAGATAACCGACATAGTCCTTGATGTCGTCGATCTGATTGACGCTCATCCGGCGCTGGATCCTCCGGGTGATGGTGCTTGGCTTGTAATAGGTGAAGTCGACTTTGGTCTTTTCCCGCAGTTCGGCAAAGATCCGGGCCAGATTATCCTCATCCCGGAACAGCTTCTCAGAACGGTTTTCCCGGGAGACATAGGGGTGCTGGACAAAGGCCATCAACTGGGCCGGCATCTCCTTGGCCGGCAGAATAAAATCGGCCACGCCGGTGGAAATGGCGGCCCGGGGCATGCCGTCGAATTTGGCGTTTTCTTCGTCCTGGACCATGACCATGCCCCCGAATTCCTTGATGGCCCGGACCCCCCTGGTGCCGTCGCTGCCGGTTCCGGAGAGAATGATCCCCACGGCCCGCTCGCCCTGATCTTCGGCCAAAGAACGGAGAAAGATATCAATGGGCAGGTTGATGCCGCCCCGGACGGTGTCCTGCTCCTTGAGCAGCAGTTTGCCGTGGAATATGCTCAAATTTTTCTTGGGCGGAATAAGATAGACATTATTGGCCAGGACCTCCATGCCGTTTTCTGCCCGGTGCACAGTCATGTCGGTTTTTTTGGACAGCAGTTCCTTCATCAGACTCTTGTAATCCGGCGAGAGGTGCTGAATCAGGATAAAGGCCAGACCGCATTCGGCCCGCATGTGCCTGAAAAAATCCTCAATGGCCTCCAGCCCCCCGGCCGAGGCCCCGATTCCCACATAATGGCTGGGATGTGAAGAAACCGGTGTGTCCGTTGTGTTGCTCATAATCCCGGATACTTATTACTGGTTTGATGCTTATTGCCGGCTTGTTTTCGAAATAAAAAAAACATCGATGTATTCATTCCGATTTCAAACAGACGACCCGGTTCCGGCCCTGCTCCTTGGCCTGATACAGGGCCGTATCCGCCCGGTTGACCAGTTCGTCCATGGAATCCCGGCCGTTCCAGGTGACCCCTCCCAGACTGACCGTGACGGCAATGGCATTGTCTTCCACCCAAAAGGGGGCTTCTGCGATTCCGGCTCGAACCCGCTCCGCCAGTTCCCATGCCTCTTCCCGCCCGAGTCCCGGAGATATCAATAAAAATTCTTCCCCTCCGAAACGGCCTACAATGTCATAGGGTCGAACATTGTGTTTGATCCGCTTGACAGTCTCGCGAAGCACCTGGTCCCCTATCAGATGGCCATAGGTATCATTGACTCCCTTGAAATGATCGATATCCAGCATAAACACACTGATCGGCAAATTCTCCCGTTTGGAACGATCCAATTCGATCCAGATATGATCGAATATGGCCCGTCGATTGAAAATTCCCGTCAGGTGGTCCGCTCTGGACTGGAGGAGCAGTTTTTGTTTGGCCTCCCGCAAATCAGACTGCAGCTCGATGATCCGCCGGCCGGCCCGAACCCGGACCCGGAGTTCATGGTAATCAAAAGGTTTGATGATATAGTCGTCGGCTCCGGCCTCCATACCCTTGACAATATGTTCTTTTTCACCCATTGCCGACAGCAGGATACAATAGGTGTAGGGATGGTCATCCCGGGTATTCTTCCGAATCATGGCGCAGAGTTCAGGCCCGGTGTAGCCAGGCATCATCCAGTCCAGAATCACCAGCTTCGGGGGGGCCTCCGCCTGCAGCCGATCCCTGACCTGCTGTCCGTCACTCACGGATTGAACATCATAGCCCCACTTCTTGAGCACCCCTTCTAAAAGAATACGGGACGCGGGGTCGTCTTCGGCAATCAGGATTTGCATAAGAGTGGGTCCTTGTTTCAAATGTGCGAACTCTGCCGCCGGCTAAGCTGATATTTATCGATTTCGATAGCGATTTCGATTTTGAAAAAAACCAAACCCCAACCCGTCATTGCGGCTGGGACTGTCCCGGACCCCGATCCGGGAGCCGGAATCCAGTCTCCTGTCCGTCATTCCGGCGGCTTGTCACGCCGACTTGTCACGGCGACTTGTCACGGCGAAGCTTCTTTGCGAAGCCGGAAGCTTCTTTGCGAAGCCGGAAGCTTCTTTGTGAAGCCGGAAGATCTGAGCGAAGCCGGAGGCCGGAATCCAGTCTCCTCTCCGTCATTCCGGCGCAGGCCGGAATCCAGTCTCCTCTCCGTCATTCCGGCGCAGGCCGGAATCCAGTCAGACGATGCTATGATATAAGTCCTTCCAATCAGGATTATTACTTTCAATCATTCGCAGTTTCCAGGCTCGCTTCCATTCCTTTATTCTCTTCTCCCTAAGAATTGCAGGTTCCATGGTTTCATGAAGCTCGTACCAGACCAAGAGATGGACCTGGTATTTTTTCGTAAAGCCTTCAACCAGATCATTCTTATGTTCCCAGACCCTCTTTCGAAGATCTGTGGTGACACCTGTATAGAGGGTGCCATTTCTCTTGCTCGCCAAAATGTATACGGCAGGCTCCTTATCCACTTCCTGTGCCCCATCTACTGGATTCCGGCCTCCGCCGGAATGACGGAATCGTACTCCCTCTCCTGGATTTCGGATCCTGGATCGGGGTCCGGGACAGGCTCCGCCGGAGTGACGGAATTGCTCCTAAGATCGCTACACAATTGTTCTTTTTTATCAATTCTATCCCTTCAAACCCATAAGTACGCAAAAACCGGATAAACCAATTATGCCAACTTCTAGTATACTGATCCGATTTTGGTTTTTACAACACAGACTGCTGGTGCCAAGTTTCAAGGGCAATATTTCACAAAAAGTTACCTTGGATCAGGATATATACAAAATTTTTTTCGAAAGCTCAACATTCAGGAACGGGAGACAAAAGACGCCATGGCCTCATGTAATTCCGCAAAACATTGTTCCAGTGCGGGTATCAAGGCATGCACCCTGTCTTGATCAGGCTTCAGTGCAGCCTGCTCCATCTCCAGAGCAACTTGCCACAGGCCTTCGCCGCCGATATTGGCTGCCGCGCCTTTGATGCTGTGGGCCTGGGCCTGTAGTCCGGAAAAATCGCCGGCCCGGAGATACATCTGTAATTTTTCGATCCGGTCCGGCATGTCATCCAGAAATCCGGCAACAACCTGCCGGGCCAGGTCTGCATCGTTCATGACCCGCTCCAGAAGGGCCGCTTTGTCAAAGACGGCCCGGGCGCTTTTGCCGGATGCAGCAGACTGGTGATTATCCGAATCACCCCCCGGTGACCCTTGCGGGCAACCGGGATCAAAGGGCGGCTCGGCCAAATATGGTCCCCCGCTTGGTTTCTGATAGACTTTATTTGCTTCACCACCCTTCCCGGCTTCCTGGGCCGGCAGCCATTTCTCCAAGACTGCAGCCAGGAGCTTGGGATCAATGGGTTTCGGCAGATAATCATCCATGCCCGCCGCCAGGCATCTTTCCCGATCGCCCTGCATGGCATGGGCGGTCATGGCGATGATGGGAATGTCAGGGTTCACGGTTCCAGGTTCACGGTTCACGGTTGCAGGACTGCCGGATTCCTGTGCCCTGTCTTCCACCCCTCCGGGGCGATGAACTTCCGCCTCTCCAATTTCCAATTTCGAATTTCCAATTTCCCCTGTACCAATTTCCAATTTCAAATTTCGAATCTTCCGTGTCGCCTCCAGACCGTCCATCTCCGGCATTTGGATATCCATGAGAATACAATCATAGGCTGTTTCCTGAATAGCAGACAGCGCTTCCCGGCCGTTGTGCGCCACATCCGCCTCCAGTCCCAGCTTATTAAGGATGCCCACGGCCACCTGCTGATTGGTCCTGTTGTCTTCAGCCAGCAAGATCCTGGCTGTACTCCGGAATCCGGCTTTCGTGGAAGCCTTTTCCCTGAAGACTTCAGGAGAGGACTGATCTGTCCCGTTTTCGGACAGCGCCTCAGTCAGGCAGTCAAAAAGATCCGACTGGCTGAGAGGTTTGCAGAGTGAAGCTGAAAACCCGGAATCAAGCAGCTCTCTGCTCAGACCTTGCCGGCTCATGGAGGACATCAGCAGCAGATGAGGGCCCTGGAGATCCGGATCGGCTGCGATGCGACGTCCCAGTTCCACACCGTCCATGTCCGGCATCTGATAATCCAAAAGCGCCGCCTGGAATAGGTCACCGTTTGTTGCGGCCCGGCGGAGGAGCACCAGCGCCTCTTGGCCACTGGCGGCTGCTTCGGCCAGGACGCCCGAGGAGGTAAGCTGCGCCATAAGGACTTCACGGTTGGTGGCATTGTCGTCAACCACGAGAATGCGGCTGCCGGAAATATTGGATGGAAGCACTTCCTGTCTGCCTGGAGACGCCTGCTTGGCAAGCCGGACCGTGAACCAGAATTCGGCGCCGGGCGAATCGCCCTCTTCCCCACTCCGCGTTCCGCACTCCGCGTTCCACATTCCCTCTTCTCCGTTCCGCGTTCCGCACTCCGAGTTCCACATTCCCTCTTCCCCGTTCCGCGTTCCGCACTCCGAGTTCCACATTCCCTCTTCTCCGCTCCGCGTTCCGCACTCCGCGTTCCGCACTCCGCGTTCTCCGTTTTCCCCTTTCCCCTTCCACCTTCCAGCTTCCCGCTCCGGAGCCGGAGACACCACCCCGATGCACCCGCCCATCAATTCAACCAACTGCTTGGAAATAGCCAGCCCCAGCCCCGTGCCTCCGTATTGGCGAGTGGTGGAGGCATCCACCTGGGTGAATTGCCGGAAGAGATCGTCCTGTTTATCATAAGGAATGCCAATGCCGGTGTCTCTGACTGAAAATCGCAAGACGGCCTCGGCATCGGACTCTGATTTTAGCTCAACCCAGACAAAAATCTCGCCTTTTTCAGTAAACTTCAGCGCATTGCCGGCTAAATTGACCAGGACCTGGCGCAGGCGGCCGCTGTCGCCACGAAGAGCGGCTGGTACAGCCGGATCCGCGGCGCAGATAAACTCCAGCCCTTTTTCCTGGGCCCGAATGGCCAGTACTCCGGCAAAATCATCAAGCAGCCGGCCCAGATCAAAATCCAGAGATTCCAGTTCAAGTTTGCCGGCCTCGATCTTGGAAAAATCAAGAATATCATTGATGAGCGTCAAAAGGGCCTCGCCGCTGGACCGAACCGTTTCGGCATAGCGCCGCTGCTCTTCGCTCAAGGCCGTATCCAGCAGCAGGCTGGTCATCCCGATAACTCCGTTCATGGGCGTCCGAATTTCATGGCTCATATTGGCCAGAAACTCGCTTTTGGCCATGTTGGCCATTTCCGCCTGAAGAGCCATCTGATTGGCATGCTCTATGGTCTGCTCCAGGGCCGCATTGGTCTGCTCGAGTTCTTTCTTGGATCGTTCCAGTTCCGTTTCGTACTGTTTGCGCCGGGAAATATCCACAAAGGTTTCCAAGAGCAGGGACTCGCCGTTCATTTCGGTTTCCACCACGGTTTTCAGGATCGGAATTTCAGTCCCGTCCTGCAACCTGAGGATGCGCTCGGAATTATCCACTGTTTGCTGCTGATCAAGAATCGGACAGGCGTCCTGGGAAGACGGACAGAGATACTCATGGCAGAGGCGGCCGGTCATGCTCCCCGGACCATCCACACCGGCCAGATCGCAGACGTATTGATTCACCCAGCGGATTCTTTTATCCCGGCCGATCAGGACCACGCCGAACGGACTCTGGGCCAGGATGATCTTCAGCTGTTCATTGGCCCGGACCGCTTCCTGCTCCGCCAGTTTTTGCTCTGTAATATCCCGGGCGATTCCGGAATAGGAAACCACCTCACCCTTGGCATTCTTCACTGGAGCAGCATTGGAGTCATGCCAGAACCAGTCTCCGTTTTTGTGCCTGACGCGGTACTGAACCCCTTTTTGCTTCAGGCCGCTGCGGTAGACTTTACGCAGAAAATTCCGACACAAGGAGACGTCATCGGGGTGAACAAAACGCTCGATGGACTGCCCTTCGACTTCAGCTGTATTATGTCCGAGCAATTCGGTCCAGTTGGGGGATACATAGGTAAAAACACCCCGAGGATTCACTGTATAGTGGATGTCATTGGCGTTTTCCACAAAGGATCGAAAGCGGTGCTCACTCTTGCGAACAGCCTCTTCACTTTTTTTCCGTTCCAGAAAAGAGGCAACCAGATCCGCAGTGATCTCCAGAAGTCGGATCTCGGAGGATTCCCAGTCCCGTTCGTACTCGGTCTCGTCAAACCCGAGAAAACCGGAGAATCGCCCTCCTTGCCTGACCGGGAGAATGAGTATGGTTTGAATGTTCTGCGACTCGAGGACCTTGCGCTCGGAAGCAGGAAATTCCCTGATGGGACCGGAGATGGCCTGATTGTCCGCGAGCCGGTCATGCCATCGGCTGAAATC
>JAABTT010000072.1 GCA_011389765.1 Desulfohalobiaceae bacterium S24 | reverse complement strand
GTGAACTTCTTCAACCTCTTATATGCCTTTTTCAACCGACTTTTTTCGCCCCGAAATTTCTGCTTGTCAGTGTTTTTTTCATGTGCTAAAAATCACAAGCCCCGCTGGGACGGGGCTATGCGCTTGAAGAGCCTGGCGGTTCTTCTTCGGATCAAACGGTCGAATTTAAATGTGCTTCTGTTTTTTTGGCACCAATCTTCACTAGGAAAAGGAGGTCTGCAATGACTGCATATGTGGTAGGTCATAAAAGTCCGGATACGGATTCCGTGTGCGCGGCCATCGCTCTGGCGGATTTGAAAAGCAAGCTCGGGGTCGAGGCCAAACCCGCGATTCAGGGCGTCTTGAATCCTGAATCCAAATTTGTCCTGGACAAATTCGGCCTGGACGCGCCTGAGCTGTTGACGGACGCCGAGGGCAGGGACATTTTTCTGGTGGATCATTCCGATCTTGCACAAAGTCTGGATAATCTCAATAAAGGGGAATTGCTGGGCATCGTGGATCATCATAAAGTCGGCGACGTGACCACACCGAATCCGATCTGGGTCTGGACCTGGCCGGTGGGCTGTACCTGTACGGTCCTGAAGAACATGTACGATTTTTACAAGGTGGAAATTCCCAAGAACATCGCCGGCATCATGACCTGCGCCATCCTCAGCGACACAGTGGTCTTTAAGTCGGCCACCTGCACCGAGCAGGACAGGGAAGCCGCCGAAGCCCTGGCCGGGATCGCCGGTCTTGACGATCTTCAGGCCCTCGGCGTGGAGATGTTCAAGGTCAAATCCGCCATCGAGGGCACCCCGGTCAGGGAACTGGTCAAACGGGACTACAAGGATTTTGACATGAGCGGGAACAAGGTCGGGATCGGTCAGCTGGAAGTGGTGGATCTCTCCCTCCTGGACGGGGTCAAAGAGGATCTGGCCAAAGACATCGCAAGCTTGAAGAGCGAGGGGGCCTATCACAGCGTCTTTCTGCTCTTGACCGATATCATGAAGGAAGGTTCGGAAATGCTCCTGGTTTCCGACGATCCTTCGGTGGTGGAGAAGTCCTTCGGCAAGGCCCCGTCCGGGGATCGGGTCTGGCTGGACGGCGTCATGAGCCGCAAGAAACAGGTGGTTCCCAATTTTGAAAAGGGCTTTGCCGCTTAACGGCGTATCGGTTACTCTCACGTCATAGAAAACAAGTCAATGTGTTGCTTTGAAGCAGTTGAAGTCCTTGTTGAATATGGTTCCAGGTTCCAGGTTCACGGTTCACGGTTTGAAGAGGAAGATATACTGCTCCAACTTACCTTTTTCAGGATGCTGTCGTTGGAATCAAAGGACAATGAGTCTTTGTTTCAAAAACCAAAATTGGATCAGTATACATTCTGGGTCGTTTGAAAAACTTTTTTTTAACCGTGAACTGTGAACCGTGAACCTGGAACCTTTGTATTGCCGCGAAACCGGCCTTGAAAACTCGCGCTTCCAAGCCCGGTCAGGATCTTCCTGGCCGGGCTTTTTGCTTGATCGGATACGGGGCGGCCTCTTGCGGCCGTCTTGCCCGGCCGGCACAAATTTGCTATTGTTTCAGACTTGCCCTGTGATAGCCGGTCAGGAGCCGGGCCCAGGCCTGCGGATCGCAGGGGCGTCCGAACTGCTGGTTGCTGATTTTGTCCAGGGATCGCTTGAGGCGTTTTAGATTGGACTGCTGCCAGCCTGGATGCGGGGGTCTGATCCTGCCGCGGTCAAAATCAACAAGCCAGAGGGATTCCTGCTCATCGAGCAGGATGTTGTGGGCATTGAGATCGGGGTGGTTTGCGCCGGCCCGGTGAAAGCGGGCCAGCAAAGCGCCGGCTTGCAACCAGAGATCCGGCCGGAGAGCCGGATTGAGACGGTCTGAGGCCAGGCATTCGGAGAGGGGTCTGGCCCCTGGAATGCGCTTGGTGATAAGCGCGGCCCGATACAGCAGTCCCCGCCGGGCGACAAGGGCCCCGGCCGGCCGGGGAACAGGCAGTCCCCTGCTTTCGAGCCGGGCCAGCAGGCGCCATTCGCGCCAGGCCCTGGAACGGGCGTTTCCGGTCCAGAAATAGCGGTCTCGCAGCAGGGACTGGAGGGCGCCGCCATGCTGAAAAAGGCGCAGGACGAGTTCCGTTCCCTGATGCTGGATGTACAGGGCAGGTTGCCGGCCGGCGGCTGCCTGTCCGCAGACGGCGTTTTTCTGCAGCCAGTAGGCCGGGGAGAAATGTTCAGGCCTTGGTTCGGGCAGCAAAGCGGGATCATACAGAACGGCCTGCCCGGGAAAATGCCTGATCGCAGCCTGGTTTAGGGTTTGATGCATAAAATGAACGGGATATGGGGTTGCACGCATGGGACGTTATGAAGAGGTTGATCTTTCCCGGGTAAAAACCTATCCCGGGAGTTCGCGGAAGTCAAAGGTCGAATTCGGGATGGAGGCCGTGCCGCCCCGGGCCGGGCTGCGCTTTCACGAGTTTTGCTCCGGCCTGCCCGATGTCCTCAAGGTCAAAGAGCTCCGGGCCCTGGTTGCGGCGGTCCTGGCCGCCAGGGAAAAGCAGAAGCCGGTCCTGGCCATGCTCGGAGGGCACGTGATCAAATGCGGCTGCGCACCGGTGCTTTTGGATCTCGTCCGTTCGGGTTTTTTGACCCATATCGCGGCCAACGGCTCTGTGGCGGTCCACGACACCGAACTCGCCCTGTGGGGGCAAACCTCTGAAGATGTGGAGGCTCAGCTCGCCGACGGGTCCTTCGGCATGGCCGGGGAAACCGGGGAGACCGTCAATCTGGCCGCCGTCAGGGCAAGACTGGAGCACAAAGGCCTGGGCGAGGCCCTGGGCGAGACCCTGTCGGAAAAGACGGGCCGGTCCGAACACCGCTCGCTTGTGGCCGGCTGTTTCGAATGCGGGGTCCCTGTGACCTTGCATGTCGCTTTGGGAACGGATATCGTGCACCAGCAGCCCACAGCCGACGGAGCGGCCATTGGAGAGGCCTCATTCCGGGATTTTCGGATCTTTACCGCCGCGGTTTGCCGGCTGGGCCAGGGCGGGGTGGCCATCAATTTCGGCAGTGCGGTGATCATGCCGGAAGTTTTTTTAAAGGCCCTGTCCGTGGCCCGAAATCTGGGCCACGCAGTCCGGGATTTGACCACGGCCAATTTTGACATGCTCCAGCAGTACCGGCCGAATTGCAATGTGGTCAAGCGGCCGGTCCTCCAGGGGGGGCAGGGCTATTCCCTGACCGGCCACCACGAGTTCATGATTCCCTTGTTCGCCGCGGCCCTGCACGAGGCGGCTTCCGGGGCTTCGATCTGAGAAGAAGAGGTTGAAGAAGTTCACGGTTCACAGTTCACGGTTGGAAGAGGCGGACCAGAGTTTGAAGAGTGTTCACGGTTCACAGTTCACGGTTGGAAGAGGCGGATCAGAGGTTGAAGAAGTTCACGGTTCACGGTTGGAAGAGGGCGGACGAAGAACTCACCGCAGAGGCGCAGAGGACGCTGAGAAGAGAAAAAGAGGAGAAGAGAGGTTTTTTTTTCTGCTTGGCCCTGAGAGGGGGCCAAGCAGAAAGAGGCCTCTTTTCAGAAAGCGTCCTCTCAACGCTTTCTGAAAAAATACACCCTCTTCTCTGTGCTCTCTGCGTCTCTGCGGTGAAATTGCCTTTTTTCTTCACTCTGCAGCCCTGTGCTGAGGGGCTCACGGTTGGGGAGGCGGAGAAGAGGTTGAAAGGTTAATCAGTATAGCCTTTGTCCCATCCACGTTCCGCGTTCCGCATTCCGAGTTCCGAGTTTCCGAGTTTCCGGGTTCCACGCTCCGCGTTCGTCGTTCCGAGTTCGCCGTTCCGCGTTTATGCCTGCTGGCTTATTTTTCCGCGGCGCTGATGGCGTTTTGGCGTATTTTTGCTTGTTTCCTTCGGTTGGGTCTTCCAGCGCTCGTGCATCCAGAGCCATTGTTCCGGGGCTTCGAGCAGCTGTTTCTGGATGGCCTTGGTGTAGAACTCTGCTGTATGTTTGATTTTTTCTTCTTTGTTGCCCTGCAGATCGCAGGTGTCTAAAGGGTCTCGACAGCGCAGGGTGTAACGGCCGTTTCCGTCTCTGCGTAAGAAAACCGGCCAGACCAGGGCCTTGTTCAAGACTGCGAGATAGGCCGGGCCCATGTTGACGGCGGCGGTTTTTTGGAGGAAGGGCAGGAAGACGGCTTTCCGGCGAGAGCAGTTGTGATCCGCAAGAAAAGCGCTGATGCCGTTGCGCTTGAGACACCTGGATATTTTGACCGTGGACTTCCGGTTGGAGACAATCTCGGTGTCGGCGTGCTGTCTGAGATGAATGAGCAGCCGGTTGAGCTCCCGGTCCTTGGGATAATAGGTGATGATCTGGGCCGGCCTGGAGCCGGCGGCAAGATTGAGCACCCCGGCCAGAAGCTCCCAGGCGCCGAAATGAGCGCTAGCGGCGACAATGGGCCGCCGGGCCTTGAGGACCTCGGAGAAAAGTTCCGGATCTTCAATATGGACATGCTCCTGCAGAAAACGGTAATCCAGGGTCCGGTTCAAAAAGAGCTCAAGGAAGGAGCAGCCGGCCTGCTGAAAGCTCTCTCGGGCCAATTCCAGGGCCTTAGCCCGGTTGTGCCCCAGATGCAGGCTGACGGCCTCTGTGGCCAGTTTACGGCGTTTGGGCAGCAGACGCCACATCATACGCCCCAGCCATCGTCCTGCCTGGTGCAACTGAGGAAGGTTCAGACGCTGAGCCAGGACGCTGATGCCCTGGTAGAGCAGACTTTTCATAGAGTAGAGGTTGAAGAGGTTCACGGACCAGAGGTTGAAGAAGTTCACAGTTCACGGTTCACGGTTGAAAAAGGCAGAGAAGAGGTTCAAAGGCAAAATACATACTGATCCAATTTTGGTTTTTCCCGACAAGGACTGCTGATTCAAAGGTTCCTGGTCTCTATTTCAATAGAAGCTGGATCAGTATATACACGAGCTTGACAAGATTCGCACTAGAAAGAAATGAGTTCCGGAGAAGCACCCGCCATAAAGCACAGACCGGATCGCCCTCTGCCCTCCCGGCCCAGGATCCTGATCATCCTGATGGGATCGTTGGGGGATGTGATCCGGGGGCTCAGCCTGCCGGGGGCCATCAAGCGGCACTGGCCCGGGGCCACCGTCACCTGGCTGATTGAGCCGGCCTGTGCGGAGCTTGTCTCGGTGCATCCCCACGTGGATGAGCTGATCATCTTTGATCGGCCCAAAAAAATCAAGGGGCTGTGGACCTTGTATCGAAATTTGTCCGGCCGGACTTTTGATGTGAGCCTTGATTTGCAGCGTCATTTCAAAAGCGGCCTGTTCAGCCTGCTGGCCCGGGCCCCGAGACGCATCGGCTTTCACCGCCGCAATGCCAAGGAGTTCAACTGGCTGTTTCAGACCGAACGCCTGGCCTTGCAGGCGGATCATCTGCCCAAGCTTCGGCATTACCAGAAATTTCTGGAGGCCCTGGGCCTTGAGCGGATCCCGCCGCCGGACTTCGGCTTGCAGGAGATCAAATCCGGGGCGGCCGGGAGCGGCAAAGCAGCCGCGCCGCTCCAAAAGCCCTATGTGGCCCTGGTTCTGGGAAGCAGCTGGGAGTCCAAGGAATGGTCTTTTGAGAGTTATCTGCGTCTCATGCGCCGCTTGCTGGGCCTGGAGGATCTGCAGCTGGTGCTGCTCGATGTCCCGGCCAAAATGAAACAGGCCCGTGGTCTGACCGAGATTCTGGGGTCCGATCGGATCTGCAATCTGGTCGGGCGGACCTCCCTATTGGAACTGGCCGGGGTCCTGCAGGGGGCGGAACTGGCCATCGGTCCGGACTGCGGCTCGGGACATCTATCTGCTGCCGTGGGCACGGCCTATATCTCGCTCTTCGGTCCCACGGCAGCGCTTCGAACCGCGCCCTTCGGCAACCGGGCCCTGGTCTGTGAAGCGGAATTGGATTGCCGGCCCTGTTACAGGCGCCGATGCCCCCGGCAGGACAAGCGCTGCATGCAGGCCATAGATCCGGAACAGGTCTTTGCCCTGGCCCGCGGAATTCTAAGCAGGCAGACATGAATATTCAAGATCCCAAGACGGTACTGGTGTACTGCCCCAACTGGGTCGGGGATGTGGTCATGGCCACCCCGGTTCTGGACTGCCTGCGGGACAATTTCCCCAAGGCCCGTCTTGTCGGGGTCATCAGGGAATATGCGGCCGGGGTCCTGGATGACGGCCCCTGGTTTGACGCCCTCATCACCTGTCGGGAAAGGCACTTCAAGGGATTTTGGCGTCTCGTGCGGCAGGTTCGAAGGGTGGGTCCGGATCTGAGCCTCATCCTGCCCAATTCCTTTCGTTCGGCCCTGGCTCTGACTCTGGCCGGGGCCGGGCAGCGGGTCGGCCACCGGCGGAACGGGCGCTCTTTGCTGCTGCACGCAGGGCCGCGATTGCCGGATCGGCGGCCCCGGCCCATGCAGGATTATTATTTCGAAATCTGCCGCCGGATGGACCTGACGCCCCCAAGCAGCACCAAGCCCCGGCTCTTCTTCTCCGAGGAGCTCAGGGGGAGGGCCGAGGCCCTGCTGGCTGCCCGGGGGGTCGGCCGGAACGAGCTCCTCCTGGGCTTGAACCCGGGGGCCAAATTCGGTTCCTCCAAGTGCTGGCCCCCGGAATATTTTGCGGAACTGGCCGAGCGCTTCAGGGCCGCCTTCGGATGCCGGGTCCTGCTTTTCACCGGTCCGGGGGAGGCGGAAATCGCCCGGGCCATCCGCAGGCAGTGCCGGGAGGAGGTGATCGATCTTGGACCGGAAGACGTGGATCTGGCCTTGCTCAAGCCTTTGATCCGGAGATGCGCGCTGCTGGTGAGTAACGATACCGGGCCCCGCCATTATGCCGTGGCCCTGGGAGTGCCGGTGGTGGTTCTCATGGGTCCGACTGATCCGGCCTATACATCCGGCTGTCTGGATAAATCCCTGGTCCTGCGCCATAGTGGGCTTGACTGCGTCCCCTGTCATCAGAAGCAGTGCCCCCTGGGGCATCACCGCTGCATGCGCAGCATCACCCCGGAGGACGCCTATCAGGCCGGGAAAGCCCTGCTGGAAGATGCGGCTGCAAAAAATCCTTTTGTAGCCTTTAGAGGTCAGTAGTCAGACGTCAGAAGTCAGTAAATTCAGTTAGTTATAATGAGATTCAGACGCTTGAATAGTTACCTTATGACTTTTTGCAGGTTCGTCCTGGAAGAGGAGATGGGGAAAAGTCCTTGTAATACCGAATGGAGTCACAGTTTCGAGCATTGATCAACGCTCGTCATTGTGAGCGAAGCGAAGCAATCTTTCAGAAGATTCTCTTGTTAGCCCTGCCGCTGGTCGCAGACGTCCAGTTTGATCGAAAAAGAAACGAGTCACATCCTCCGTCACCCCGGCGCAGGCCGGGGTCCAGCTTTTCAGTCTGGATTCCGGCTTTCGCCGGAATGACGGAGTAAGACAAATCGAGTTTCATACGAGGGATTGCTTCGGCGAAGACGCCTCGCAATGACGGATAATGAACATTGAACATCGAACGTCCAATGATGAATGATGAATCAAAGAAAAGACATGTTCATATTTCCGAATCTGCTTTTTCTTTCAAGCAATTTTTATTTCATTCATTCTTCTTTTTTCTTCATTCAAAATTCGACGTTCGATGTTGGACGTTCACATTCTGCCTGAAGGAATGAATATCGAACCTCAAACGCTCGTATGAAACCCCAAATATACTGATCCAATTTTGATTTTTGAAACAAGGCCTTATTGTCCTTTGATTTCAACGACAGAATCCTGAAAATGGGAAGTTGGATCAGTATAGAGCTGCAATTGGATCCTGAACAGGATCTCTGGAGCGGATGCCGTGGAGGATTTTTTTTACCGTAGAAAATGGGAGGCCCTCAAAGGCCGGGGGCCGGACTGCCGTGCCCTGGCCAGGCTCTCGGATCAAATCGCCCATTCCTTTCTGGACAAGTATCTCAAGGATCATTCTGTGGAGGAGCGCTATATTGATCTCTTATGCGAAATGAGCACCAGTTTTGCCGATGAGCAGCTGAGTGTTCCGGCCGCCGGGGCCCTGTTCGGGATCATTGTCGAGAGTCTCTGCGATGAGTTCGAAGAGCTGCAGACCATGACCTACAATCAGGTCATGACCCGGGTGATCGCCTACTGCAGGGGCATTCCCGAAGGCAGCGCCCTGGATGAGGCCCTCAAGGGCTTCCGGCTGTTTTCCCGGCAGGATCTCCTCAAACGGATCATCGCTCTCCGGCAGAAAGAATCCGGACTGGAGAACCCGCAAGGGGTCCATACCGCCGTCGTCCTTTCCAGGGTGACCCTGGGTGCGGACGTGGCCATCACCAGCGTTTTGCTTCAGCGCCTGCAGAAAGCCCTGCCCGGGGTCAGGATCGTGCTCATAGGCGCTGAAAAACTCGAGCAGGTCTATGGCGGCAATCCGGATCTGTGTCTCAGACGGGTGGACTACGCCAGGCGCGGAGGCCTGCTGCAGCGGCTCAAGCCCTGGCACGAGGTCCTGGAGTGCCTGGAGGAGGAGTGCCGGGATGTGCCTGCAGGCGGTCTGGTCCTGTTTGATCCGGATTCCCGTCTTTCCCAGCTTGGGGTGCTTCCGGTCCGCCCGTTTGCAGACAGCTTTTTTTTCGACAGCCGCTCGGAACAAAACTGGGGCAGCAATCTCTCCATGGCGGAAACAACCAATGCCTGGCTGGATCGAATTGTCGGAAACAGTCATTTTTGTTATCCCCGGGTCTGGGTGCCGGAGGCCGCCGCGGCAAACGCCCGGCATCTAACGGAGGCCTTCCGGGCCAAAGGGGCCCGACGGCTGGTGGCCCTGAATTTCGGGGTGGGGGGCAATGCGCGCAAGCGGGTGGGCCCGGATTTTGAGGCCCGGCTCATGCACTGCCTGCTCCAGGAACCCGGGACTGTGCTGCTCCTGGACACCGGGGCCGGCCGGGAGGAACTGGAGGCCGGACGGGTCGTGCTGCAGAGACTGAAAGACCTGGGGCATGAGGTCCGGGAGCAGGCCTTCCCGGTGGGTCCGGATCGGGTCATGGAGCAGGGGGTGTTCGGACTTCGGGCCGCCTTCGGGGATATGGCCGCTTTGATTGCCTGCTGCGACGAATTCATCGGGTATGACTCGGCCTTTCAGCATATTGCCGCGGCCCAGGGCACGCCCTGCCTCACGGTTTTCGCGGGATCGAACAACAAGCGCTTCATCCGGCGCTGGAGCGCCTTCGGCCCGAACAGCAGCCGGATCATCCATGTGGATACCCTGAACCATCCCCAGGGCCTGGATGTCGAGGATATCGTGGTCCGGGTCATGCACCAGCGGGTCCTGGCCGGGCTGGTTTCCGGACCAGAGGTTGAAGAGGTTCACAGTTCACGGTTCACGGTTGCAGAATGAAGAAAAGAACGCGACGACAACTACCGGTTTGTTGAAATTATCGAAATCGCAATCGAAATCGAAATCGAAATCGCTATCGAAATCGAAACCAGAGGTTAAGATGGTTCACAGTTCACGGTTCACGGTTGCAGAAAAGATTCAAAGGCAGAGGGCTTTCAACTCTGAACCGAACAAACCTAACCAAACTGTACAAACTGTACAAACCTCTTCAACCTTTTCTCTGCCTTTCAACTGTGAACTGTGAACCGTGAACCCTCTTAACCTCTTGCCCGTGAACCGTGAACCTCTTTAACCTAAGATCATGAAAATTATCTTCATCTACCCCAACGCCGGATCCCAGCCCGGCTTCAACTACGGCCTGGCCCAGATGGCCGGCCTGCTCAAACAGGCCGGCCATGAGGTCAAGCTTCTGCATCTGTGTGAAGCCTTGCAGCCGCTGCCGGACAAGGCCTCGTTCATGGCCGGGCTGCAGGCGGAACAGCCGGATGTGGTCGGTTTCTCGGTGGTCACCAACCAGTGGGAGTATGCCCGGACCCTGGCCGCCTGGGCCCGGGAGGCCGGGAATTGGCCCGTGGTCCTGGGCGGGGTTCACGCCCTGGCCGATCCCGGAGGGGTCCTGCAATCCGGGCTTTTTGACTATATTTTCCGGGGCGAAGCCGAGGAGGCCTTTTTGGAGTTTGTGCAGCGCCTGAAAGGAGGGCAGGGCCTCCAGGACCTCCGGAACCTGGGGTATCTGGAGGACGGCGAGGTCCGGCTCAACCCGATCCGCCCCCTGCCGGATTTGTCCAGTCTGCCGCCCAAAGACTACGGCATATCGGACTTTCAAGGACTCATCGACGCCAAGAACGGCTGGGTCGGCTTGATGAGCTCCAGGGGCTGCCCCTATGCCTGCACCTACTGCTTCAATCATCAGATGGTGGCCTCCTACCGCCGGGATCTGCAATGCAGTTTCCGGGAGCTCAATTATATCCGGCATTTCAGTGTTGACTCCCTGATGCGGGAGATCGAGTTCCTGCTGCGCAGCTATACAAACATCAGGATGTTCATTCTGGACGATGACCTGTTCACCTATCACAAAGATTCTGTGCTGGAATTCTGCGCGGTCTATCCCAGGGTGAGCTCCCTGCCCTTCGTGATCAACGCCCATGTCAATTTTTTCGATGCGGAGCAGGCCGAACACCTGGCCGGGGCCGGGTGCCGCATTGTCAAGTTCGGGGTGGAAAGCGGCAGCCCGCGGATCAGAAAAGAGATTCTCAACCGGCCCATGCAGAACGAGAAAATCATCCGGGCCATCCGGACCGCGGAAGACCGTGGGCTCCATTCCTCTGTCTTTCTCATGCTCGGACTGCCCGGAGAGAGCAAAGAGGAGCTCATGCAGACCGTGACCCTCATGGCCGAGGCCCGGCCGGGACGCTTCCGCTGGTCCTTTTTTTATCCTTTTCCCGGGACCCGGGCCTGTGAAATCGCAGCGGAATTGGGGTATATCGATTATGCCAAAATGGCGGATCTGGTGAATTTTACGGAAGGTTCCTGCCTGGATTTCGGCCCGGAGCAGAATCTCCTGCTGGAGAAGCTGGGGGCGGTGTTTCCCTGGTTCGTCAACGCCCGGACCGATTGGCCGGGGGCCGGCCTGTACCGGGAGAGAGTCGAGGAGCTGCTGGCTCTGGAGCGGGCGGCCTGGAACCGGCGGCGGGAGGGCCTTCTTGCCGAGGACCGGGAGCTCTCCGATCACTGCCTGGACAAGGGCTGGTTACATTACGCGATCAAGTTCAATCCCTTCATGGGGGTCATTTCCGAGTATTTTCAGGAGAGCGGGGCATGATCGGCTTCGTGCATGTGAATAAGACCGGCGGGACCACCTTCAAGTTCATCCTGCGCAACAGCTTCGGCCTGCGGCATTGCGATCTGCAGAGCAAACTGCCGCGGCATCCGGTTACAGAAGCCGATCTTCGTTTTGCCGGAAAAATATTTCCCTTCGGCTTGAAGAGCGTGGCCGGACATGGTCTGATCGATCCCCGGCATCATCTCTCCGGCCCTCACGACTACGTGACCTTCCTGCGCGATCCCCTTGCCCGGGCTGCTTCCCATTACCAGCATCTCCTGAGGGCCCGGCATCGTTATCAGAAAACCTATTCCTTTGAAGAGTTTCTCGAGGATACACGACTGCACAATCTCCAGGTCAAGACCATCGCCGGGAGCGAGGATCTGGACAAGGCGTGGCACGAACTTGAAAAGCATTATCATTTCGTCGGCTTGACCGAACGCTTTGACGAATCCCTCCGGCTCCTGCAGGCCCTGGGGCCTTACCCCCTGGACCTTCGCTATCAAAGACTGCACGTGGCCCAAGACAACACCGCCAAACGCGAGGTGCTCGATAATCCTGAAAAGCGGGCTCTGCTGACTGAGCAGAACGCCCTGGACATGGAGCTGTACCAATATGTGCAAAAAAAAGTCTACCCCGACCAGCTCCGAAAGGCGTCTGGCGTTCCGCCGCCGCCCATGGCTTTTAGGAGGCCCGGACCTTTGCGGTCCTACCGCTACAAGCTGAATCGGGCCTATCACCAGGCGGTCTATCGAACCCTTGTCAAGTTGCGGCGTCGAGCAGAAAGCTGCAGGTGCAAAAGCAACCGGTTCTGATTTTCAGGAACATGATGGGGTGCGGCCCGGGACGGCCCAAACGGATATCAGTGTGTCCCTGCTTCCACTGCCTGGCCAGGGGGTTTTTCCTGAAAAAAAATAGTCCCGGGCCGGTCTGTGCTTTTTGCAGACGGACCGGACCATGGGCTGTGTGCAGAAGCACTTCCAGAGGTCGCCTGTTGTTGTCCTCGGCTTCTGAAAAAAAGGACTGTGGGGTGTCTTTGAAAGGGGCGTACTCCTGACGCCAGACGCGTTGATCATAGACGCAGAATCGTTGCGGGGTTTTTTCCGCAACAAAAGGGTCGCGGCTGGAATAGATCTTGCGCAGATACTGTTTCAGGCGCCGCAAGCGAATCCGCCGGGTCTGCCTTTTGACTCTTCTGAGTGTGCTGTTGCTTGGGCTCAGTTGTCGCTGAGCGCAGTAATACTCAAACAGGACCGGTATATCTGCATCCTGCTCAGGCGGGAAAACAGCAAAAAAGGCCGCCAGATTGGTGAACGACGCCTTCAGGGGGGCGGGGGTGGAAAAGGACCTGACCTGGTCTCCGTCGAGTGAGAAGAGGGTTTCATTGTCCAGGAGAAAGTTCCCCAGGTGCTGATCCCCCTGGAGCAGTCCCTGCTCATGGTGCCGGGCCAGACAGGCCATCAGCATTTTCTGGAGTCGCCGGTGCTCCGTTGGGGAAGCCGCCTGTTGAAAGGCGGTATCCAGACGGACGGCTTTGGACAGGAATTGGAAAATGAGCACGTAGATCCTGGCCTCTGGAAGCTTTCCAGCATAGAGAATGGCCGGGGCCGGCAGGTTTTTTTCGAGGAAGGCCCTGGCTCCGGCATGACTGGTCTGCCAGTGTCTGCGGGCTTTTTGCGGATCGAAATAGAGTTTGATGATGACCGGAAGCGCCCCCCAGGTTCCGGTGCAGACCAGTCGTTTGCCGGGGATGACTCTGAGCGCTTGCCGGCAGGAGACTGCATCCTGTTCCGTCAGTTTGAACAATACACCAAGGGGCGTTTTTTTTCGAACATCCTCCTGGGTATAGTGATCAAATGCGGCTTTCAATTCCATGGAATCTTTTGGCTTGCAGCCGGGGCCGGCATTGGGGTACAGTTGGGCGTCTTTTGCTTGTTACCCTCGAGAGCGCGTCCTGACGAAGCAGACTGTAATGTGAATACATTCCGGGGTCAATCTCCGGCAACTCGGTCCGGATCCTGGACTCTTTCCGAATGCCAAATATCCAGGCCTTCAAGGAAACAAACAATGGCTTTAGTGTTGAAAAATGGGGCTGTCTTCCTTCATGTCCCAAAAACCGGAGGGAGGTGGGTGACCCGCATTCTCCGGGATCTTGGGCTTGTGCGAAAAAAAATTTCACCAAAACATGCCGATATCGACCATTTTTTTTTCAAATCGTTTAAACAGGGCCAATCATGGCTGCACCGATCGCTGGAATCGCTTTTGGGCTGGGGCTCTCAAAAGCCGTTCATGTTTTGCTTTGTACGACATCCCTTGAGCTGGTATGAGTCCTGGTTCAAGTACATGTCCCAGCCGGACGTGCGCTGGAAGTATTGGGGCGATGCCACCAGTCCCTGGAAGTGGCATCCCAATGCGGTCTTGAATGGACTTGGCAGTTCCGATTTTAATCAATTTGTGCGCAATGTCGTCCAGGCACGGCCCGGCTATGTCACTGAACTCTTTGGCTGGTATACCAAGCCGTCCATGGATTTTATAGGGAAGCAGGAACATTTGGTGGAGGACCTCATCAGGGTCTTGAATCGTATGGATGTGAGCGTGGATGAAGATGGTCTCAGACGCCATGCACCAGTGGGCGTCAGTCCGGAGCCTGAACAGCGAATAGCCTGGGCCGGGGATCTGCGACAAAAGGTTATGTGTCTTGAATACGCCGGACTCGTCAGGTATGGCTATCTTGCCGGGAAGGACCGGGCCCATCTGACAGCATTCGACTCGAACGAGAGAGGGCTTGCAGGACCATGAAGCGTCTCAAAAAGTATTACAGCAAACTGGGGTGGCCCGGCATCTTCCTGTATGCGTGCAAGAAAGTGCCTGTACGGTCACGGATCACCGCCAAGGTCCCACAGGGTGCGGGAAAAGTTGTTCTTCGTCCCAAAACAACGGACCCGCGGGTTTTTGAGCGGATCTTTATTGATGAAGACTATAGCTTCGAGATCCCGTATCAGCCGAAAATGATCGTTGATGCAGGAGCCTATGTCGGCCTGTCTTCGATTTATTATGCTTTGCGGTATCCCAAGGCGCACATTATTGCCTTGGAGCCCGAAGAATCCAATTTTCGTCTTCTACAGGAAAACACCGCGCCGTATCCTAATATACGCCCCTTGAACAAAGGCTTGTGGCATGAACAGGCGAGTCTGAATGTCTCCAATCCACAGGGCCGAAAATACGCCTTTCGGATGGAAGCCTCCCCGGATCCCTGCAGCAAAGAAAGCCAGGCCTTGAACGGCGTGACCATAGACTGGCTCAAGGAGACCTTTCACTTTGATTTTATTGATATTTTGAAAATGGATGTTGAAGGCGCGGAAAAGGATATTTTTTCCCACAATACGCCTTGGCTGGACACTGTCGGGATGATCGTTATCGAACTCCATGATCGATTTCAGGTGGGCTGCAGCCGGTTTTTTTACAGGGCCATAGAAAGATTCCAGCCTCTGGAGTATCGAAGGGGCGAGAATGTCGCTGTTTTCCTGAATGATCCGCCTTGATCCAACTACTGCTCTGTACTTAGGGGCCGGGGGGCTAAAGCAGTGATTTATTCACAGTGTTAAATGAAGGACATTTCATGGAATGTGCAGTGATTATCAATACGGCCCAGAGGCCTCAGTTTCTGCATCGGAGTCTGACCGCCTTGTACCGGCAATCTCAACGCGACTTCCAGGTGCTTGTCGCAGATGACGGCTCAACCCGGGAGACCCTGCAGGTTGTGCAAAGCCATCAGGAACAGGCCCCGTTCCCTGTCACTCATATCTGGCAGCCCAAGGCAGGGCATCGAAGGACCGAGATTCTGAATAAGGCCGTTGGGAGCACCTCGGCTGAGTATATCATATTCACGGATTGTGATTCGCTGGTTCCGTCCTGGTTTGTGCAGGGTCATCTCCAGAAGGCCAGGCTGCACGCAATGCTCTGCGGCGGCCGGATCAAGCTCACCCGGGAACAGACCGAATCATTGTCTCTTGCCGCCATTCAATCCGGTGCCTTCGAATCCCTGGCCACGCGCAGGCAGCGTCGGAAGCTGCTTCTGACTCATTTCAAGAATGTGGTCTATCTGCTGATTCGAAAAAAACGCCGCCCGCATAATCTGGGATTGAATATGTCCCTGTACAAGTCCGATCTGGAGTCGGTCAACGGCTATGACAACCTGTTTCAAGGCTGGGGGAATGAGGATGGGGATTTGCGGGAGCGGCTCAAAAAAGTAGGTGTTTGGCCGCGCTCCATCTGTCATGAGGTTTTCGTCTTTCATCAATGGCATCCAAA
>JAABTT010000071.1 GCA_011389765.1 Desulfohalobiaceae bacterium S24 | reverse complement strand
CGATTTTTTTTCCGGCGTACTGCTTGATATTTCCCTTCATTTTGTGCCACTTGCCTTCCGACCTGTTCCGGGTGCTTGATTTCATGCCAGATTTCCTGTTGATTAAGGGTTGCAGCGAAGTACCCGTGCAAAAAATGGGGCTTTTATTGATTGGTATTCAATTTTTGTGCCAAGCATCTAGTGGTCCCTGCTCAGACATGCATCTTCCTGATATTGTTGTGTATTTAAAAATGATCAGCATTTCGTCTCCGTTGTTGAGGATCATCTGAAAGGGTCATATCCAACCAGTGGTCAGGTATGACCTTTTTGAACATGCCGAGCAGATCGCGGATTGAATATGCCTTACCCAAATCAGGCATTACACAGGATGGGGAAGAAGGATTGGAAAGAATGCGGGTATGGTTGGAACTGAGACTGATCAGCGCTTCAAGGATCCACTCAGGTCAACACAGACCTGTGAGCACAATCCACTGTCGGTCTCAAGAGTCGGGGTAAGCGGGGCATGGTTTAAAAAAACAGGGTTTATCCCGCCTGCCCGGTTAAACAGGGCAAAGCCGTTGACCGTAAGTCTGTTTAACTGGCTGCCGTATCATTGCAGCAGGCCCAAGACCTCAAACTTGTCCTGAGCAAACAGCACGGATTCTAAGGCACGATCCAGTGTGGCCTGATCCTGTACTGAGGTTATCAGGGTCTCCTCTCCAGAGGACAGGGAGAACTTCCGGTTCATCAGCCGCAACAAGGCAATCCGTTTTCCCTGAAGTTCTCCCTGTTGCATCCCCTGCTGCATTCCTTGCTGCATTCCTTGCTGCATCCCCTCTTGGCGCAACTTTTCGGCTATGGTCGGCATAAGTTTCTCTCCCTGAGGAAGTTTTTTAAAGGCCTCGCGTACATCCGAGGCATCAACATGTTCAGAGGCCTGAAATACATACTCCAGTACCACCTGAAGGTATTCGGTCAGCCGGTCCTTCTCCGCCAGGCTCCCCAGCAGATCCACTATCCGGGGCAGCTGATCCCTCAGCTCAGGCCTCTGGATGAATTTGAGCAACAGCTGCACCGCCTGCAATACGATTGATCCCTTAATCTCGCTTTCATCCAGATGCGAAATGTCGTGCAGAATGTGCTCAAACCTCGGAATGTAAGGCAAAAAATCCGATGACGGAGGATCAAAGAGTTCCCCAAATTCCAAGCTGAAATTCCAGAATCTGGTCCCGTGATAGATGACCACCGGTATAATCAAAGGAAGCGGGCCGGACTGTCCATCTCGAACGTGAGCATACCACCGGCTGGCCATATACTGCAAAACCTGCACTCGGGCATACCGTTCAGGGCCGCTTTTATGTTCAAACAAAAAGTACAGATCCGCAGGATTACCCTGCTTCATCCTGGTTCTGACCACCACATCGCTGAAGTATTCAGCCAGATCCGCTTGAACATAGCTCCCATCGACCACCTCCAGACTCTCCAGGTCCAGATAGGAGACAAGCGCAGACGGAAGATAGGTGATGATAAAGTCCCGGACGTTTTCCGGCCGGGTGAATATCTGCTTGAAAAAACGATCATGGACTCGGGGAGTAGATGCAGGCATAAACCCATCGTATACTTGCAGGCATTATCTGACAAGTCTTTCCCTATCCGCAACCGGGATCAGAATGCAAGTAAAAAAACAGCATATCATGCTGAGCGTGTCCGTTCAATCTTCATAAATGTCGAAGTCAGGGAAATATTTTTTGGCACATTCCTGGCATATACCATGACTGAACTGAGCATCTGAATGTTCATGGATATATTTCTCAATTTGATTCCAATATCCTTTGTCATCACGAATTTTCTTGCAATATGAACAGATTGGGAGCATTCCCTTCAATTGCTTTACTTCTTTTAATGCTTTTTCCGCTTTTTCTTTCTGCTCTACTAAACTGTTTGTATATTCTTCAATTCTATTCTCATAGGATGATATTAGACGACTGATCTGCTTTTCAAAAAACACTATAACCACAATTGATATTATGGAAGCAAAAATTGCAATCAAAAACGAACGAAGCCTTTGCCTGTTAAGTGTATTTTGCATCTTTCGGGTTTCTTTCTCAATAAGCTTATCCACATCATCAAGATAAACACCCGTTGCAACTACCCAATCATATGGCTTGTAAAGCTTGGCAAAGGTCATTTTATGTGCAATTTTTTCTGAATTCATTTTTTTGAAATAATATTCGAAATACAACTCTCCATTTTTTTTAACGCCGTTCAGTTCTTCTTCGTAAGGGCGACCACCCTTGATATCCATAGTATTGGTAGAGAGCCACGAACCTTCGGTATCGGGAAGATTGGGATGGATCTGGCGTACCGCATAGTTGTCACCACCCTTATAATCAACAATACGATTGACCCATACGTAGCCGTCATCAATAAGGCGCATCTCCCGGATATATTTGCTGATACGATCTACGCTTTCAGATTTAATCTGTTCTTTTGTCAGACCCTTCGAAGCATATTCGCGACTGACCCGAGCTCTTTCCTGTTGAATATAGTATATTGTCCGTTCAACTGAGTTGCGCAGAAACCTTTTTTTTTCATTTATGATAGATGTCGATAATTGCTCAATTTTATCAGAGTATTCTTGGTTCAAACTATGTGAGTAAATTAATGAAAGGGCTACGGCGAGTAGAAGGATTCCAGATACGGAACCGATATAAAAATAGAATCTGATTCTGTTTTTTTCCATCCGCACAAAGTTTTGGTCGCTATTTTTTAACATGTTCAACCTCTACTTGCTTTGCCGGAAATGTGAAAACATGACATCCAGTTCCTCAAAAAAATTATGCTCACTTGCATCTTTCAAAACAATTGACGATTTACACTTCGATGAACAAGACAGCAAAAAATTGCTTACCTGTTACGGATGGATCTTCACGATACATGTTTCCTGCTTGGCTTAGCATCGACCTGGTTTTTGGCCGGGGCGTACCCCGCGATGCCGATCATGAATCGCACCAAGCCGTAACACAGCCAGCTTGCCAGGCGCAGCCAAAAGGTCTTGGTTCGCCAGTTTTTCACCACAATTCGTCGCGAATCGGCTTCGATGGCCTGCATCAGACTGCGTTTTAGCTGATTTGCAAAAGTTTCATCCTCAACGACGACATTCGCCTCCAGCGACAGCAACAGGCTGAAAGGGTCCAGGTTTGAGGAGCCGACCGTGGCCCAATGCCTGTCGATCACGGCAACCTTGGCGTGCATCAGGCTCTTGTGATATTCATGGATTTCGATGTTGCCATCGAGAAAATCGCCGTACAGGGCATGGGAGGCGTAATGCAGCAGTCGATTTTCCACTTTCCCCTGCAGCAGCAACACCACCCGGACACCCCTGCCGGCTGCTCCCAGAAGCGCCTGACGAAAATTCAATCCTGGAAAAAAGAAGGCATTGGCAATGATGATCTCGAATTTTGCCTGTTTAATGGCCCGTAGATAGGCGTCTTCGATATCCCGGCGATGACGGATATTGTCCCGCGTCAGGAAAGCGGAGCGCATCCGGCCGCGGGGTTCGATCAAAGGAGCGCGGTCCTCGCCGTGCCGATTCCAGCAGTCCAGCAATCGGGTCCGGGCCGCCCGGGACCAGATATGGCCGACTGAATCGTAAATGTCTTCCACCAGCGGCCCTTCCACCCTGACGGCATAGTCGTAACGAGGTGATGTTTGACCGGGTATTCCCATATCATCGACCATATTGATGCCGCCGACAAAGGCAATCTTCCTGTCCACTACCACGATTTTCCGGTGCAGGCGGCGCAACCGCCGGCGCCGCAACGTCCAGGGCGAGGTGTTGGCCCGGAATTTCAGCACCATTGCTCCGGCCGTTTCAAGGTCGTCGACCATGGATTCCGGCAAATCGAACGAGCCGTATCCATCGACCAGAATGTGAGTCTTGACGCCGCGCAGGGCCGCCCGCCCGAGCGCTTTCGCAATGCGTCCTCCAGCGGTGTCGTTTTTAAAAATATAGGTTTCCAGATAAATGTCCTGGACGGCCCGGTCCAGGGCCGCTTCGACCGTCGGGAAAAACTCTTCGCCGTTTTGCAGGAGGGTGATCTGATTGCCCGGGTTCATAAGAGGTCCTCTCTTTCCGGCGCTGCTCAGTTATCCGCCGTTCTTTTCCGACGGCCGCAGACAACATCTGCCTGAGTTCCTCGCAAGGTTTCTTCGCTATCGCTATCGAAATCGCTATCGAAATCGATATAAATTCCGATTGCTGTTATTGCTTTTACAGCAAGTTATGTGCCAGTTTTTCGGTACGCGGCACACGGCCACATCATCCTTATTTCTCAGGATTAATGTGCTGAAATTTATTTGCAGGTATCCATTAACAGCACAATAAAAAGGTTATATTTAGCCTATGGTCAAATAAAACCTTTTCCTACGAGGTAGGCAAAGAAAAAAAGCGAGGTGAAATTGGGGTGAAAATATCAGGGTTTGTGGATATTGAGCTTGTGCATTCGGGCGCGCAGTGTGCTGCGGTCCAGGCCCAGGATTTCGGCAGCACTGTTTTTCCCGCTTACTTTCCATTGCACCTGTTCAAGAACACGAATAATATATTCACGTTCTACATTTTCCAGTGTTTTGTCAGCCCGTGCTGCATCTTTATGCGGCTTTTTCAGCTCATCAACCAGCCGCAGCTTGGGACCGGAAGAGTTTATAACCGCCCGTTCGAGAACATTTTCAAGCTCGCGAACATTGCCGGGCCAATGGTATTGACTCAGCGCGTCCATAACGTTTAGCGGGATGATCTCTATGACTTTACCCAGTCTTTTTGAAATTCTGTGAACATAATAATTTACCAGCAGCGGAATATCGTCGACTCGATCGCGCAGGGGCGGCATTGTGATCGGAAAAACATTGAGCCTGTACCAGAGATCTTCCCGGAACTCACCTTTGTTGACTTCTTCTTCCAGGTTCCGGTTGGTGGCGGCGATGATGCGAACGTCGACTTTTCTGGTCTCCGAGCTGCCCAGGCGCTCAAACTCGCCGTTATCGATTACACGGAGTAATTTGGGCTGCAGTTCCAAAGGCAGTTCGCCGATTTCATCGAGAAACAGCGTGGCGTTGTTCGCGATTTCAAATCGTCCCAGGCGCCTTGACTGCGCGCCTGTGAATGCCCCTTTTTCATGGCCGAAAAGTTCGCTTTCGATCAGGTGGGACGGCAAGGCGGCGCAATTCATTTTTATCAGGGCGCGGTTTTTGCGCTGGCTCGTACCGTGAATGGCTCTGGCCACAAGCTCCTTGCCCGTTCCGGTTTCTCCGAGAATCAGGACGTTTGTGTCGGTGCCCGCGATCTGTTCAACCTTGTACAACATGTAATTGATTGCATCGCTTTTGCCGACGATGTTTTCATGGTTGTATACCAGTTTGATTTCTTCCTGGAGATAGGCCCTTTCAGCTTCGAGCTGGTCTTTGAGCTTTTTGATTTCAAAAAGGGCTTCTTCAGCGGCCTGCCTGTTTTTTTCCGCCTCCTGCTTTGCCGCACTCAGTTCGGCGGTTCGTTTAACGACCATTTCCTCGAGGTGTCTTTTGTAATACTCGCGTTCGGTCACATCCTCTATGGCCAGCAGAATCAGATGGGTTTGGCCGTCCCCGTTATGAATCCGCCTGGCATTGAGATGCATGATCTTGCGGCCGATGGTCTCAAAATCATGTTCCACTTCAAAATCATGAAAACTCGTATTTTGAGGCAGGATGTCCTCAAGCAGTTTTCTTAGCCCGGGGATATCCCATTGCCGGTTGCCCAGCTCATATATCAGGAGGCCCTCAGTCTCATCAGGGCTGACATCAAAGGTTTGGAAAAAGGCAGTATTGGCCGTTATAACCTTCAGGTCCTGATCAAGCACGATCAAGGGTTCGCGGATCGACCCCAGGATGCTGTTGTGAATTTCCAGAAAGGATTTTGGCATATGATTGCCCCATGCTTGTCGGTTGCTTGCCTTTTGTCACTTGTTTCCTTATTACATATTACATATTGCTATTATTAGCAAGGCTTTCGATAGGATATTCGAAGCATGGCATGCTTTTGCTTCATGGTTTTAGCCATCCTGTACCTTTGGTGCCTTATCGGTTAATCTCTGTCATAGAAAACAAAAAAATGTGTTGCTCCGAAGCAGTTGAAGACCTTGTGAAAGAAATTGGAAATTAGAAATTTGAAATTTGTTAGGCGTTATATAACGCTCTGCTTTTCTGCATTCTTTTCTTGCCATTTTCGAATTTCTAAGTGAGCCTGGAAAATTGGGTTGGGGGCGAAGCCCGCTTTAGCTGTTTCTGATACTCGATTTTCGACTCGGCCTGTCTGGATATCAGAGATGCGGTCCCTCGATTTCCAGATATTTTATGTGCAGGATATCAAGTGATTTTTTGCCCTCCGCCTGATGCAGCCTCCCGATGATCTGAACCCGGCGGCGCAGAAAGCGGTTCAAATTTCGCCCTTCCATGAATCGATAGGTTTGCCCCTCATTGATTGGATACTCTTGTTCGTCCGTTCCCTGCAAAATAATCCGGGATCGTATGCAACAGTTTTGAGGCTTGGCTTCCTCGATCAAAACTCCGGTATATTCTCGAAGTTCTCCGAGATGGTTTTTGTCTTTCATGGCTTTCACATTTTCCTCACACAGTCTCTTGTGAAACTTCAGTTGATACCACGAACCGGGCACAGAGCTCTCTTTCGCTTTCGTATGAAACTTGATTTTTCTTTCTCCGCCTGCCCCGGACTGAGATCCGGGGTCACCCCGGCGTAGGAACGTCATCCCGGACCCAGATCCGGGAGCTGGGTCAAGCTTTTTCATTCTGGATTCCGGCCTCCGCCGGAATGACGGACAGGAGACTGGATTCCGGCTTCCGCCTTCGCTCAGAGCTTCCGGCTTCACAAAGAAGTTACGCCGTGACAAGTCGGCGTGACAAGCCGCCGGAATGACGGAGGAGGTGACTCAAAGTTTCTTTTTCGATCAAACCGGCAGTCGTTCATTTCAAGATGAATAGCATAACAGCTTAGTCGTATATTACAATAAATATCAGACAATTATGTGTCAGAACTGCCAGCGGCAGGGCTGACTTCTGACCACTGATATCTGGATCGGGTCCCTTTGTATACTGATCCAATTTTAATTTTTCCCGACAAGGACTGCTGATTCAAAGGTTCCTGGTCTCTATTTCAATAGAAGCTGGATCAGTATATTCAAGCAAATTGGAATCCCTGTTTGGGATGTCATCTTTGGAGATGTGCAGGTCGATTTCCTGTTCCAGGAAGCGGTCCATCTTTTCAGTCATCTCCTCCACTCTGGCGGTCAGAATGCAGACAATCGTGTTGGATTGCGCTTGGTGCATGGCCTGGTCCACGGCCTGGTCCTCATCCGAGATGAATGCGATCTTCGGGTTTTTGGGGTGGCTTCGGGCGCCCTCCAGAAGCAGATTCACCACTTCCTGGCTGTCGCGTCCCCGGGTATAGTCTTGATCCTCCCAAATGATCACCTCGTCGAAGTATTCGGCCGCCACCCAGCCGATAGCCTTGAGATCCTGATCCCTTCGATCGCCGGTTCCAGCCAGAGTGACCAGCTTGTGGGCCACTCCCAACTGATCGATAAATTTTCCAACGGCCTCGATGCTGGTAGGATTATGGGCATAATCGATGAGTACCTTCACCTGTTCGAACTCAAACATGTTCATCCGGCCAGGCAGCTGGGCGGCCGAGGGGACAAAGGTCTGCAGTCCCAGTCTGATGTCTTCGATGCTGACTTTTTGAACGTAGGCGGCCAGGGCTGCGGCCAGGACATTTTGAATCTGGAAAGCAGCTTTGCCGTTATAGGTCAAAGGTATGCTAATAACCTTGTCCACCGGTATCTTCCAGTCTCCCTTGTGCAGGATAATGGTCCCGCTTTCATAGGAAGCAGCGATCCCGCCCTGCTCACAATGGGCTTTCAGATGGGGATTGTCTTCATCCATGCTGAACAGGGCGATGTTGCAGGGTGCATTGTCCCGCATGGACAAAACATTCTCGTCATCGGCGTTCAAAACTGTATATCCGTCCGGACGGACGTTTTCAGCCACCAGGGACTTGACCCGGGTCAACTGCTCCAGGGTGTGGATGCCTCGCAGGCCGAGATGGTCCGAAGCCACATTGGTCACCACTCCTACATCGCTCAAGTCATAGCCCAACCCCTCCCGAAGCATTCCGCCTCGGGCCGTCTCAAAGACTGCATAATTGACCGTGGGATCGCGCAGGATAAACCTGGCGCTTTCCGGGCCCGAACAATCTCCCTTGTGCAGCAGCTGATTCTGGATATAGATCCCATCGGTGGTGGTGTAGCCGACTTTTCCGCCCGCGGTTTTCATGATGTGGGCGATAAGGCGGGTGGTGGTGGTCTTCCCGTTGGTGCCGGTTATGGAAATGATGGGAATTCGTCCCGAGTGCAGGGTGGGGAACAACATGTCCAGAACCGGCACCGCCACATTGCGGGCCTTTCCTCTGGTCGGTGAAAGATGCATGCGAAATCCCGGTCCCCCGTTGACTTCAATAATCGCTCCCCTGTTTTCAGCTATCGACTCACTCAGGCTGGAGGCGATGACGTCGATCCCGCAAATATCCAGATCGACAAGCCTGGCGACCCGCTCGGCCATGAACTGGTTCGAGGGGTGGACCATATCGGTCACATCTTCGGAAACCCCGCCGGTGCTCAAATTAGCCGTGGTCTTGAGATGCAGGATCTGATCCCTGGGCAGGATTGAATCCAGGTCCAGCCCGGCCTGTTCCAGGATGCGGCTGGTCATTGCATCCACGCTGATTTCAGTCAGCACATTCTCGTGCCCATAGCCGCGACGGGGATCCTGATTGACCGCATCGATAAGCGCCTGGATGCTGGAGTACCCGTCACCCACCACATGGGCCGGCGTGCGCCTGGCAGCGGCCACGAATTGATAATTGATGATCAGCAGCCGGAAGTCCGCTCCCTGAATACAGGTTTCGACAATCACCCGTGAGGAAAAGGACTGGGCGATTTCGAATGCCGCCCGGGCTTCTTCCAGGGTCTGGACATTGATTGTGGCCCCTTTGCCGTGATTTCCGTCCACAGGCTTGATAACCACGGGGTAGCCGATGCGCTCCAGGGCGCTTTCCATCTCTTTTAGATTGGACACAACCAGACCATAGGGCACCGGGCAGCCGTTGTTGGAGAGCATGTTTTTGGTTTCTTCCTTGTCGTGGGCGATCTCCAGGCCGATGCTGCTGGTCTTCCCGGTGACCGTGGCCTGAATCCGCTGCTGGTGCAGGCCCCAGCCCAGCTGCACCAATGAATAGGCGTTCAGGCGCAGGATGGGAATGCTGCGGGCCATGGCTTCGGCCACGATGGATCCAGTGCTGGGCCCGAAGCGTTCCTCTTCCCGGATTTCCCGCAGGGCCTGAATGTCCTTTTTCAGGCTATAGTCCTCAGCCTTGAGCATGGCCTGGACAATGCGAAAGGCGGCTTCCGCCGCATAAAACCCGGCCCGTTCTTCTTCATAGGCAAAGATAACGTTATAGATCGTTCCCTCTCCATCCCGGACAGTGCGGCCGAAGCCGGTTGACATTCCGGCCAGGACCTGGATCTCGAGGGCTACGTGCTCCATGATATGCCCCATCCAGGTCCCGACCTGCAGCCTTTCCAGGAAACCGCCTTCATAGCCGCGGGAGCAGCGGTGTTCATGCAGGGAGGGAATCAGCTTCTGCAGGTGTTCGGGAAAGCCCGCGATGGTATTCGAGGGGGATTCCTCCATCTCCTCAAGATCGACGCGCATGACCATGAGCTTGTGCCGCCGGTTGGACCAGTAATTCGGTCCGCGCAAGGCCCGTATCTCTAAAATCTGCATGCTTTGGATGTCCTTTTTTTGAATAATTTAAATCTGTTAAAGTAAATTAAAATGCAATGTATACGGCAGGGCTCGTATGAAACTTCAGAATTTTTCCTCGGGGTCGGAATCACAATCGGAATCGGTATCGAGAATTAATGCGATTTGGATGAAGACTTCGATACCGATCCCGATCCCGATACCGATACAGAACCGGGCTTCTTTCTCAAGGTTTCATTACTCGATCAATACTGGGCGTCTGCGGCCGGCGGCAGGGCTCGTATGAAACTTCGATTTTTCTTACTCCGTCACCCCGGCGTAGGCCGGGGTCCAGCTTTTACATTTCAATCTGGATTCCGGCCTACGCCGGAATGACGGAGATGGTGGACCAATAGTTTCTTTCTCTGATCAAACTGGCAGTCGTGGATTGCAAAATGAATAGCAAAACAGTTTAATCGTGTTATTGTGTTAAATATCAAATAATTATGTGTCAGACCTGCCAGAGGCAAAGCTGACACCTGTAGCCTGTGAAATGTCAAATTATAAAGTCAAATTCATAATTTTAGGTACTTAACTCTCATAATTGGTACGGTTGTACGAAGTCTGTCCTAATGGATACTGATCCAAGCATACCAGCTTCTATTGAAATAGAGACCAAGAACCTTTGAATCAGCAGCCCTTGTCGGAAAAATCAAAATTGGATCAGTATAATCAGGGGATCAGTTGATCCTGGGGTCTCTGGGCAAGCCCGATGTCATTTTCAGCAGCCGAAAGATCGACTGGCGTGCTCAGGACCTGAATGGCCACCTGGGGGTCGGCCTCCGGCATGGCTCTTGGTGCCACAAAAGGAATGTTCAGGTCCTGATATTGGAATTTGAGCGACTGGATACATTTTTGATAGTTATTAAGGAGTTCGTGCTGACTCTGCCCGCCCATGTATATAAAGGCCGTGGCATAGCTGTAACTGTCCTGCTCCGGAATTTCAGAAAGCTTCATCCCTACCTTGCCCTGCAGGTCGATCAGGGTTCCCGGAAGCTTACGGCTGATTTCCACGATGTCCTCCTTGCTTGGCATGCCGGTGATCAATTTGTCCTGGTAGTGACGCAGAAAAAATTTCCCGGCCAGCTTATACCTGCCCTGACGCCTGGGGAAGTCGGGCTCCTGATTCAGGGCCACATCCAGCATGATCTGATGGTTGGACACCCCGTCCACCTTGGCAAAGAGATCGCTGTGCGACTGGGGAATACGGGTATTGATTTCCAGGAACCAGATCTTGTTGTGCTTCTCATTCCAGAAAAACTCCAGATTGAAGGCTGAATTGTCAAACTGGATGTGCGTCATGATTCGTTCCGAGATGCGGCTCATTTCTTCCTGGATGTTTCTGGGCAGCCTGGAAGGGTATTGATAGCGGGCGAAGGTGGTGCGGTTGGGTTCGCGAATGGAGTCGATAATGCCGTAGGTCCGGACCTGACCCTTGAAAACATACCCTTCCAGGGTGCATTGGCGGCCGGAGATGATCTGCTCGGCCACGCAAAAGGCGCTATTGACTCCGGCCACGGCTTCCGGGAGGGCAATTTTGTCCAGTAAGGCGTCAAAGGGTTTGAACAGGCCGATTTTCTCCCGCAGGATCTGGATGGCTTTGGAAAAATCCTTTTTGTTGCGGATGCGGAATCCCAGCTGGGAGGCGGTGGACTTGATCGGTTTGATCCAAAAGGGAAATGAAAAGGGAATCTTCTCCAGGGCCTGATCATCAAAAGGATCGAAAGGTGTAAACTGGGGGATATGTTCCGGGATGGCTGCTTGTTGCTCCAGGCGGCTCCAGTATTTGTGCTCGCATTTCAAGACGCTCTCCAGGGTCGGGCCCGGCACTCCGTATTTTTCGCAGAGGATGGGGACCATGGTGCTCACCGGAAAATCGGTATAGCCCACAATGGCATCGATCGAACCTTCAAATTGGTCCAGTTGTTCCACGGCCAGCTCCAGCATGTCGCTCAAACGATAGGCATTGGTGTCGATGAGTTTCTGGATGTCCAAGAGCCGGATGAAGTTGCAATTCTCTGCATTGCGGACGGATTGCAGCATCTGCAGGTTAAAGTCATCCAAGCCGATTATAAAAACGTTCTTTTTCATATTTTTCTCCTGAATTTATTTCAGAGTTGATTCTGCATGGACGATTCTGCGCTCGGATACGATATAGCTGTCCCCGGGGACCAGAACGTGGACGTTGAGATTTTCAATGGAAATGAGCTCTCCATTGTCAATGTCCGCAATATTGGTATGCCGAATCCACATGCCGTCAACAATGACGATCAGGCCGGATCCGATGACTTCCTTGATGTTCCCCTTGGTAATCAGCAAGCCGGTGTCTTCACCCAATCCCACTCCGAGAGAGCCCGGGTTGCTGGCTATGGCCTGAAAAAGTCTTCCAATCCGTCCTCTTTGTACAAAATGGGTGTCAATGATCATTTCTTGAATAAAGCCAAATCCGGAACTGAATTTGACTTCCCCTTTGCGCAGGGCTTCACGGCTTGAGCCCTCGTAAATCATGGTCTCGGACATGGCCATGGCCCCGGCGCTGGTCCCGGCGATGACGATATTATCAGAGATGTAGCGTTCGCGGAGGGCATCAAGAAACTGGGTGCCTCCGAAATTGGTGGTCAAGCGGAGTTGATCCCCTCCTGTAAACAAGACCCCTTCGGCTTCTGTGACCCGTTTGACCAAACGTTCATTTTGGGCGTCTTCCCTGGAGCGGACGTCCAGGATCCCGATATTCTCCAGGCCAAGCCTGGCAAAGGCATTGATGTAGCGATGCGCAGCTTCTTCCGGAACACTGGAGGCCGTAGGAATGATTTCTATGCGCTGGGTTGCGCCTTGGAGTTGTTCGGAAAATATTTTCAGGATTCCGGAATCATAAAAATTCGGATCTTCCATTTCTTCGGCGTCATCTGTTTTCGGAGGCAGATATATGTTGCCGCCGATGATGATCAGGGTGCCTTTGGGTTTGCTCATATACTGCTCCAACTTAGCTTTTTGTAAAATTTGGGCCTGGAGCCTTGGGGGCGTCAGTCTTTGTTGTAAAAACCAAAATTGGATCAGTATATCTTTCTCGAAAGATGGTTCATCCAGTTTTTGGGTATTTTCAGTTCTTCAGATGCCTCATTCTCTTGTCCGTCATTCCGGCGGAGGTCTGTCCCGGACCCCGATCGTATGAAACTTCGGAGTTTTTTCTCGGAGTCGGAATCACCATCGGAATCGGTATCGAGAATTGATTGTTGTTTCGCTATCGAAATCGGTATCGAAATCGGTATCGAGAATTGATATGATGAGGATTTAGACTTCGATTCCGATAGCGATAGCGATTCCGACCGGGATTTCTTCCTCATGAATATCTAATTTTGCAGACAATACAAGCATTTTAAATAGTTAAGTATTGAAATTGTTACTTACCTAGTCTGATGTAACAGAATTCTCGAATGCCGGTTTGATAGATGATGAAACTTATATGCCGGATCGGTCTGCCCGATCCGGCATTAGAGATGATCCCTGGGGATTGAAAAATCCCAGTCCTGGGAATACACGCGCTTGTCGCCTTCATAGGCGTCGAGTTCGGCCCAGAGCTGAAAATGGGTGGCATCGGCGCTCAACACGGTTCGGGTGACGGTGCGCACAGACCAGTCCTGTCGTTGAAAGCTGCGGTTCCAGATGGTCTCTCCACGCAGTGAATCAAAATCATCTCCCTGAAATGTATACCATTCCCTGCAGTGGCTGCCCAGCGCCCAATCGATCTGGTCAAAGGAGATGACCCCTTCGTCTTTGACGACTTGCAAAGTGGAGGTGTCCGCGGCCAGATCCCGAATGACCCGCCATTTTTGGATCTTGGGCTCGAGCTGGGTGGTCTTGACCGGGACCGCCCCTTCCGGTTCCTTGAAAGCTCGCAGCTCTGCATCGCTTTGCCGGGGTGGACGGACAGGAAGCAGGAGCCTGCTTTTTTCCAGGAAAAGGCTCAACCGGACCGGCTTCGGAGGAGGCCAGGCCAGAGGCCAGTAGGAGGTGGAGATGGAAATACGAAATCGGTTGCCCGCGGGAAAGCGCTGGGCGATGTGGTTGAGCTGCAGTCTGACCCGGTAGGGACGGCCGGGTTGCAGCCGTTCCGGCGCCTGGTGGCTCCTGTGGTGGCAGAGGTTGAGCAGGCCGTAGGTGATGCGGGTGGCTTTGTCGTCCGGGGCCACATCGGACAGCCTGACCGCAAGCATGGCCAGGGGTTGATTGGAAGCCAGGTCGATTTCAACCACTGGTGCTCCCAGAATCTCCAGAGGCTCGATCAAAGGATGGCTTTCAAAGATCAAGGCCCCGCCGTCTTCTTCCCGCTGGTCATGGGGCAGGTCAGGGGGCGCGGCATATGAGCACCACTTGCCGGCATAGAGGCCCACGCTGAGAGGAGATTGGATAGTCAGGGTCTGGGGCGACGCCAAATCATTGTCAGGGAGCAGTTCCCCCGGATGGAAGCGATAAATTCGGGTTTGAATCTTCGGCGACGGCCAGGCGTCTTCAGCAACCCAGCGTCCGGGCCGCCTGGTGTATTTCGTGGTCGGGGCGACGCTGTCCTGCATCCAGACCCGAAGCATGGGTTCCTGCATGATGCCGGTTTCGATGCCTTTCAAGCAGTGGTCCCACCAGCGCAGGGCCTCTTGCAGGAAGCCGATGGCCGGCCCCGGGACCCCGAAGTGGGGGTACTTGTGGCTCCAGGGGCCGATGAGTCCCTTTTTCGGAACCGAGAGGCCCTGCAGGAGGCGAAAGACCGCATTGGAATAGCCGTCGGCCCAGCCGCTGACCGCCAGGACCGGACAGGTGATGGCTGCATAGTCCTCACACACCGATCCGTGTTCCCAATATTCGTCCCGGTGCTGGTGTCTGAGCCATTTCTCCAGCCATAATCCGCTTCCCTTGAGGCGTTCCAGCCACATCTCCCGCCATTTATCCCCGACCAATTCGGGATCCGGCGGACAGCTGTTGTAGGAAAACATGGTCGAGGCCCAGGACAGGTTGTCCCCGAGCAGGCAGCCGCCCATGTAATGGACGTCGTCGGCATAGCGGTCGTCGGTGGAACAGACCGTGATGACGGCCTTGAGTTCCGGCGGGTTCAGGGCGGCCAGCTGCAGGGAGTTGAATCCTCCCCAGGAGATGCCCATCATGCCGATGGCGCCGCTGCACCAGGGCTGGGCAGCGATCCACTGCAGGACCTCTAGCCCGTCGTCCTGCTCCCGGCGGAGATATTCATCCTGAAGCACCCCTTCCGAATCCCCTGACCCGCGAAGATCAACCCGCACACAGGCATAGCCGTGCCCGGCAAAATAGCCATGGGTGCTGGAATCGCCTACAGATTCGACATCGCGCTTGCGATAGGGGATATACTCCAGAATAGCCGGAACAGGTTTCAGTGGCGCCGCTTCCGGGAGCCAGATCTTGGCCGCCAGTCGGATTCCATCAGACAGGGGAATCCAGACATGCTCCAGAATAGAGATTTTACTCAGCTGTGTGCAAACTGCGGTCATGGTGCCATCCCTTACAAGATGCGAGTGCAAAAACTGCTTTTGCACTCGCCAGAGGTCAGAAGTCAGATATCAGAGGTCAGTAAAAACAAATGCTTATAATTCAACATTGTATCGCAAATTAACGTGAAGCGACTTTTTGCAGTGACGTCTTACAAAAAGTAAAACAATGTTGCAAACGAAATTGATTCCATCTCGTGTTTGGCCGGA
>JAABTT010000070.1 GCA_011389765.1 Desulfohalobiaceae bacterium S24 | reverse complement strand
CTATCGGAATCGAAGTCTTAATCCTCATCATATCAATTCTCGATACCGATTCCGATGGTGATACCGATTCCGAGGAAAAACTCCGAAGTTTCATACGAGAAAGAGAAGAGGCAGAGGGGGGAAGAGGTTAAGAAGGTTCACAGTTCACAGTTGGAAGAGAGGGGTCAGATGTCAGACGTCAGTGGTCAGAAAGAGAAGAGGCAGAGGGGGGAAGAGGTTAAGAAGGTTCACAGTTCACAGTTGGAAGAGGCGGGGGAAGAGAGAGGTTAGATTTCAGATATCAGAGGTCAGTCCCGCCGCTGGCAAAGCTGAAACATAATTATTTGATATTTAATACAATATACGACTGAGTTGTTGTGCTGTTCATTTAAAACAAAGACTGCCAGTTTGTTCAGTGAGGAAAATGGCAGCCACCTCCTCCGTCATTCCGGCGGAGGCCGGAATCCAGACTGAAAAAGCCGGACCCCGGTCTCGGATCGGGGTCCGGGATGACGTTCCTGAGCCGGGGTGACGGAAAAAGAAAAATCGAGTTTCATACGATGAAGAGGGGGAAGAGAAATTGGTAATTAGAAATTGGAAATTGGCAAGAAAAGAATGCAGAGAAGCAGAGGGTTCTATAAAGCCTCATCTAACTTCCAATTTCTTTCACAAGGACTGCAACTGTTTTGGATTCACACATTTGGACTGCGGGAGAAACCCGTGTTAGAATGAACGGGCCGCGATCCAGCTCCCGGCAATGAAGGTTCCAAAAGAGCTGCCCAGATTGGCCAGGAGAACCACAAGCAGAATGCGGCAGACCGGATTGAGCCAGAAGAGTCGGAGCGAGCCGAGGGCCTGGGGGAGACTTTCCAGGTCCGCCACTTTGGGCTTTTTGACCCAGGCCTGGACCAGACCGCTAACCCAGCCGGCGGCGATGGTCGGATTGAGACTCGTTAAAGGCGCGGCCACAAAGGCGGAGAGGATGGTCAATGGGTGGGCCAGGGCCAGGCTTACACCTAAGGCGGAGAACACACCGTTGACCAGGATCCAGATGGAAATGGATTCAACTGAGTGCTGGGCCCCGCCCTTGAAAAAGCCGATGATGAGCAGGGACAGAATAATCAAGGGAATCAGCCACTTCAAAATAAGCGGCAGTTTGGATTTGGGCGGAAGGCGCAGCAGAGGGGCGGTATCGATAGGTTTTCCCAGTGCGTCCCGGATGCCCTGGACATGCCCCGCACCGACCACGGCCACCACGGTGCGGCCGGGTGCCTCTTGGATCTTGTGGGCCAGGTAGAGATCCCGTTCGTCGATCAGTCTCTGTTTGACTCCGGGAAAAGATTTGGCCATTTCCTGCATGATCACTTCAAGCTGATCTTTGGCCTTGAGATCTTCAATGGTCTGCTCGTCAAGCTCTTCGGAATCAAAGGAGCTCCAGACAAGCTGAAAGAGGAGCTTGAGCTTCTGCCAAAAGGAAAGATAGCCCCAGACCCTTTTGAGGGTGATGTTCACGTCCCGGTCGGCCAGAACCAGTTCAGCGCCCAGGCGTTCGGCCTGGTGAATGCTCTCCACCATTTCCGCGCCCGGCATGATGCCCAGTTTTTTCCCGATCTTTTTGTAAAATGAGGACATGATCAGCTGGACCAGGACAAAGAGGGCTTTGTGCTCTTTGACGATCTTGAAGACATCCATCTGTTTCCAGTCTTCAGGCTGGACAATGGCCTTGTACCGTGAAGGGCAGAGTTCCACGCAGACCGTGTCCGGCCGGACCGCTTCCATGACGGTCCGGACATCGGCCACGCTTTGATGGGACACATGGGCTGTGCCCAGAAGGTAGATTTTTCTCCCGTCCAGATCGATCAGGGTGACCGATTCAGGGAGGGGATCAGGGCTGTTGGTCATGATTTCCGGGTTTCGTTCCTTGTGCATGGGCATCGTTGTTTACTGGTGCGTGCTTGGTGTTTTCCTGCAACACTCTTCTCTCTTCACTCTTCTTCAATGTTAGACTTATCGGTTAATCTCTGTCATAGAAAACAAGAAAATGTATGACTCCGAATCAGTTACAGTTTCTGTGAAAGAAAATGGAAATTGGCAAGACAAGAATGCAAAAATGCAGAGTGTTGTATAAAGCCTCATCAAATTTCGAATTTCGAATTTCAAATTTCGAAGTGAACCTGAAACCTTCGGGTTGGGGGCGAAGCCCGCTTTAGATATACCCCCATTGCTTCAAACGGGTGTAGGCGTACCGGGCTTGTTCTCCCTGGTTGACCTTCTGGAGAAAGCTGGAATATTGGTACGCCGCCTGCCGAAACTGTTCCATGCCCTCAAAACAGAGACCCTGGAGGAAAATGTTGCTGGGGTTTCCGGGCAGCATCTGTTCATATTTTTGAAAAGCAGCTAGAGCCGAGCTGTAGCGTTTGCGGGCCAGTCGGCAAACACCGAGGACATGCCGGGAATGGGCTTCTTCGGGATACACCCTCTTGGCTTTTTGGGCAAGACTTTCTGCCGATTCGAATTTTTTTTGGGCCATGAGGCAGCCGGCAAGCATGATGAGGCCGGCATAGTCTGTGTCGTGGTATTGCAGGGCCTCCCGGTAGACCGTTTCGGCCTGGGACAGTTTTTTCCGGGACATGAGTTTTTGTCCGTTCTGCAACCCTTTGATCAAAGGTTTGAGGCGGCGGATAGCGGCGGTATGGTCCAAATAGCGCTCGCGATACACCGGATTGCTCAAGTGCTGCCGATAGGTGGTCGCGGCGGTTTTTCGAGCGCTCCTGTAACGCTCCTCGGACATGGGGTGGGTGGAGAACATGAGTTCAATGGCATTGGGCCGGTCTTTGGAAAGGGAGCGCAGCAGGTCTTGAAGCTCGACCATGCCTTCAGGGGAATATCCGGCTTGAACCAGATACTCCAGGCCCAGGGCATCGGCCTGACGTTCATTTTCCCGGCTGTAACTGGCCAGGAGCGCTCCGGCAGCCATGCCTCCCAGACTGGTCAAGAGACGCGTGGCTCCGGCATTGCCCTGCAGGGCCAGGCCGGCCCCGGCCAGCAGGGTGGAGACAAGCAGGCCCTTACTCATCCGGGACGCCGTATGCCGGGCATTGATATGAGCGAGTTCGTGGCCGACAAGGGCGGCCAGCTGGGCCTCGTTGTCCATCTCCAGCAGAATACCCCTGGTCAGGGCGATGCTGCCGCCTGGAAAGGCATAGGCATTGACGTACACCGCATTGACCCCTCGGAAGGAATAGGGCATGTCCGGTCGGTGGGTCAAAGCGGCGAGGCTGCGTCCGGTGGATTGAAGATAGGCGCTGAGGGTTCGATCTTGAAGCGTTCCCAAGTCGGCCGAGAATTGGTGGGGCGAGCGCTCCCGGTCGATTTGGATTTCCTGGGATCTGGACATGAGCATGAGCTGGGACTTTCCGGTGACCGGGTTGGCCGCACATCCCGTGAGCGCGCCGCCGGCTGCCGAAAGGCAGGCCAGCTGCAGGAATTCCCGCCGCTTCATGGTTTTGAGATGTGGCGCTGCCATAGAGGATACCTCCTTGTCAAAAAAAAAGGTTACAGATCAAATCTGTAACCTCTTGTGTGCTTTGGCGGAGCTGACCGGACTCGAACCGGCGGCCTCCGGCGTGACAGGCCGGCGTTATAACCAACTTAACTACAGCTCCGTATCTTGCCTGGTGGGCGGAACAGGGCTCGAACCTGTGACCCCCGGCTTGTAAGGCCGATGCTCTCCCAGCTGAGCTACCCGCCCAAACAAGAGAATGAACTATAATCGCTTGGTGTGTGCTTGTCAATGAAAAAAATGCGAGGTTGCAAATTTATTTGTGAAGCAGGGCCTCTTGAACGGCTTCCTGCATTTGGGCCGCCAAAGCCAGGGGATCTCCGGCCCGGCGCAGCGGTCGGCCTACCACGATATGGTCGGCGCCCTGCCGAATGGCCCGGCCCGGATCAATAATACGTTTCTGATCGTCAAGCTCGGTGTTGCTGATAGGCCGAATTCCGGGGGTGACGATGCACAGTGAAGGGCCGAGCCGATTCCTGAGCAGGGGGGCTTCAAGCCCGGAGGCCACCACGCCTTTACAGCCGATGGCCAGGGCCCGTTCGGCCCGGCTTACCACCAATGCTTCCGGAGAGCAGGAAAAGCCGAGGCTGGTGAGATCCCCCTGATCCAGGCTGGTGAGCGCGGTGACGGCCAGGATTTTGTCCCTGCCCCCGGCTTCCACCGCCGCCTTCAGCATAGCGTCATTGCCGTGCACGGTGATGAAAGAAACACCGGAATGCAGGGTTTGGCGGACCGCAGACGCAACGGTCCGGGGGACATCGAAAAATTTGAGGTCAAGCATCACCTCGTGTCCCTGCTTGATGATCCACTCCACAATGGGAAACCCCCCGGCCAAAAAAAGTTCCAGACCGACTTTATAAAAGCCGATCCTGCTTTCCAAATGCTTGACCCAAGCTTTTGCAGTCTCAGGAGCATCCAGGTCCAGGGCGAAAATAATCCTTTTTTCAAGGGCAATGGATTTATCTGGAGTCAGGCCGGTCTTTAGCATGATCGCCTCTTGTGTTTCCTTGAAAAAATCGACACGGACTTACCTTGTGCCTGAACGAGAACCTAATGCTTTTCAGATGCTCCGGAGTCAACAGGCCTCTTCTGGGCCCTGATCAGGAGCAAAGCGGACCACGCGGTTTCGTCCCTGGTTTTTCGCATTGAGCAAGGCGGTATCCGCCTTCTTGACCAATGCATCCAGAGTGTCGGTGCTGTTCCAGAAAGCCAGCCCCTGACTGACGGTCAGGGCGATGGATTCCTGATTCAGGGTAAAAGGGTGCTTTTCGATTTCAGATCGGATCCGTTCGCAGACTTGAAAGGCCTCTTCAGGAGCAGCTCCGGGGATGACGAATATGAATTCCTCGCCGCCGAATCGTCCCAGGAGATCATAGGTGCGAATGATGGACTGGATGCGGCGGACGCACTCTTTGAGAGCGATGTCTCCGGCATCGTGACCATAGGTATCATTGACCTGCTTAAAATGGTCGATGTCTAAAATGGCCAGGGAGAGAAACCGCTTTTCCCGAAAGGCGCGATCCATTTCAGTGCTGATATTCTCCAGGATCGCTCTCCGGTTCAAAATGGCGGTCAGCTCGTCTGTTCTGGCCAAAATACGCAGTTTGCTCTGAGCCTCCAGGAGCGAGTTCTGCAGTTCAATGATCCTGATGCCGGCCCTGACTCTGGCCTGGAGTTCTTCATTATTGAAAGGCTTGATAATGAAATCATCGGCTCCGGCTTCAAAGCCTTTGACGATATGCTCTTTGTGGGTATTTTGCGAGAGGATGACCAGGTAGGTGTACTTGGATTCCTGGACAGGGCTTTGCAGGATGCTTTCAAAATCCAAGTGCCCGGTCTGGGGAGCAATGGCCCGCAGGCGGCGGCAGAGTGCAAGACCGTTCAGTCCCGGCAGCCTCCAGTCCAGGATGGCGACTTGGGGCCGGTCTTCCCTGCTCAGAATTTTCCAGGCCTGATTTCCGGTTGCAGCGGTGACGATTTCATGGGGAAAAAAATCCAAGAGCTCGCAAATTGTTGCAACGGAAGTTTTATCTTCGCTGGCGATTAAAATTTTCATAGTCGCAGGCACACCGGAAGAAGGTTGCAGGTCCTGACCTCGCTTCTCAGCATAGGGGAAATGACACAAGCTGTAAAGCATCCCTCCCCCGGCAAACCCAGGGCAGGGGCGCTCCGGTTACTATGCAGGAGAGGAGACATTTTAGTCGCATTGCGAGAATGTAATATAAAAAGGCCGCCCGAAATCGGGCGGCCTTTTTATATTTTTCCTGGTGGAGCTGGACGGAATTGAACCGACGGCCTCTTGAATGCCATTCAAGCGCTCTCCCAACTGAGCTACAGCCCCGTAACAGGAAAATTATCCAATCCCCGGCCGGTTTGTCAATCATTTTTTCCGTTTTTTCTTGAATTGCGTAAAGCGGCACTCTGTAGTAGTCTCTGGAATCGGAAAAAGGGATACTATGCTTGAATTTCTCAGGATACAAAATCTGGCTCTCATCCAGGATCTGGAGATGGAGTTTGCTCCGGGCCTGAACGTGCTCACCGGCGAAAGCGGGGCCGGCAAATCCTTTGTCCTCCGGGCTCTGGATTTTATTCTCGGCGAGAAGCTCCAGCCGGACATGGTCCGCTCGGGCAGGGACAAAGCCCGGGTCGAGGCCATTTTTGTCCTGCCGGAGGGGGATTATATCCTCAAGCGGGAGATTGTTGCCCAGACCGGCAGAAGCCGCCTCTATCTCAACGACAGCCTGACTTCCCAGGACAAGGTCCGCTCTCTGAAAAACCGGCTTATCATTCACACCAGCCAGCACAGCCAGCAGAAACTGCTCAGCCCGGGATTTCATCAGCAGATCCTGGACGGCTTTTTGGGCAAAACCCTGCTCACCGACCGAGACGACCTGCTGCAGCGGGCCAGGGAAATCAGGACGCAAAAGCAGGATTTGCTGCAAAAGTCCAAAGACCTGCAGGAGCAGCGAGAATTTTTGGAGCATCAGGCCGAGGTGATCGATAAAGCGGCGCCGCGGGCCTGCGAGGAAGAAGAGCTGGAGCAGAAAAAATTCGAGTTGCGCAACCAGGCCCAGACCCACCGGAATGTGCAAAGCGCTTTGGATATTATGCACAACCCCGAAAGCCCTCTTTTGGAGAATATCCACTCCCTGCAGCATGCCTTGGAGCAACTATCCGGAATAGTGCATGATTTTCAGGGCTACGCCGAACAGCTCGAAGATATTCGCCAGTTTTTTACCGACCTGGATGCAAGTCTCAAGCAGCAGCCGAGTCCCGGTGAGAGCGAGCAGGAACTGGAGGCCATCGAGTACCGTCTCTTTGAGCTCAGCCGCCTGCAGCGGCAATTGAACCGGAGCATGCCGGAGATTTTGAACCTTAAGGAGGAAATCAGCGCAAACCTCTCGTTTTTGGATCGTTGTGTATTGGAAATCAAGGACTTGGAAAGCCGGGAGCAGGCAGTCACCAAGGATTTGCAGCAGACGGTGGAGGCCTTGAACCGCGGCCGGGAGGAAGCCGCCGCAAGCCTGACGGAACAGCTGCGCAGGGAGCTTTTGTCTCTGGGCTTTTCCAAGGATGTTCAGGTTGCTTTTACCTTTAAGCCCACGGAAATATATCCCGGCGTATTTGAACAGCGGGCCCGGCTGATGTGGGTCCCCAATCCGGGGCAGCCGGCGCAGCCTTTGGACAAGATCGCATCCGGCGGGGAACTCTCGCGTTTTCTTTTGGCCCTGGTCGGATTGCTGGGCGCGGAAAATCTCCCCGCTCTGCTCTTTGATGAGGTGGATTCCGGCATCGGGGGACTCATCCTGGGGCAGGTGGGGCGGCGGATCAGCGAGCTGGCGGACAAGCAGCAGATCATTCTCATCACCCACTGGCCGCAGCTGGCGGCGAATGCCGGCCGGCATTTTCACGTGCACAAAGAAGTGCTGGACCGGGAAACCTACACCCGGTGCCGGCAGTTGAGCCCCGGAGAGATTCAGGAGGAACTGGCCCGCATGGCCGGCGGCGGCGAGCAGGGGAGGATTGTGGCCGATCAGCTTCTGGAGCAGAAGCAAGGGGTTTAAAGCGGGCTTCGCCCGCAACCCAAAGGTTCCAGGTTCACAGTTAAGAAAAGAAGGAAGTCCTTGCGTAGACCAAATTTGTACTTCTAAGTCACTGATGATGATGTCCACACCGCCGAATTGTTGCACCCTTCAGGTCCTTGGACTGGAAAAGCCGGGACAGGATCAGTTTGTTCACCTTATTCTGGAAGATCCGGGCTGGAGGTGGACTCCGGGCCAGTTCCTCATGCTCCGGCCCTGTGCCTGGGAGCTGGACCCTTTTGGGGCCCGGCCCTTTTCCATTGCCGATGTTGATGAACAGGGACTGCACCTCTATGTCCAGGTGGCGGGCCGGGGCACCCGCCGCCTGGCCGGACTGGAGCCGGGGGAGTCTTTGACTGTCTGGGGTCCGCTTGGGCGGGGCTTTGTATACGATCAGGAAACACCTCTGCTCCTTCTGGCCGGGGGAATGGGGCTGGCCCCTTTTGTGGGCCTCATCCGCAATCATCTCGATCCCCTTCGCCTGGAGCTGCTGTTCGGACACCGGCAGGATGTGAGTTGCTATCCTTTTGCAGAGCTGGAAAAAACAACCCTGGCCTGGCATTTCCAGGATGTCTGCCCGGACGATCTCCGGCAGCTGCAAGAGGTGGTCCGGGTGAAAATCCGGAATTACGCCGCCGAGGGACTGGTTCTGGCCTGCGGCCCCCTGCCTTTTCTGCGGATGGTCAAGGCGCTTGGGGCCGAATGCCGGGCCAGGGTGCAGATCTCCCTGGAGACCACTATGATGTGCGGCGTGGGGGCCTGCCTGGGCTGCGTGGTTCAGGCCGAGGGAGGGGGAAACCTCCAGACCTGCGTGCAGGGCCCGGTCTTTCGGGCGGACGAGGTCGGGCTGGGGGAGGAGTGAGGTCGGAAGTCGGAGGTCGGAAATCGGGAAGAGGAAAGAAAGAGTGAGGTCGGAAGTCGGAGGTCGGAAGTCGGGAAGAGGAAAGAAAGAGTGAGGTCGGAAGTCGGAGGTCGGAAGTCGGGAAGAGGAAAGAAAGAGTGAGGTCGGAGGTCGGAAGGCGGATATCTGACGTCTGACGTCCGGAAGGGGCTGACGTCTGGAATGGGTCGGAGGTCAGCAAGAAGGGGAAGTGGGGGTTTAAAATGCAGAAAGAAGTCAGCTTGATGGCTGGTTGCCATTTCAAATTGATCCTTGAACCGGGAAAAAAGAAAGGACTTCTTTCAGTGCTCGCTGAACTGGAGACCCTCGAAGAAGAATTTCCCGATGTGGACGAAGGATTGGGCGCACTCGACCCTGTGAAAGCATAACCAGGCCATGCACGTACCTCCTTGACACCAACATTCTATACCCTTTAAGAAAATGTTTTGGATAGTGTCATTGTAAACTCTTGATTTTTTTGTATTCAGCAATATTAAATCTTCAATATTCAATATTAAATCCTATATTATGGACATGAGCGTCAAAGCCGGGGGGCTGGAGTTGAAGAATCCGGTACTCACCGCATCCGGGACCTTTGGATATGGGCTGGAGTTCATGCCTTACGGAGATCTGACCCGGCTGGGGGGCATCGTGGTCAAGGGACTGTCCCTCAAACCCAGAACAGGCAACCCCGGACCGAGGATCGTGGAGAGCCCCTGCGGTCTGCTCAATGCCATCGGGCTGGAGAATATCGGAGTGGAGGCCTTTCTCCGGGACAAGCTGCCCCGGCTGCCCTGGGACCGGACACCGGTCTTAGTGAACCTTTATGCCCGGGACCAGGCGGAGTTCGGGGAGCTGGCCGCTGTTTTGGCGCAGGAACCCGGGGTAGCCGGTCTGGAGATCAATGTCTCCTGCCCCAATGTCCGGGCCGGGGGTATCCAGTTCGGTCAGGACCCGGGGCTGCTCGCGGCGGTCTGCCGGGCGGTCAAGGACCGGGCCGGGGCCAAGCCGGTCATGGTCAAGCTGAGTCCCAATGTTACGGATATCACTGTTCTGGCCCGGGCGGCCGAGGACAATGGCGCGGATCTCATCTCTCTGATCAACACCCTCAGCGGCATGGCCGTGGATATTCGAAGCAGAAAGCCCCGCCTGGGCAATGTGATTGGCGGCCTGTCCGGCCCGGCCGTCAAGCCGGTGGCCCTGCGCCTGGTGCATGCGGTCTGCCGCGCCGTGCATATCCCGGTCATCGGTCTGGGGGGGATCACCTCGGCTGAAGACATCCTGGAATTCATCCTGGTGGGGGCCCATGCGGTTCAGGTGGGATCAAGCAACTTCCAGCGACCGGATAAAAGCTTTCAGCTGGTTCAGGAGCTGGAGGATCTGACGCGAGAGCTGAGCATTTCTTCCTGGCAGGAGTTTCGAGGCAGCTTTCGGGAAACGAACTTCTAATCCTTTGATATGTCCCCGGGAGACCCTGAAAGGGGAACGGGTGCTGTCTGATCCGGGACATCCGTATATATCTCCAGTTTGAAACAAAGGCAGTCTATGTCCCTCCTGTGGCCCGCCACCCAGCCCCGTTTGCACTGGGTTCAAATCAGTGTGACCACCCACTGCAACGCGAGTTGCACCTATTGCCCCAGAACCGTGTTCCGTTCCACCTGGCAGTGCCGGCATATCGACCCTGAACTCTTTGCTCAGATTCTTTCCAGGCTGAAGACAGCCACCTTGATTCATCTCCAGGGCTGGGGGGAGCCTATCCTGCATCCGCACTTCTGGGATTTGCTCCGAATGACCAAAAACGCCGGATTTTTGGCCAGCTGTACCAGTAATGCCGAGTTGCTGGATTCTGACGTCTTGAAAAAAGCTGTTGATTCGGGGCTGGACGTTCTGGCTCTGTCCCTGACCGGTTTGGATGAGACCAACGATCGAATCCGCCGGGGAACCAGTTTCAGGCAGGTGGTCAAGACGATAGAGGAATTGCAGCGAATCAAGGCCTTGCGCCGGAGTCCTGTCCCTCGGGTCCATCTGGCCTATATGCTGCTGCGTTCAAACCTGCAGGAGCTGCCCCGCCTGCCTGACTTCTTCCAGAACCTGGGCCTGGACCATGGCGTGCTCAGCAGCCTGACTCTGCCCCTGAGTCCGGCCCTGGAACGCGAGGCCTTGCTGGCGGAGAGCGAGCAGGAGCACGGGGAGTTCAGGGCCGAGATGCGTCGGCTCTTTGCAGAGCATCATCAGCAGGACAAAGTGTTCAGCCATATCTTCAATCCGTTCCGATCTCCTGGGCGCTGTTCTGAAAATGTGGAAAAAGCGTTCTGCCTGAGTCCTGAAGGTCGGGTGACCCCGTGCGTGTTCACTCAAATCCCGGCCGGCCCGCCTGTACCCTACTGGTTTGAGGGCAGGGAATACGAACTTGAGCCGGCGGATTTCGGCCGGTTGACGGAAACGAAGTTGAAGAAGCTCTGGCATGATCCAGCCTATAGGCGGTTCAGGCGCCGTCTTGACCTTGACATGTGTTCCAGGTGCTATATGACTCGAATTGAAGATCCGCTGCGTCTGGAAAGCGAATGAAAGTATCAACGCAAGACTGCCAAAAAGTTTTCATTCGTGCTATTTGCGTGTTTCGCTCGCCAAATCACCGGAGGGTTCTTGCCGGCAGGAGGGACTGATGGCGGAATTGGACAAGAGATATGCCTTGATCTGGAGTCATGAAGAGCAGTTCGCCTACAGGTTGGGTCAGGAAGTCCTCGACAAACCCGTGGTTTCTGTCTGGATGATCATCCTCCCTGTTCTGCTTGTGCATCACATGCAGAGAGTCAGCAGCTATAGAAACGGTGTCCGGGCTTTTGCCCGAGGGATCCTCGAACATAGACAAAAAGCTCTGGACAAGGCCCGGCAGGATGTCGAATCTGGAGAGAGCCGGAATTGCGGGTTTGAAGAGTATTTCCCCTCGCTCGAAGGCGTTTCGGAACGGGATCGAAGCCTCGCAGACAAGCAAGTGCGGATTATGCAAATTTTGCAGGACCATTATCGCAAGCTGCTCAAGGCCGGTAAAGAAAGCTACCAGGGGCTTTTGGAAGAGGTGTATTCCGACAGGGAGCATTACAGGGGGTTTTTGGAAAGGCTGACCGCGGCCGAGCAGGAACTCAACCGTTATCTAACCGCGAAGGTGCACACCACAGAGGACTCCAGGGCTGTGGTCCAAAGGATGGAAACCTATTGCAACGAATTGCGCAGAAAAGAACTGCAGCGATTTTTTTCATCCGCCTCAGCCCTTCGCTGCTAGCCAAGCAGGCTCACTTTTTGAAAAGAAGAATTTATCAGGGGCAACAATCTGCTTTTGATTTTCAAAGTATCGACGAAAGATGAACGATCTGTTGCTTTCTGGTTTAGTCAAAAGCCTCCCGCAGCTCCCTCTCCCGAACCTGGGCAAAGGCTTTTCGTTGATTGTCCAGATCTGGAGTGGCTGAGCAGTCAGCCTGGCCTGTCCTGAAAACCGCCGGATCCATTTCTTCTTCCACCAGGGTCAGTTGCTTGACAAAATTTGAATAGGCCTGTTTTGATGGATAGGCCTCGGCCAGCAGGTCATGATAGTGTCGACCCCGGGACTGGAGCATTCTGAGATAGTGACCACGGAGCAGGTCGAGCCAGGTGTGCAGCTGTGTATAGAGCTCCTGGGACATGTTGGGCTGTTTCTGCAACCAGTACTCCCTGAGCCGGGCCTCCAGCCTTGCCTCGCTTTCAGCCTGGCTGTCGGAAATCAAATCCTGGTAGGCTGCGTCCAGAGCTATCTGTTTGAGATGAAGATAGGTTTTTGAAAAGGATCTGTATGCTTTTTTTCGGGCCAGATATTCCAGGACAAACTTGAAGGGAATCAACATGTGCCACCACGGTTTGGGGGCATAGGCCCGGAAGAGAAAAACCGCTTGCTTGAGAAAGCGTTTTTCCTGTTCCTGGACCAGCAGAAAGGTTTTATCCAGGATCTTTCTGTCCATGTCCCCTTTTTTGATCCGGGCGCTTTGGGTAGTCCAGACCGCGTTTTTCACGGATATACTGTTCTGCCTCAAAATATTCCTGGACATCGTCGTAATACCAGGCCCCGACATTAATGCCGCTTTCCCGCAAGTCAGTGATGCGGGAACCGATACCAGGCAGACGTTCCAGGTTCGGGGCCAGGTAAAGGCAGACAGCCAGCAGCAGAAAGACAAGGATGAGCCTTAACCAGCCGCGGAAAAGAAGAGCCGGGGACGATTTCTCGTCCCCGGGCCTGGATTGAGGTGTACACACAATCTTTCCCAGTCTCGGTCTTAAGCGCCGAGCATCAGTTTTTCAGTGATGTCCCTGAAGATGACCATGAACATCAACCAGGCGATAAACAGGGTCAGGAGCAGATTGAAGGTCTGACCGAAAATATACAGCAGGACAGGCTTGCCGCCCCGCAGGGGCTCCTTCAGATCCTGATAGCTGATGCTCAGTCCGATGCTCACGAAGGCCATGGCGAAAAACCAGCCGCGGAAGCGGTTGGCCAGAGACAGAATGCCTTCACTGACCATGGCGTTGCCCCAATCCATACTCACTGCAGCCTGCATAATGGAGAAGATGATGGAGGCTCCGATAAAGCCGAGGATGAATTTGGGAAAGCGGTACCAGATCTCGGCCAGAGCGCCGCCGAAAGTGAGCTTGATGGGCGCCTGTCCCGGCTGGCAGGCCCTGGCCGGCTCTACCTTCAAGCACCAGTAGGCGGCCACGCCAAAGGCGATGACCCCGATCATGATGTTCTGAATCATTTTGATGGTGGCGGCCACAACCATAGCTTCGTAGCCAATCAGTTCACCAGCAGCCACAACCGAGCCGGTGTTGTCCACGGTGCCCCCGAGCCAGGCCCCGGCCCAGACCGGATGCATGCCGGTCACATTAGCGATAGCCGGCAGGAGGAAGATCATGATGGCCACAAAGATCATGGACATGCCGATAGCCAGGGTGAGTTCCTCTTTTTTGGCCCTGCAGGCGGAAGCCGTGGCAATGGCCGCGGATACACCGGAGACGCACATGTCGGAGGAAACTGTAATGTTCAACTCTTTGGAGGGCATTTTGATGATTTTTTGGCCGAACCAAAAGGTTGTGATGAGCACAACGGGCGTGACCACCCAGGTCACAAACAGGCCGGGGAGTCCGATCAGGGCGATCTGGCCGAAGAGAATGCGAGCCCCGAGGAGAACAAGTCCGGTCTTGATGAAAAATTCCGTCTGTCCGGCTGTCTTGATCGATTTGCTCACGCCTGTGGTATTGGCAATGATCAAGCCGATGAAGATTCCGAACAAGACGTAGGAAATGCCCAGGGCACTCATGGTGGCCTGTTTGGAGAGTATATAAGAGAGGACCGTCAGACCGAAAATGACCGGAAAGCCGATAAAGTATTCTTTGAGATTGAAGCCGATGAATTTTCCGCCGATGGCGAAAAAGAGCATCAACACCAGGCCAATAATGATCAGCGAGGGTATCAGGTTATAGGCCTGGGCCGTGGCGGCCGACTTGGCGCTGGAATAAGCGGACATGGCCTGGCGCCACTCTGTAATGGCCGCCCTGGCTTTTTTATTGAGTTCTTCGTCCTGGAACTGGGCCGCCCCGGCCGCATTTTCAGCCTCTTCTGCCTCGGCCCTGGCCTGCTTGAGATTTTTTTCGGCTTGTTCCAGCTTACCGGCTGCAGCCTCCCTTTTGGCAGCAGCCTCAGACTCGCTCATGTAAATCGACTTGATGGGATTGGCGGTCCAGCCTTTGGGCCGATCAGTGATGCTGCGCAGGGTTTTGGTAAAGCCTTCGCTTCTGGCTTTGATCCCTTTCAGCTTTTTTTCAGCCTCGGTGTAGGCTATGGTTCGAAATCCGGCTTCCTCCATTTCCTGATTCATAATAGCCCGGTATTCGGGGAGTTCCTGCACAGGGGGTTTCCAAATAAAAATGCAGGCAGTGACAAAGACGAAGAACAGCCCGGCCAGCCAGATGGACCACCAGTCTTCGGTTTTGCCCATTTGCTTCCACATGCTCATGCGTGATTCCGTAACAAATTCCGGTGTTTGTCCATTTTCAGCCATGCCTGACACCTCCTGGTTCGTGTTTACATTTTCCCTTGAATAGGCCGCAATCAAACATTTTGGATTGCGTTTGCAGAAAAAAGCTATCAGAAAGCATAGGGGATACAGAGAAGACAATTTCTGATATACCCAGTTTTGTAAAAAAAGCAATACAAAAAAATGGATGTATTTGAATGGTTGGTGGAAGAGGTTTGCTCAGAGATCGCAACGGCTCAGGAAGGAGAAGCCGCCGCAAAAGATAATATCGGCCGGCTTTGAGTCGTGTTCGCCTGGGGCGCATTCATTCGACCGGATCATTCTATTTTTTCAGGTCAAGGAGCGTCGGCAGCCAGTTGACCACCGGCCGCAGATTTTCAGCGACTTTTCCCATTGCAGGGATCATGAAGAGAAAGCATTTCTTTTGTTCAGGTACAACCGCGATGTGCCGAATGACTCCCGGGTCCGGATGGCGGGCCGTGAAATCCAGGAGGCGGGTCCGCGTCTCAGCGGACTGTGAATAGAGATAAAAGCGGTATTTCCCCCAAACCACCTCTTCTTTCTGCAGCTTTGCGCTGTTGCGTATTTTGGTCCCGGCAAACCTTGAATATCGGCTTTCTATAAGATGGCATTCCTCTTCCGGGGTGTTTTTCAGATACAACTCCAGGAACAAACGGTCGTATTTTCGGATGCATTTGGACAGGGGGAGATAGAGCCAGGAATGCCGGGGAAGCAGGGTGATGGTCGCGTCGACCCGGGAGAGCCAGCCTCCCTTTTTCTTGATAGCAAGATTGGCGTGATAGCCGATGGCTCCGCCGATATTGGTGAATTTCTGTTCCTGCGGCCGGAAGATTTTGATCAGATCTTCAAACGCGCTGTGGGAAATGGCCTGATTTTTCCTTCGGCCCCAGAAATAGCCCAGGGCCAGCAGAAAAGAAAAGGCAACAAAGAGAAAGAAGACCGGCTGGGTGATGATATGTTCGTATTGGGCCATGGCGGCATTAGTGACATTTACGATTGAAGATTGAAGATAGAATATTGCTGAATGGACAATTACGATTGAAGATGAACGATTGCTGCAGAAGAAAAGACATTAATCATTCGTCCGCTGCCAGTCCTCAGGGATGATGCTTTCCGCGATTTGATACAACCCGCCCTGGTGAAGCCCCTGGGCCTGGTGAATCCGCTCAAGGGGCACATCCTGAGCCAGAGCTGCGATTTCCTTATCCACCTGTCCGGCCATGGCCTGATTGTCTTCCTGCACCTTATTATTGATCAGCAAACCCAGGGGGATTTCCAAATCCTTGAGTCCCGCAATGAGCCGTTCTGATTCCCTAAGCGAGAGCCTGTCAGGGTTGAAGACCAGTATGAGATGACAGTCTTTGCCGCGCAGGGTTCGGTCCAGGTCCTGGTAGCCGGCCTTGAGCTTCCACAATCGCTTGAGGATGGCGTCTTCGTCCTCGGTATAGTCCAGAACGGTTTCTTCGGAACTCAAGGTCCCTCTGATGCGGTGAATGGTGTAGCGTTTTTCCAGGATCTGACGGCGAATGTGAATCAAGCGCTCGATCCAGGTCGTGGAAACCCGCGGCAGGGCCAGAAACCTGAGGGTCAGCCCTGTGGGCGGGGTGTCGAATATGATGTACTCGTACTCGCCTCCCTCGCGCAGTGTTTTGGAAATACTTGTCAAAAGGGCGTATTCCTCGATGCCCGGGGAATATTTCAGGGTGGAGAAATAGTGATCCAGGTTGAGGGTCTTCAAGTAGCTGTAGCTGCTGGACAGGACCTCGGTCTCCTGCTGCAGGTAGTCCCGGGATAATTTTTGCAGGTTGATTTCCCGCAGGGTCAGAGTCTTGGTAAAGTGTTTCTGTTTTTCCTTTATCGCCACCCCGAAGATGTCCCCGAGGTTGTGGGCCGGATCCAGGGATACGATGAGTACGTTTGACTTTTGCGAGAGCTGCCAGGCAGCGGCCGCGGCCAGAGTGGATTTGCCCACCCCGCCTTTTCCGGTAAAAAAAAACGTCTTCATTCAGTCAATACCCAGGGTTCCGCACATTTCGCCGAGCATGTCCCCGGCATCCCGGGCCCTGCTGTTCAGGACCTGCAGCTCATGCTCCATGAGCGGCAAAAGTTCAAGCGCCAGAAAGGAGGGGGGCGCCGGAATTCCGACAAAGGAGCCTAAGAGGAGCAGGGCAAAAATATTTTCCAGCTCCCGGACTTCCACTTCGGTCAAGGCGGCGGCTTGTCCCCGGTGAGTCCGGTCGATGCCGGACAGAACGTCTTTGAGTTGGTCGAACAGTCGTGAAGGCATAGTATGGTAAATTCGAAGCACGAAACTCGAAATTCGAAACAAGCACGAAATTCAAATTTTCAAATGACAAAAACAAAGATTGAGAAACGGACATAAGAGAAACAAATCATATCCAGTTTTCCCCCGGACGCTGCGTCCGGGGGAAAATTGGATATCAGAAACGGAAGAAACTGTACTTTTGCTTGTAATAACGCT
>JAABTT010000007.1 GCA_011389765.1 Desulfohalobiaceae bacterium S24 | reverse complement strand
AATGAAAAGAACTCATTTTCTGTTCATATCTGCATGGCGAAGCCTTTTGGCCGGCAGCAGCTCTTATTCTGCCGGCCAAAAAGTTTCCATTCGCGCCCATTCGCGTGATTCGCGGGCCAAATCTTATCTGCCTTACGTTGAGCAAAGTATTAGCGGATGGACACTCACACGATATTCTTTCTATGAGCTGACTATTTAACTCTGAACCTCCGGCATCCGTTCCGTGGGCGGCGTATTTCGGCTCTTGGTGAGCACCACCCGGCCGTCAACCAGGACCATGGACACCGCGGGGATGTCCCCGGCCTTGATCGCGCTCAAGGCGTCCTCGCCCACCGAACCCATGGGCGCATCCATAATGACCAGGTCTGCGTCCCGACCCGGCTCGATCAGGCCGCAGTTCAGCTTGTGCACCCGGGCCGTGTTCCCGGTGGGCAGGCACAGGGCCTGCTCCGGCTTGAGGACTGTGAACGAAGCCAAATGATTGATGACCCGCAGGATGCCCAGGGGAATAACCCCGGTTCCGGAGGGAGCGTCATTGCCGATAATGACCCGCTCCAGACAGCCGTCTTCCAGACAGAGCTTCAGGGTCTCGCAGGCCACCTTGGGATTTCCGCAATGCACGATCTCAAGAATCTTGTCCGTCTCACGTACCAGTTTCTCCACCTCCTGCAGGGGAATAGCCGTGGGCCCACCGTTGACATGGGCTGCAATGTCCACCCCGGCCCTAATAACCATGTCCGCGGTGACCGACGTGCTGCCCGGAATGGAGGTTCCCCCGGTGTGCATCATGGAGATCATTCCGAACTCCCTGGCCCAGGCCAGCATCTCAGCCGCTTCCTTGGGATCTTTGACGCTGCCCAGCCCGACTTCGCCCACGGTGCGCACCCCGGCTTCGGCCATTTCCGCAAAATCCTCCCGGGTCAGGCCTTTTTCAAGGATGATTGAACCGCCGATCACCTTGGCCCCGCCGGGCCGAAAATTGGCATAGGACTTGGCCCCTAATATGGCCAGAGCCTTGGCTCCGGCCCTGTCCTTGGGCCGTCCGGGCAGATGCGGCTCCCCTGCGGAAATAAAGGTGGTCACCCCGCCGTGGACCTCGCTTTCCAGAAACCCGACCTGCATCTGCCTCGGGGTATAATCCCCGAACACGGGATGACAGTGGGAATCAAGAAGACCCGGGGTGAGTGTGGTCCCGGCGCAGTCGATGCGGGCATCCGGTTTGATGGCCTGCATCTCCACTGCTGTCCCGATCTGCTTGATTTTACCGTCTTCCAACAGCAGGGCGTCCTTGGACAGGACCGGATTGGCGATGTCCCCGCTGATCAAGGTGCCGATGTTTGTGAGTAGTGTCGTTGTCATATTTCCCCCCTCTTGCATGGTATCCATTGATCACAAGGATTCATAAAACTGTAAAAAAAAGTACAGGTTTCAGCTTTGCCTCTGGCAAAGCTGAGATATAAAAGTTTGATATTTACTGTAATGCAACTATATTGTTGTGCTGTTCATCTTGTAGATCAACGACTGCCAGTTTGATCAATACATAAACTTTCAGTCCACAATAGATGACAGGATAGAGAACTCTGTGATCGGTTCGTGGTTTCAGCTGAAATTTCATACGAGCGGCGCCTCTGGCCACCGGAACGGCCAGTCTGATCGAGTCAGAAATTTTTCATGCTCCAAACAGCCCCGCCTTCAGGCCGGCCTCCAGGACCCGCTCCAGGTTGGCCGGCAGGGTAGTGATCCGCTCTCCCAGGGCCAGGGCAAGACCGTTGGCAATGGCCGGAGCCGTAGGAATCAGGGCCGGCTCTCCCACTCCCTTGGCCCCGTAAGGGCCGCTGGGTTCCTCGGATTCCACGATCAAAGGAATCACCTCCGGCATGTCGCTGCAGGTGGGAATATGATAGTCCTTGAGGGACTCGGTCTTGCCGGGCTCGAAGGCCTCCATCAGGGCAAAGCCCAGCCCCATGGCTACCCCGCCGCAGATTTGACCCTTGACATTCTCCGGATGCACGGCCCGGCCCACATCATGGGCCGCGACAACTTTATCCACCCGTACTTCACCGGTCAGGACATCAACACTAAGCAGGGCCAGCTGACAGGCAAAGGCATAGGTCGCATAGGGATCCCCCTGCCCGGTTTCCGGATCCAGAGACGTGGTCACCGGATCAAAGCGTCCCTCCCCGAAGAGTTCGATCCCCTGCTTCCGGGCCAGAGCGGCCAGCTCGGCCAGACTGATGCCTCTGGAGGGGTCCCGGCGGTCCTGGACCTGACCCTTCCGCAGGACCAGATCCGAGGCTGCAGTTTTGAGTTGCCGGGCTCCAAGGCTGCACAGGATTGCGGCCAGCTTTTTGGAGGCATCCAGCACTGCATTACCGGAAATATAGGTCTGCCGGCTGGCCGAGGTGGCGCCGGCGCTGGTGGTCCGTCCGGTATCGGCCGCCACCATCTGAATATTCTCGTACTCCAGGCCCAGGGTCTCGGCCAGAATCTGAATCAGGACCGTACTCGATCCCTGGCCTATATCCGCGCATCCGGTATACAGAGTGGCCTGTCCGGTCTGATCCATGACCACCCGGGCCGTGGAGGGATTCTTGGTCCCGGTGTTGCCGATGCCGTAAAACATACCGCCCAGACCGATGCCCCGCCTCCTGTATTCCGGGACCTGAGCCGGCAGCCATTCGGCCTTGGCCGCCTGGTAATAGGGCTCAATAGCCTCCAGACACTCCAGATACCCCACACTGGCCTCGAGCTTCTGACCGGTCACGGTGACCGAGCCCGGCCTGAGGGCGTTGATCTTGCGGATCTTTAGAGGATCCATGCCCAGTTCGGCGGCCAGGAGATCCATTTGGGATTCCGAGGCAAAGGCGGCCTGGGGCGCGCCAAAACCCCGCATGGCCCCGCAGTAGGGATTGTTGGTATACACCCCGAGACTCTCGATTGCCACGTTGTCCAGGGCATAGGGTCCCAGGGCATGGACCGCGGCCCTGGAAACCACCGCAATGCCGTAGGAGCCATAGGCCCCGGTGTCGCAGAGGATCCTGACCTTGGCCGCGGTGAGCTTCCCTGTGCTGTCCACGCCGCTTTTCATGGTAATCGTCAGGGGATGGCGTTTGGCCGTGGCCAGAAAAGATTCTTCCCGGGTATAGACCAGGCGGACCGGCCGCTGCAGATGATACAGAGCCAGGCCGATGAAGCCCTGGCAGTTGACGTCCAGCTTGGACCCGAACCCTCCGCCTGTAGCCGCCTGAATGATCCGAACCCGTTCCTTGGGCAGCCTGAGCACCCCCGACACCTCGGAGCGATCGTAGTGCGGATTCTGAGTGGAAGCATGAATCACCAGGACGCCGTCCGAATCCACGTATCCGGCCCCGGCATCCGGCTCCAGAAAGGCGTGCTCCACAAAGGAGGTCTGATAGGTCTGCTCAACAATCACAGCGGCCGCTGCAAACCCGGCATGGATATCCCCTCGAATAATATCCCTTCTGCAGAGCAGATTTCCCTCGGCATGAATCAAAGGCGCTTCTTCCGTCAAAGCCTGCTGGGGATCGAAAACAGCCGGCAGATCGCGGTAGTCGACTCGAATGGCCTGAAGTGCGGCATTAGCCGCTGTTTCCGATTCCGCGGCCACCAGGGCCACGGCATCCCCCAGGGAGCGGACCTTGTCCACAACCAGGAGCGGCTGATCCTTATTGATGATCCCCATGAGATTTCTCCCGGGAATATCCCGGGCCGTGAAGATTTGCACCACGCCCGGCAGGGCCGAAGCAGCGTCCGAATCAATGCTTTCGATCTCGGCATGGGCTTTGGAACTCCTGAGCACCTTGAGGACCAAGGCATTCTCCAGTTCAAGGTCGGCGCTGAAGAGCGGCTCCCCGCGCAGCCGCTGCCGGCCGTCCTTTTTATCTATACTCTGTCCGACGGTTTGGTACACAAGATTCATCCTTTTTTACCGGCAAAAGTGCACAGTCCGCGGCAGGAGCCTAAGCCTCCAACAACGGCGAAAACATCCTGTAGACCAGGCCCTGGACCGCCTTTTCCTTGTACACAAAAGAAGGCCGTCTTCCGCTCATCCGTATCATATTTTCAGCCGCCAGCCGGCCGGCTTCCCAGAACAGCTCCCGGCCGGGCCGGCTTCCTTCCAGCAGGGCCTCGACGTCTGCGAAGCGCCGGGGCACCGGCGTGCAGGAACCCAGGGCGAATCTGACTCCGGTCATGCGCTGATCTTCATCCATATCTGCCAAACCGGCCATATTGACCCTGGCAATGACCAGTTCCCTTCGCCGGCCGATCTTTTGAAAATCAGCCAGAAACGGAGAGCGCGGCCGAAGTTCAAAACCAATGATCAGTTCCCTTGGTTCAAGGGCCGATCGATAGGTGCCCGCGGCCACCTCACCCACTGGAATCCGTCTTCGAGCGCAAGGTCCGGCCAGAAGTGCTTCGGCTTCATGCACCAGCAGCGGAGGCAGGGTGTCGGCGCTTGGAGAACAGTGGGCCACATTGCCGCCGATGGTAGCCACATTGCGGATCTGCCGTGCGGCAAAATGCAGGGCTGCCGTGTGCAGAGCAAAACCATGCTCCTGCAGGAGTTTCGAATTGAGCAGTTCGGTCAGGGTTACAGCGGCCCCGATCCAGAGTTTTCCGTTTTGAAGCTCAATCCCCCAAAGCTCCGGAAGGCGGCTGATATCCACAATCCAGGACTTGTCGATCTCCCCGGCCCGCATATCCACCATGACATCCGTTCCTCCGGCCAAAAGCACGGACTCCCGGCCGTTCTCCGCCAGAAAATCCAAGCATTGCTCCAAATTTCCGGGCCGATAGTATTGTTTACCCGACATCCGGCCTCCATTCTGCGTCCGGATTGATCGCTCGATCCACGCCGGACAGGATCTGGTGGTAGCCGGTGCAACGGCACAGATTCCCGGCTATGGAGCGGATGACCTCATCCCGGTCCGGACATGGCTCTTCCAGAAGCAGGGCGTAGACGCTGATCAACAGTCCCGGGGTGCAAAACCCGCACTGCACGGCATGCCTGTCCAAAAAAGCCTGCTGCAGGGCCTGGAATCTCGGCTCCCGGTTCAAGCCCTCGATGGTCTGAACATCCTTCCCGTCCAGCTGCGGAGCAAAGACCAGGCAGGCATTGACCGCCTGCCTATCGACCAGAATGGTGCAGGCTCCGCATTCACCTATGGAACAGCCCTCCTTGGTCCCTTTCAGGCCAAGAACCTCCCGGATCAGCTTCAGGGCGCTCATATCCGCCGGTACTGCCACCTTCTGTTCCCGGCCGTTCAATGTGATGCTGATGTCCACCAGCCCCTGCTCATTGCCTTGCATTTCAGACTCCTATGTCAGACCTGCCATAGGCAGGGCTCGTATGAAACTTCAAATTCCTCTCATCAGGGTCGCTATCGCTATCGGTATCGGAATCGGTATCGAGAATTGATATGATGAGGATTAAGACTTCGATTCCGATAGCGATAGCGATTCCGATTCCGAACCGGGCCTCTTTCTCAAGTTTCTTCGTTGATCAAACTGTCCGGTCCGCCCGGCCAGCGGCCGGCGCTCGTATGAAACTTCAGCTGATGCCACGAACCGGTCACAGAGTTCTCTTTCGCTCTAACGCTTCCGGCTCTTGGTTTTCTAAGGCTTGCTCACGGGGGATCCCTGCCCCCTCCGGACTCTTTAATCTGTTCCTTGGAGGACCTGCCTTGCTTTATGACAATACATCTCGTTTTTCAGGATCAAAGCTGAGACCGCGGTCCGGTTTCCCCCGGCGAGCAAGCCTAACAAACCCTAAGAGCCTCCCAGCGAGGTCGCTCAAGAGAACCCTGTGACCGGTTCTCAATCTTGTCATGAATCGTGAAACTGTAAGTTTCTGTATTGATCAAACTGGCAGTCGTTGATGTACACGACGAACAACACAACACTATAGTTGCATATTACAATAAATATCAATCAATTATGTGTCAGCTTTGCAAGAGGCAAAGCTGACACCAGAAACCAAAAGAATGTTCAAAAAACCGGAAAAGCATGAAACTCACAGAACTTGAGTTTCCTGAACTCCTGGCCCCGGCCGGGGATCTGGAGCGTCTGGAGACCGCTCTGCTCTATGGAGCGGATGCGGTGTATCTGGGCGGTTCCGGACTCAATTTGCGGGGAAAAAGCAGGGGGTTTTCCCGGGAGGATCTTGGAATCGGCCTGGCCAAGGCCCATGCCCTGGGCCGCAGAGTCTATTTCTGTCTGAACGTCCTCCCCCGCAACAATCAGCTGGAGGCGGTCAAGGCCTCCCTGGACGCTTTGGCCGAGCATCCCCTGGACGGTCTCATTGTCGCCGATCCCGGGGTTGTGGCTCTGGCCCGGAAGCGTCTTCCCAAGACGCCGCTTCATCTCAGCACCCAGGCCAACACCGGCAATGCAGCCGCGGTATGCTTCTGGCGCGATCAGGGCCTGAGCCGGGTCAATCTGGCCCGGGAACTCCAGGCAAAAGAGATCCGGGCTATTTGCAGGACTGTTTCCGGCATCGAGCTGGAGACCTTTGTCCACGGGGCGCAGTGCATGGCCGTCTCCGGCCGCTGTCTTTTAAGCGCCTATTTGAACGAGCGCTCCGCCAACCTGGGCTTGTGCACCCATCCCTGCCGTTTTGAATACCGCCCCGTGTCCGTGATCCTGGAAGAGAAGACCCGCAAGGGCCCTGTCTGGGAGCTTGAAGCGGAACAGGATGGTTTGAGCCCGATCCTGGCGGCTGAAGACCTGTGTCTGGTGAAATATCTGGCCTGGTTTGTCCGCCTCGGCCTCACGGCTCTGAAAATTGAAGGCCGGATGAAAAGCAGCAGCTACCTGGCGGTGGTCACGGATGTCTATGCCACCGCCCTCAAAGATCTTCGGACCGGCGGCTTCCGGCCCGGGCTCTATCTTGAGGAGCTCAGCCGGGTGGCCTCCCGGCCTCTGGAGACCGGCTTTTTCCTGCCCGGAAAACGGAAACGGCTCACCACCCCGGGTGAAGACCCTATCTCTGATCCCATACTCGGCCAGATTTCTTCCAGGCGAGGCGATTCCGGCTGGCTGGTTCGGGTCAAGCACCGCTGGTCGGAAGGCGACGCCCTGCAGATCCTGACGCCCGGTCTGCAGCGGCCGCGAGTGCAGTCCGGGACCTATGGGCTGGAAAGCATCACGGGGCGCAGCGTGCAGGAAATCCATTCCGGACAGAGCGTAGTTCTGCGCTGCGAACATCCCCGCCTGGCCCCCGGGCTGTTGCTGCGCCGCGCTTGTTCTTAGTGGCTTATCGGTTCAGGTCAGATTCAGTGAGGCCATCCCAAGGAGCTCCCGGATGGCCCGGAGGCCTTCCGGTCCCAGATTCCGGGTGAAGGGATTGACAAAGGTTTGGATGTGCTCCGCGATGGTGGCTTCGTCCATCTCCTGGGCGTGTTTGCGGATATATGGCCAGACCAGATCAGGATGGGCCTCGGCAAAGTTCAGACTCTTTTGGATGGCTGCTTCAGCCCAATCTGCAGCCTGTTGTCCCAGGGACCGTCTCAGGGCGATGGCGCCCAGAGGGATGGGCAGTCCGGTTTCCTGCTCCCACCACCGGCCGAGATCCAGGATTTTTTGTAAACCGTAGGCCGGATAGGTGAAGCGCCCTTCGTGGATGATCACCCCGGCGTCCACCCGGCCGGAGCAAACGGCCTCCATGATCAGGTCGTAGCGCATACTGACGCGTTCCCCTTGGTGGAAGCCGATTTTTTGAAGCAAAAGATTGGCGGTGGTCAATTCCCCGGGAATCGCCAACCTGGCAAAGCGCAGGGCCTCAAGGCCCGTGTTTTCGGCGGCCAGGAGCAAAGGGCCGCAGCCCCGGCCCAGGGCGGCGCCTGATTGCAGCAGGCGGTAGTTGTCTGCGATCCGGGGATAGACCGCGATGCTGATCTTGACCAGGTCAAAGGCCGCCTCAAGCGCTTTTTGGTTCAGTTCCTGGATGTCCAGGAGCGATGCCTTGACGGCATACTCCCCCGTTTGGATGCGCCCGTTGATGAGCCCGGCAAAGATATAGGTATCGTTGGGGCAGGGGGAGATGCCCAGACTGAGATTTCGGGTCATGGGCTTTGAGTCTTTTGGTAATGACTGTGGTCCAGCTTGTTCAGTCTGGATTCCGGCCTCCGCCGGAATGACGGAGGAGGTGACTCCGAGTTTCTTTTTCGATCAAACTGGACGTCTGCGGCCAGCGGCAGGGCTGACACCCGACACCTGAAACCTGAAAAACAGGCATGAAATATCACAAAATGTCCAAAAAATCTTTCAAATTTACGCGTACTGTAAAGAGCTCTGAAATCCTCTATCAGCTGTCCATTTCCCCGGCGATGTGTCTGACCATCTGTCGGGTGACGCCGGTCAGGATTGCTTCCGGGAGAAAATAGTCCGGCCGGGTGTCAAGGATCAGCTTGACCAGGTGGGCAACGGTTTTTTCCCGGTCCTGCTCCCGCCGGTAGACCTTTTCCACGAGACGGCGGTATTCAGCAGCACTCCGAATGGATTCCCGGATATAGCCGCGGGCCTCCTCTCCGCTTACGGTTCCGTAGTGATCAGCACAGATGAAGTCCGTTTCCAGATCCACCAGCTTGTGTAAACTCTGCTGGTAGAGAGTGAAATTTGAATTCCCCGAGGGAATGATTTCCTGGTCAAAGGGGATCCCGCCGCCGTCGGAGGGAAACAGGGCCTTGATTTCCGGAACATAGGCGGTCAGGGAACAGGAGGAATGGCCCGGCGTCTCGATGATTCGGACTGTCCGCCCCCCCAAATCGATGGTATCTCCCTCCCGGATCGTTGTTCCGGAGATGTCCTGCCCCCAGTTCAGGTCATAATCCTGCAGGCGTTCAGCCAGGTGCATCTGTTCCGCAGTCAAGCGGCTGTACTCGTTGATGGTGGCGACGGCCTTGTCCATTTTCAGAATGTCCCAGCCCCGCTGCAGGGCATAGATATCCATATGAAGGTAGGTCCGCTTGAAATAGGGGATGATCCCCACATGGTCGAAATGGGCGTGGAGGATGAGGCATTTGCTGATGGACCCGGGCTCCAGGCCAAAGGATGCGAGCTGTTCCAGGACATCCGGCAGAATATAGCTCGTGCCTCCGCTGATTAGCATGGTCTCCCTGGTCCCCTGCAGCAGATAGACATTGGATTCCCGGCGGCCGAGACACCACAGTCCGGGTGCAACCTGTCCGGGTTGATCGTTTCGCACGATGGGCCTCCCTAAAGGTTCCAGGTTCACTTCGAAATTAGAAATTCGAAATTGGAAATTGGCAAGAAAAGAATGCAGAAAAGCAGAGTGTTCTATAACGCCTCATCAAATTTCCAATTTTTTTCACAAAGACTTCAAATGCTTCGGAGCAACACATGTTCTTGTTTTCTTAAGACAGAGATTAAGCGATACATCTCAAGACCACTGAAGTATGTCTCATTCTCAAGGGCTTGTAAAGTCTTCCTGGAGACTGCTCCGGGCCGCAAGACTACAGACTTCGTACCGACATTACGGCTTTGAACCTTAACATTGTAAAATGATTATTAATATTTGAAATGTTGTTAAAATTTGGACAAATATCGAAATTCTAAGCACGAAAGCCGAAACAAATTTCAAATAAAGAAAATTCAAAATTCAAAACATCAGAAAATCAGAATGATAATATTTTGATTTTATTGTTTATTTTTCTCTGTCTTTGTTTTTGTCATTTGAAAATTTGATATTCGTGCTTGTTTCGAATTTCGGATTTCGTGCTTCGAATTTACAATAAGCAGATAGTTGTCCAAAAAATGACTCAAACTTTAGCTCTTGGTGAAGAGCTCTGGACTAGCGGTGTTCGGACGGCTCTTCACAGCCGGCAGAGGCCCGACGGACTGCCGGATTCCGTTTTTTTGACAAAGCCGGCGGAATGGACTACGAAGAGTATCTTATTCGTTCTCAAAAGACTGCAGACTGGTTGACGTGACCCCTCCCTTTTCTCCCCAGTCACACAATTCACAGCAAGGAGTACAGATATGATTTCCACCAACGGGCGTTATATGTTCACTTCGGAATCCGTGACCGAAGGACATCCGGACAAAGTGGCGGACCGGATCTCCGATTCAATTTTGGATTGTCTCATCGAACAGGACCCCGAGGCCAGGGTGGCTTGCGAGTCGCTGGTGACCACCGGCCTGGTGTTTGTGGCCGGGGAGATAACCACCACGGGGTACGCCGATCTGCCCCGGGTGATCCGGCAGACGGTCAAAGATATCGGGTACGACAGCTCGGACATGGGATTCGACTGGGAAACCTGTGCGGTGGTCTCGTCCATTGACAAACAATCCGCAGACATCTCTCAGGGAGTCAACCGGAAATCGCCTGAAGAGCAAGGGGCCGGAGATCAGGGCATGATGTTCGGCTACGCCTGCCGGGAAACCGAGTCCCTGATGCCGGCGCCCTTGTTTTACGCCCATAAATTGAGCCGTAGGCTGAGCTATGTCCGGAAGAAAGGGGTGCTCGATTTTCTCCGTCCGGACGGCAAGACCCAGGTGGCCCTGGAATACCTCGACGGCAAACCGGTGCGTATCGACAATGTCGTGGTATCCTCTCAGCATGACGACAAGGTTTCCTATGAGGATCTCAAGGCCGGCATCCAGGAGGAGGTGATTTTCAAAACCCTGCCCCGGGAGCTCATCGACGACAAATTGCGGATTTTCATCAACCCCACGGGGCGGTTTGTGGTGGGCGGCCCCCAGGGGGACTGCGGGTTGACCGGACGAAAGATCATCCAGGACACTTACGGCGGCATGGGGGGGCACGGCGGCGGGGCCTTTTCCGGCAAGGACCCGTCCAAAGTGGATCGCTCCGCCGCCTATATGGCCCGGTATGTGGCCAAGAATGTTGTGGCGGCCGGACTGGCCGAAGTTTGCGAAGTGCAGCTGGCCTATGCCATCGGCATGGCCGATCCGGTCTCCGTGCTGGTCACGTCCCGGAAAACAGGCCAGGTGGATGATGATGCCCTGACCAAAGCGGTCCGCGATATTTTCGATCTGCGGCCCTACTACATTGTTGAACGGCTGAAACTGAAACGGCCGATCTATCGGGATACCTCCTGCTACGGGCATTTCGGACGGGAGAATCCGAACTTCACCTGGGAAAAAACAGATGCTGTTGACGACCTGCGCACAGCCTGCAAAATCTGAATTGCCAGCTGTTCCTGATCGGAACAGCTGGCAATTCAGATTCAGCAACTTCAACATAAAATGAGGATTGTATCACGATGAACATTTATATTTCAGGTTCTCTGGCTTATGATCGGATCATGAGTTTTCCGGATCGCTTTGCAAACCATATTTTGCCCGAGAAACTGCATATTTTGAATGTCTGTTTTCTGGTGAACGATTTGTCCGAGAAATTCGGGGGCACTGCGGGCAACATTGCGTATTCCCTGGGCCTGTTGGAGGAGTCGCCGCTGCTGCTGGCAACGGCCGGCCATGATTTTGAGGGCTACCGGCAGTGGCTGGAAGAGCGCAATGTGGACCTTCAAGGGGTCAAGGTGGTTACGGACCTGCCCTGCGCCAGCGCATACATCACCACGGACCAGGCCGACAACCAGATCACGGCCTTCAATCCCGGGGCCATGAACATCCCGACCAACGGAGAGCATCGCTCCCTGATCCGGAAGGAGGGTCTGGGAATCGTTTCCCCGGGCAATCTGGAGGACATGGAAAAATATCCCGAAATTTACCGGGAAGTAGGCATGCCCTATATCTTTGACCCGGGGCAGAACATCCCGGCCTTCAGCGGGGAGCAGCTCAGAACCATGATCCAGGGATCCTTTATGCTCATCGCCAATGATTATGAGCTGAGCCTGATCATGGAGTCCACCGGCCTGGATACAAAAGGCCTTTTGGATTTGACGCAGGCCATTGTCACCACTCTGGGGGAAGAAGGATCGCTCATTCAGCAGAAGGATCAAAAATGGCGGGTTCCGGCCCTGAAGGTGCAGCACCCCCTGGATCCCACCGGCTGCGGGGACGCTTTCCGCTCCGGCCTGCTGAAGGGCTTGTCCGAAAAGCGGGACCTGGCGGAAGCCGCCCGCATGGGAGCGACCTGCGCCAGTTTCTGTGTGGAGCACAACGGCACCCAGGAACACTTTTTTACCCTGTCTGAATTCTGGCGGCGGCATGAGGGGAGTTGAGGGGAAGCGGGGAGCGTGGAGCTTGGAGTGGGGAGTAGGGAGTGCGGAAAGGGGAAAGTGGAACGCGGAACGACGAATGGGGAACGACGAATGGGGAATGGGGAATGAGGAGTGCGGAGTGCGGAAGGCGGAAGGGAGAGCGGGAATATACTGAAAAGAAGAAAAATAACGCTTTGCTTTTGTTGTGAATTTTTCTCTGTCTTTGTTTTTGTCATTTGAAAATTTGAATTTCGTGCTTGTTTCGAATTTCGGGTTTCGTGCTTCGAATTTACAATAAGTAGATAGTTGTCCAAAAAATGACTCAAACTTTAGCTCTTGGTGAAGAGCTCTGAAAATAGGTAAGTTGGAGCAGTATATGAAGAACGAACAGTCAGTTTTGCAATCCAGGGGCGGTTTTCAGGGGGACTGCCTGCCGCTCTTGATCGGAAGTATTCCCTTGCGGGATCACCAAGAGGCCACGGATCTCATCCTCCGCTATACTCCGAAGATTCCTCTCTGGGCCCAGCTGCCGGCCCTGGAGAACGAAGACATGCTTTCCCAGTTTTTGCCCGGGATGCCCGGGTGTGTGCGCCGGGAGGGGAAAGAACTCATCGATACCCGGACCTCGGATTTCGAGGCCGGCCTGCTTGCCTTTTATGAGCGATACATGGAGATCCTGGAGAACGGTTTTAGCGCAGACGAGGAGCGTTTCGCCCTGGGACGGGACAGGGCCATGGGATTTTTTCAGCTCCTGGATTCCCTGGCCGGACGGGACCTGCCTTTAACCGCGGTCAAAGGCCAGATCTCCGGCCCGATTACCTTTGGCACCGGAGTCAAGGATCAGGACGGGCGGTCCATTTTTTATGACGATCAGCTCAGGGATGCACTCCTGAAACTCTTGGGGCTCAAGGCCGCCTGGCAGGCAGAACAGCTGGCCCGTTTTCAGGTCCCGGCCATCATTTTTTTTGACGAACCGGCTCTGGCCGGCTTCGGATCGTCCGAACTCATCAGCATCTCCAAACAGGATGTGATCACCAGCCTGAACGAAGTTATGGAGCCGGTGCAGAGCAGGCAGGGGCTGACCGGTATTCATGTCTGCGCCAATGCCGACTGGTCGGTGATCCTGGAATCGGACACCGATATCCTCAGTTTTGACGCGTATGCCTATTTTGAGAAGCTGGTCATGTATGCCGCGGAACTCCGCGCCTTTATGGACAGGGGCGGGATGATCGCCTGGGGGATCGTGCCCACCCAGGACCCGGAAGACATTGACCGGGCGGATGCAGCCTCGCTGCAAAAGAAACTGGAGGAGGAATTCAAGCAGGTGGAGGCCCTGGGAATTCCGAGGCAGCAGCTCCTGCAGCAGTCCTTGATCACCCCGAGCTGCGGGACCGGCTCTTTGTCAATAGCCCATGCGGAAAAGGTCCTGGCTTTGACCCGGGATGTCTCGGCGCGGGTCCGGGGTGAAGCCTGAGGGCTGAGCCGATAAGGATTTCCTATTCCTCAGGGTTCAAGGGTTGCCGAGCGTAAGTATGCCAGTCTGCTTGAACCTTGACCGTGCTCCGGGCTTTGTTGCGGAAAAAAATATGGCCCTGATTCCGGCCGTAGAGATAGAGATCCCGGGTGATGCGCACGTCCTGACGGCAGTAGGCAATGATTTTTTCGATTTCACCCTGCTTCCACCATTCAAGCGCCCGGAGCCCGGATGCGGATTTTTCCGTCCCCAGGGTGGCCCCGGCCAGATTGTCCAGGGAGACCCGGTACCCCAGACGTGACTGAACAGCCAGGAGCAGATCCAGACAGGGCAATGTGTGCAGGGGGAAATCCGTGTAGCCCTTCAAAACCTGGTAGTCGAAGCGCTTGATATTGAACCCCACCAGCAGATCCAGCTGCTGCAGATCCTGAATGAGCCGCCCGATATCTGGTTCCCTGTATTCCAGGTAGGCATCCACTCCACTGTCGTAGAGCACCACGCAGCTGATCCCCATCTTTTTGGCCTGATTCCAGCCGCCCACTTCCTGAGCCGAACGCTGGGTTTCCAGGTCCAGGACTCCGAAGCGCTTTGGCCGGGCCGGAGGCCGCTGTGGTCCAGGGGATTGCTCCGGCTTGCAGGCTGCAGCCGGAGGCGGCGGAGTCCTTGTTTGAAGGAGCGGATCAGGAACAGGCCTAGCTGCTGAAGCGTATGTGCCGACCGACGGCGGGTTGAAGCTGTTCCCCCTCAGAGATTGAAGGATGCACAGGGCGCTTTGCTTGTCCAGGGGACGATTGCCGGAGCCGCATTTGGGCGAATGGATGCAGGTCGGGCACCCCAGTTCGCAGGGACAGGATTGGATGACCTCCAGGGTGCGCTCCAGCATGTCTTCAGCTTGGGCAAAGGCTGCTCTGCTCAAGCCAATGCCCCCGGGCTGGCCGTCATAGACAAATACGGCCGGGTTTTTCAGCTGGGGGTGGACCGGTTGAGAAATGCCCCCGAGGTCGCGGCGGTCCGTGAGCACCAGCAGGGGGAGGATTCCGATTATGGCGTGTTCGAGGGCGTGTATGCCCCCCATGAAGTGCAGGCGGTGCTTTTCGCATGCCTCCCGGACAGCAACTGGGATTTCCAGCCAGAGGCCTTCTGTTTCAAAAATGAGGGGCTCCAGATCCAGGGATACGGTTTCCAGCAGCTTCCGGTCTCCGGCCTTTCGCTTTTCATAGCCGGTGATGTGCTCGGTGATGCGCAGGCTGCCCAGTGATATTTTTGTGTTGAGCAGGCGGCGGCTCTTGTGTTGGCTGATGATTTCGGTATGTTTGCTTGTTCTGACCCGGGTGAAGTAGTTCACCTCCCGGCGTGCGGCCCAGATAATGGAGTGTTCAGGCTCCAGGGATTCAATGACGAAGGTTTGGCCCCGGTGCAGATACACCGCCCCGGGGTGGGTTTCATGAAGGGCGCGGTAGGCGTCGATGCTGCCGATGAAACGGCGGCTGGATTGGTTGAGGATGCGCATCTGGGCGCCGGACCCCCGCAGGTTGACCTCCCTGGCCGGATTTTTCCGTTTGGGAAAAAAAATTCCGCCGGCTTGGTCTGCAAGCAGCTCGCCGCGAGCTTCCAGCCGCCTCAATCCTGCGGATGCCGTTTTTTCTTTCAGGAATTCCTCACCGGAATTCAGCTGGAGGTCGGCGGCTGCGCAGAGCAGATGCCTGTCCATGATCATGGGATTGAAAGGATTGAGAACCGCCTTTTCCGGGGCCAGGGCAAACAGGGCCCCTGGATTGGCCATAAAGTACTGGTCCAGGCTGTTTTCCAAGCCCAGGAGGATGATCCCGCTGTCCTGCTGCTGGCGGCCGACGCGTCCGCCCCGCTGCCAGGTGGCCATGACCGAGCCGGGATAGCCGAGGAGGATGCAGATGTCCAGCGATCCGATGTCGATGCCCAGTTCCAGGGCGCTGGTGGTGATCACCGCCAGGAGCTCCCCGCTGCTCAGCCTGGCTTCGATCTCCCGGCGCTCCTCGGGCAGGAAGCCGGAGCGGTAGGCGCTGATGCGCCCCGCATAGTTCCGGCATCGCTTGGCCGCCCAGACCCCCATGAGTTCGGTCATCTTTCTGGACTGGGAATAGATGATGCTGCGCAGTCCCCTGGGAAGGGCGGCCTGCAGGAGAAGCAGAGCTGTCTGCGCTGGACCGGCCGGCGGGTTGACCAGCAGGAAGTGCTTGGAGCCCTGGGGCGAGCCCGTGCCGCTGACTGATTGCACCGGGAGTCCTGTCAATGTTTCGGCCAGTTCCCGGGGGTTGCCCACGGTGGCGGAACAGAAGATAAAGACAGGTTCGGCGCCGTAATAGCGGCAGACCCGACGCAGTCGCCGGAAGACCCAGGCCATGTTCGAACCGGTCACGCCCCTGTAGGTATGCACTTCATCGATGACCACGAAATCTAGGTCTTGGAGAAAGCTGCGCCATTGCCGGTGATGGGGCATGATGCTCAAATGGAGCATCTCCGGATTGCTCATGAGGATATTGGGTGGTTCATTGCGGATCAGGGCGCGGTCCCGTTTGAGGGTATCGCCGTCGTATATCGCGGCCCGGGGCGGATCGGGCAGCGGCCAGGCCTGCATGGAGTCCTGAAAGGTCCGCAGCTGATCCTGGGCCAGGGCTTTCAAGGGGAATAGAAACAGACTCCGGCTGTTCGGCTTGCTGAGGCATTGTTCCAAAACCGGCAGGGTGTAGATCAGGGTTTTGCCGCTGGCCGTGGGGCTGGCAATAACGGTGTGCCGCTTTGAGCGAATGGCGTCAAGGGCCTCTGCCTGGTGGGCGTACAGATCGCTTAAAGAGAGCCTGTCAAGGAAGCGAAGGATGGGCTCGGGCCAGGGCCGATCGACTTTTTTGAAGACGGCTTCCCGGGCCGGAATGATCTCATGGTGGACGATCTGATCGGCAAACCGTTCGGAGCGTTTGAAGTCCCGGATAAAGCGGGAAACATCCTGAAGCACTAATTTTTTCCGGAAATATTGTATTTTTTGAGTTTGTACTGGAGCAGACTTTTGGAGATGCCGAGCATTTCAGCGGCCTTGACCTGGATGAAGTTGCATCTGGCCAGGGCCCTGCGGATCAGGGCCGCCTCAATTTTTTCCAGGGTGTCTCCCAGGTCGATTTCCGTGGGCAGCAGATCGGCCGCACTTTTGAACTGCGCGGTTTCCTCCTTGAGTTCCTCAGGCAGGTTTTCATAGCCCACCAGCTTGTCCTGGCAGAAAACAACGCTTCGTTCCACGATGTTTTCCAGTTGCCGGACGTTTCCCGGCCAGTCATAGGCGGACAGGGCCTGCATGGCTTCCTGGGAAAACCCGTGGATTTCCTTTTCATTCTGCTTGGAAAATTTCTGCAGGAAATGAAAGGCGAGCAGCGGGATGTCTTCTCCGCGTTCGCGCAAAGGCGGGATATGGATGTTCACCACATTGAGGCGGTAAAAAAGATCTTCCCGGAAGTTGCCGACGGCCACTTCTTTGTGCAGGTTTTTGTTGGTGGCGGTCAAAAGCCTGATGTCGACATGGATGGGTTGGGTCCCCCCGACCCGTTCAAAAGAGCGCTCCTGGAGGACCCGGAGCAGTTTGACCTGGAGCTCCGGGGCCAATTCCCCGATTTCGTCGAGGAACAAGGTGCCTTTGTCCGCGGTCTCGAAGCGGCCTCTTTTTTTGACTGTGGCCCCGGTAAAAGCACCTTTTTCATGGCCGAAGAGTTCGCTTTCCAGGACCCCGGGATTGAAGGCCATGCAGTTGATGGAGGTGAACGGTCCGTTTTTGCGGCTTGAGCCGAAATGGAGCGATTTGGCGATGAGTTCTTTTCCGGTTCCTGATTCTCCGGTGATGAGCACATTGCTGCTGCTCGGGGCGACCTTGCCGATCATGTCCAGGACATTGCGAATCACGGCGCTGCGGCCGATGATCTGCTCCGAATCGCCGTACTCCTCCAGGGTCTGCCTGAGGATTCGGTTCTGCTCCCGGGCCTTGCTCGTTCTGACGGCTTTGTCCACCGAGAGTTTGAGTTCATCATTGGAAAAGGGTTTGGAAATATAGTCGAAAGCGCCGTAGCGCATGGACTGGACCGCCCCGTCGATACTCCCGTAAGCGGTCATGATCAGGACCGGGATGTGCGGATAGTGCTTTTTGATATGTTCCAGGACTTCCTGCCCGCTGACTTTCGGCATTTTCATGTCCGTGATCACGACATCGATTTCGGATTCCGCCAGATAATCCAAGGCGAGCTCCGGATCCTGCAGGGCGGTAATGGCATATCCTTCTTCGCTCAGCAGGGTATCCAGCAGAAGCAGGTAGTTTTTTTCGTCGTCAATGATCAGGATATGGGCGGACATAGGGCAGTAGGGCAGTGAAGATTTAAGATTGAAGATTTAAGATTGCGGAGCTCAAGGCATTGAAGATAGATATACTGCTCCAACTTAGCTTTTTCAGGATTCTGTCGTTGAAATCAAAGGACAATCAGTCTTTGCTTCAAAAACCAAACTTGGATCAGTATATTCGCAAACCGCGGTCCCTGGGGGAGCGACAAACCTGTTCGATAATTCACTGAATTATCGGAGAAAGACAAGGCTTGCTGAGTCCCTCCCGAATCTTTTAGTGTAGCGATGGATTCAAAATTATGCAAGAGGGTATTTTGAGGTTCAAATGAGGAGGAAAGGAGCATATCCAAAATCGAGCGTCTGCGCTCGATTTTGGATTTCAGAATTTTTCGGCGGCCCGGGTCAAAAGGGTTTGGGTGTCAGGGTCAAACCAGATATTTAAAAAAGCCTGGAGCTTGTCGGGAAAGTTCTTTTCGAATCGCTTTGTAATGGATTCCAGACGATTGGATTTGATCACGGCAAAGGCTGCAGACGGAGCGTTGGAAAAGCGCCGGATTTTCTCCAGGGCGCGGATCTCGAGCTGATCTCTGTCCAGGATTTCATCAACGAGTCCCAGGGCTTCAGCCTGCGCTGAGCTGATGAAATCCCCGCTGTACATCATTTTTAACGCCGCTTGATGGCCGATGATCTGCCTGAGCAGCATGTCGGCCAGATAGGGTACCGGGACCCCAATGCCGATTTCATTGAGCCCGATTTTCGTTTTTTCCGATGCCGCAATCCGAAAATCGCAGCCCAGGCTCAGGATGCAGCCCCCGGCCACGGCATGACCAGTGATGCAGCACAGGGTCGGCAGGGGCAGGGTGAGCAGCTTGAACAGGGTCCGGTTGAAACTGGAATAAAAGTCCTCCAGGCCTGCTCTGTCAAGTTGCAAAAGACCCGGGAGGTCAAAGCCGATGGAAAAAAATTTTTCCCCTCCGGAGAGGATCAGTCCCTGATGAGAAGACTTCACCCTGTCCAGGGTCTGTTCCAAATCCAGGACCAAATCCAGGCCGATGGGATTGGTCACCCCGTTGCTGAGCCTGATCAGGGCAACTTCCTGGTGAGTTTCAGTGACAATCGAACTCATACGGATTATCTGCGAGCTTTTTGAGGTTAGAAAATTCTTTTTTTACCCATTTATGTTTTCGCTGACCGAAGATCAATTTTGCAGAATGGTGTGAATTTTTTGGGAAAGTTCGTTCAATTTAAACGGTTTTTGAATAAACCCCAAGGCGCCCTTTTCAAGGACACCCCTGGCTGCACCGTCCAGGCTGTAGCCGCTTGAGATCAAGACTTTGACCCCTGGATCGATTTTCTGTAAAGACTCAAAGGTCTCCTTGCCTCCCATTTCCGGCATGATCAGATCCAAGAGGATCAAATCGATATTCTTCTGATGTGATGAAAAAACATCAATGGCCTCCCGGCCGCTTTGCGAGGTGCACACCTCATAGCCCAACTCCTGAAGGCAGGCCTTGGTGACATCAAGGACCATCTCCTGGTCGTCGACAACCAGAATGGTTTCCGAACCCCCGGAGAGCCCTTTCGGCACTTCTTTTTCAGCGGCAATCGACAGTTTGTTCTGTGAAGCCGGAAAGCGAAGGGTAAACGTGGAGCCTTCATTTGGCTGGCTGTGAACCTCGATCGAGCCTTTATGATTTTTGACGATGCCGTATACAGAGGCCAGGCCGAGTCCGGTCCCCTGGTCAACCTCCCTGGAGGAGAAAAAGGGTTCAAAGATCCGTTCTTGTGTTGTTTCATCCATCCCCACGCCGGTGTCGGCAATGCAGATTGTTACATACTCGCCCGGAGGCAAAGCATGCTGTCGGGCCTGTCGTTCCTCAAGGGTCTGATTGCTTGTGCTGAGCACGAGCTCACCCCCATCGGGCATGGCCTGCCAGGCATTGACAAAGAGGTTGAGCAGGGCTTGCCTTAATTGATTCTGATCGCCTCCGATCGGTTTGAGAGTGTCTGCAAGGCAATAGGAAACCATGATTTCCCTTTTGGTCTGGGAAAAGAGTTCTGCAGATTTTTTAAGAACTTGGTTCATATCCAGCGTCTCTAAATTGTACTTCCCTCCCCTGGCGAAACCGAGGAGCTGTCCTGTCAGGGCGGAGGCTTCATCGACATAGTGCTCAATGCTTTTCAGCCTGTTATATCCGGGGGCAGAGGATTGGGTCTGGGCCAGAATTAAAGATATATTGCCTTGAATACTCATCAAGAGGTTGTTGAAGTTGTGGGCAATGCCTCCGGCCAGACTGCCCAGGGATTTCATGCGCAGGGCTTGATTGAATTGCGCTTCCAGCCGCTTTCTTTCACTGATGTCCCGGGCGACCCCGTAGCTCCCGAGAAAGGTACTGCCGTTTCTGGAACTGCCTGTGTCGTACAGACCGGTGGCTTTCATTTCCACAGGCAGGTAATTCACTTCAAAGGTTCCCGGTTCTGCAGTTTTTTTCAATGACTTGAGCCGGAATTCCGTTCCACGGTTTGAACGAGTGCCGGTTCGTCGTTCATGAAAGAGGTACTTTGCCGTGTCCAAATCGTCTTCATAGACGATTTGTGTATAGTGTTCGCCGATCAGATCTTCACTGCGATACCCCAGGAGCGTTTCCACAGCCTGGTTGATGAAGGTGAAACGGCCTTGATCATCCAGGGTGAAGATTATATCCGGCGAGGACTGCACGAGAAATTGATAGCGGTCTTCCGACTGCCGGAGTTGCCCGTTGATCGCCCTGTTTTCAGCGGTCAGGCGTTTCTTGTGCAGGGCGTTTTTCACCCTGTTGATGAGTTCTTCGTATTCAAAGGGTTTTCGCAGGAAATCAAAGGCCCCCCTGCGGAGGGCTTCTACCGCCAGATCGATCGTAGCCACTCCGGTGATAACGATCATCTGTGTTTCAGGGCAGTGCGCCCTGATAAAATCCATGATTTCTAGCCCCTGCATGTCCGGAAGATTCATATCCAGAAGCGCCAGGTCGATCGTGTCGTTCTTCAGGATTTGCAGGGCTTTTTGGCCGGAATTGGCTGTCTGTGTCTGGTGCCCCTGATTTTTTAAAAGGATTTCGATACTTTCACAGACCCGGTGATTGTCGTCAACGATACAAATCTCGAATTGATCTCGCATGAATGAAAATCCTTTATGAAGCAATGACAGGCAGTTCAATACGAAACCGGGTCTTCTCCCCGGGATTGCTTCGGCAGCTCAAACGTCCATTGAATTTTTTGATGATCTCGTAGCAGACCGAAAGGCCGAGACCGGCGTGACCCTCTCCTTTGGAAGTCTGGAGGGGATCAAAAAGGGATTCCTGCAATTCCTGAGGAATCCCCGGGCCGTCATCAATGAAGGTGATTTCCAGATAGCCGGGACAATCCTCGGCAGGACCGAGTGTTGTTCCCATGATTTTCGGGAGAATACATCGGCTCCGGATGGTCAGGTTCCCTCCGGTGTCCATGGCTTCGGCCGCATTCTGCATCAGATTGAGAAAGACCTGCTTCAAGCTGTTCTTGTCGATTCGGACTTTGGGCCTGGATGGGCTCAGATCCAGATGAATGCGAACCTGTCTGTCTTTTAGGTAGGAATCCTGCAAGAGCCGGACGAGTTCGCTAAGGATCGTGTTCGGCTCAACGCCGGCGATATGCCCCTCCGATGCCTGGTGGCCCGGGTGCAACTGCTGAATGAGTCCGGCAATTCGATCGATTTCATCATTGATAATGCCCAGTTCGTCCTGGTCGATCCCCTGTTCTTTGAATTTGACGTCCAAAATTTTCAGATAGTTTTTCATGACGGTCAACGGGGTGTTGACTTCATGGATAATGGTTCGGGCCAGTCGGGACGAGGCGTCATTGCGCTGGGCCTGGACGGCTTGAAGGGCGGTTTCCCGGCTCACGGCGGTATGCAGGGCAAGTCCGATATGCGTGGTGAACATCTGGAGCAGGGAGCTGTTCTGCACCCGCTCATATCGCGTCCGGCTGAGGCCCAAAACGATGAGCCCGATGAAGTCACCGTGCACGTGCATCGGGAGACAGTAAAGACCCTCCCGGCCGCTCAGGCGGATGAGCTGTTCTTCAAGAATGGACACAGGCCCGGGGTTTGAAAAGGTATCCCGAGGTTTTCCCGAGGTCATGGCCATGGTCAGCAGGTTGTTCCCGGATTGCGTCGGAATGAACATCTCATGATGTCCTGCAGGGTTTTCAGGGCCGGAGGCCCGCTGCTGAAGCAGTCCTTTTTTCTGAGTGTCGTACAGAAAAAAATAAAAAACGTCAACATCAAAAAGGAGTTGCAGTCCCTGTCCGGCCAAGCTGAGAATGGTTGGACAGTCTGTAGCGGTGATCAGATTTAGGAGGCTGTTCTGCAAAAGGGAGAGATCCCGGACCATTCGGTCCAGTTCCTCTTCGCCGGGCTGCTTGGGGCTGGACCGGGGAGGGGGTTCAGCAACAGGAGGTTCTTCAATGGATATGTTCAAAGAATCGGCAACCTGATGCAGCTCCGCCTCGGTTTCGAGGCGGCAGGATTCGATATCGCTTTCGGAGACCTCCAGAAGTGATTGGAGCGCTTTGGGATGCTCCGGGCAGGGGATGATTTTGCCGGGGCTCAAGGCATCGGCACAATATACGGTCTGGACGAGGGGAAGGGCCTGTTGAATCCGATCCAGGGGCTCATGGTGATACCGGGCGCAGTCCGCAAGGGAGGTCTCGAGATTCCAGCCTTCCAGCAGGCAGGCCCCGAGGTCGGTGTGGGGGCCTCCGAATTCTTTTTCATCCTCGAGGAGCCGCCGCGGTGAAACAGCGGTCCCGTCTCGCGCTCCGGGGGGGGGCTGCGGGGAATCCTTCAGGAGAACGAGTCGGCCCATATCATGCAGCAGGCCGCCGAGAAAGGCCTGATCCGGGTTGCAGTGCTGTGTGGCCCGGGCGAGACGTCGGGCAAGAATGGCGCAGGAAAGAGAATGATACCAGAATGTTTTCAGATTGAGGGCGCCTTGGCCCCTGGTGCAGCCAAAGACCTGATGGATGGAGGCACTGATGGCCATGGTTTTGACGGCGTTGAGACCGACAAGGGCCGTGGCCTGGTCGATGGTGTGTATGGTTCTGGGCAGGCCGAACATCGATGAATTGACCAGTTTCAGGATCTTTCCGGTGAGCGAGGGGTCTTTTTCGATGATCCCGGCAACCTGCTTTAAAGGCACTTCTTCCTGATTGCAGGTTTCAATCAGCTTCAACAGCAGAGAAGGAAGCGAGGGAACGTGGACACAAACCGCGGAAGTGCCCGGCTTTGTTGCGGGGGTGGGCATGATTCTGAAAGGCTCCCATTTGTTCGGGAAAGGTGATGGTTATTGACAGTCAGGGGGAAGTAACCGGAATTCAGCCCTTTTGTCAATCCCCGCTCTAAAAGAGGAAGAGACCAAGGCCGCCTGATGGACAAGCAGAAAAGGCGGACACCGGGCTGCAGACTCCGCGAAGGAAGTCCGCCGCCCGGTGCCCGCCCTGAATAACGGAATGGGGCGTCTTTCAGAAGAGGGCTCCGTAGAGAAGCTTGGGAATCCAGAGGGAGATCACCGGGACGTAGGTGATGATCAACAGGCCGATGAGCATGATGACCATGAAAGGTGCCGCGCCCCGGAAGACATCCCAGAGGGACAGCCCGGAGATTCCACTGGCCACAAAGAGGTTCAGACCCACCGGCGGGGTGATCATGCCGATTTCCATGTTTACGGTCATGATTATCCCGAAATGAATGGGGTCGATTCCCAACTCCAGGACAATGGGCAGAAACAGGGGCGCCAGGATGAGGATGGCGGAGCTCGGTTCCATGAAATCGCCGACAAAATAGAGCAGAATATTGACAAAGAGCAAAAACATCCAGGGCGATACGGCATGCTCTATAATAAAGTCGGCCACCGCCCCGGGGATGCCTTCGGTGGTCAGGATGAAGGCAAAGAGCATGGCCGAGGTGATGATGAACAGAACCATGGACATGGTCACCGCTGCCCTGGAAAAGACCTTGGGTATGTCGGCCAGGCGAAGATCCCTGTACACGAAAATGCCCACGAACAGAGAGTAGAACACGGCAACAGCCGCTGCTTCAGTCGGGGTGAAGATCCCCCCGTAGATGCCGCCCAGGACCAGAAAGGGCATAAACAAGCCGGGCAAAGCCGACCAGAGGGCCTTGAGGCGGTCCGGCCAGGGGACAGGGGGGAGTTTGTCGAAACGCTTGACCTTGGCCACGATGATGGCGGTCAGGATAAAGACGGCCCCCATGAAGATGCCCGGCCCGATGCCGGCCATGAACAGTTTGCCCACGGAGCGTTCCGTGGCTACTCCATACACGATCATGGGGATGCTCGGCGGGATGAGGATGCCCAGGGAGCCGGCCGAGCCCACGATGCCTACGGTATAGCGCTCGCCGTAGCCTGCGGCGATCATGGCCGGAATCATGATCGATCCGATGGCCACCACGGTGGAGGGGCTGGAGCCGGAAATGGCGGCGAAAAACATGCAGGAGATGATGGAGGCCACGGCCAGGCCGCCGCTGAAATGCCCGACAAAGGCGTTGCAGACCTCGATGAGCCGCTTGGAGACCCCGCCCTGGGTCATGATGGAGCTGGCCAGGATGAAAAAGGGGATGGCCATGAGTGGAAAATGGTCCAGGCCGTTGTACATTTTTTGGGCCACGGCCATGAGAGGCAGGGCGTCATGGATCCAGAAGGTGGCGATGACCGAAAGACCGAGGCAGACGGCCAGCGGCACGCCCAGGAGCAGGAAGATAAAAAAAATGATGAACAGGGTTAAACCGATTCCCATCAGGTGTCTCCTTTTTGAGCGCTCAGCGTTTCCTGGAGGGGGGATGTGGGTCAGTCGCGAGCCGAGGACCCGCGCTTGGCTTCTTCTTCCTTTTGCTTGAGCAGCTGCTTTTCCTGCTCTGAGAGTTCATGCATCCGGTCGGCCACAAAGGACTTTCCCTGCAGGACGTACATGGCGCGTTCCAGGAAACGCAGGCAGATCAGGACGCCGCCGACAGGAATGGCCAGGTAGCCGATTTCCATGGGAATGCGCAGGTCGCGGGACAAGAGATGACCGCGGCTGATGAAGTGGGAGAACTGAAAGCCCTTGACCGCCAGGATGAGGCCGAAAATGATGCACAGGACAATGGTGATGTACAAAATGATCCGCTGCACGGTTGGAGAGAATTTATTGACCAGGAGATCGACTCCGATATGGATGTTTTCCTTGATGCCCAGACTGACCCCGATAAAGGTGCACCAGATCAAGGCCATGATGGTCAGCTCGTATGACCCGCTCCAGCCGGTATTGAAGACATAGCGCATTATGACTTCCTGAAAGGTCAGATAGGAAGCCAGCCCGATCAGCAGAACGACCAGAATTTTTTCAGTCTGGTCCCAGATTCGGATAATTTTTTCCAGCATGGCTCGGCCCTTTTCCCCGGGCAGCAGCGGAGCTGCCCGGGGGGAGTTGGTTGACGCAATCTATTTCATGGTTTTGATTTTTTCGACCCATCTGGGAGGCACCACATCGGAGAACTGCGTGTGCACCGGCTTCATGGCGGCCTGCAGTTTGTCGGTCTGTTCCTCGTTCAGTTCAAAGATCTCCAGATCGCCGCCTTTTTCCGCGTATTCCCTGATCAGGGCGGACTGCTCCTTATCCAGCTCAACCCCTTTTTTGCGGGCTTCCGCTGTGACCTCGGTCAGGATCGTGGAGATGGTCTCCTGGTATTCCGCGGGCAGAGAGTTCCAGAATTTCTGGTTGATGATCACGGCGTAGCCGATATAGCCATGGTTGGAAAAGGTCAGGTACTTCTGCACCTCGTGGAAGCGCTTGGTGTAGATGTTGGAGGCGGTGTTCTCCTGGCCGTCGACGACCCCCTGCTCCAGGGCGTTGTAGACCTCGGAAAAGGGCAGCTTCAGGCCGACCGCGCCCAGGGCTTTCATCTGGGCTTCGAGCACGTCGGAACTCATGATTCGGAATTTGACGCCTTCGAAATCCTTGGGTTCCAGCAGGGGCCGGACATTGCAGCTGAACTGCTTGAAGGCGTTGTCCCAGAAGGTCATGAGCTTGATGCCCAGGCCGCGTTCTTCGAACATGGTGCGGATTTCATCGCCAATGGCCCCGTCGACCACATCGTGGACCACCCCGAGATTGGCAAAGAGGAAGGGCATGTCAAAGAGCTGCAGGGCCGGGACCGAACCCACGAATTTGGCGGAAGAGGGGGCGGCCATTTCGATGAATCCGGCGGACAGGGCTTCAATGGCCTGATTGTCCCCGTAAAGCTGGGCGTTGGGGAAGACTTTGACCTCGACCTTGCCGTCCAGGGCCTCATTGACCCGTTTGGCAAACTCGTTGGCCGCCCAACCCTTGGGGGTGTTCTCCGAAACCACATGCGAAAAGCGGATTTTGAAGGTTTTGTCGGCCATGACCGGCGGGGCGAAAAGAGCCAGACACAGAACCAGTGCGCTTGCGAAAAAGATGCATCTTTTCATGTTCTCCTCCTGTTCTTTGGATGATTAATAAGATACCGCAGCATAGCGGGGGCCAAGCAAGAGGTCAAGTCTTCGTCGGAAAAAAATAGTGGGAATGCTTCTGAAGTGTGTGTCGGAAATCTTCTGACAAATAATTCAGCCGGCCGTCTGAATTATTAATGCTCGATGAGGTTCTGGCTGATGGCGAAACGGGAGATGTCGGCGTTGTTGCGGAGATTGAGTTTCTTGAGGATCCTGAGCCGGTAGGTGTCCACGGTTTTGACGCTGATATGATAATTCTCGGCGATTTCCTTATTGGTCAGACCCAGGGCCAGGTTGCGCAGGACCTGCATCTCGCGCAGGGAGAGATTGTCCAGGGGGGTGTTGGTCCGGGCGCCTTTGGCCAGCCTGATGGCCAGCAGCTCGGCAATGTCTTCGGGGATGTAGCTTTTCCCGGCCGCAGTCTGGCGAATGGCGGAAACCAGTTGCTCCGGAGCGGCCCGTTTGGTGATATAGCCTTTGGCTCCGGCCTCCAGGGCCCGAAAGATGTAGTGTTCTTCTTCATGCATGGTCAGGATGATAACCGGGAGTTCGGGTTTGGCCGCCCGGATCTGGCTGAGGACCTCCAGCCCGTCGTAGCCGGGCATGGAAATATCCAGGACCGCGACATCGAGTTCTGTTTCGAAGACAAGCCGCATGGCGTCATGCCCATTGTCGGCCTCGGCCACAACCTCCATTTCCGGGCATTCTTCTACGATCCGTTTGAGGCCGCTGAGGACGATGCTGTGGTCGTCGGCCAAGAGGACCTGGATGGTTTTGTTTGAACCGGGGCGTGTCATGCTGTAATCCTCATGTGTCAAGCGGGAGGGTACAAAAGATCCGGGTCCCCTGGTTGGGAGCGGAGTCGATGCTGAGCTTGCCCCGGATAAGATCGGCCCGCTCCTGCATGCCGGTTATCCCGAACCCGCTAGGCCGGGTCTTCTGCGGAATAAATCCCTGCCCATCGTCCGTGACCTCCACACAGAGGGTGCTGTTCTCGGCAAAAAGCCTGATCTCCACCTGGGAGGCCCGGGAATGGCGTACGGCATTGGTCAGGGCCTCCTGAACAATACGGTAGACGGCGGTGGAGGCCGTGGCTTCCAGATGATACAAGTCGTCGTGTTCAAAGACAAAACTCATGTCCACCCGTTTTTCATAATACAGGGCCAGGGACTCCAGGGCGTCCACCAGCCCCAAGTCATCCAGGACGCCTGGTCTGAGTTGAAAGGACATCGTGCGGACGTCATCCAGGGTCTTGTCGATGTTTTGCCCCAAAACCGCCGCCCGCTCGGCCGCTTCCGGGAAGCCGGCCCGGAGCTGCTTCTCCAGCCAGACCGAGTCCATGCGCAGGGCGGTGAGCATCTGTCCGAGTTCATCGTGCAGCTCCCTGGAAATAGCCGCCCGCTCCTTTTCCTGACTGGAGATGATATCCGAGGAAAGCTTTTTCAGCTCCCGGGTCCGCTCCCGGACGATCTGCTCAAGGTTCTTGGAATAGGCGCTCAAGGCCTCTTTGGCCTCCTTGAGTTCCTGCTGGGCCCGGTTGTGGTCGGTGACGTCCACAGAAATGGCCAGACTTCTCACGATCCGGCCCTGTTCATCCTGAATGCCGATGCAGGACAGGGAAATGTCCATGATGGTCCCGTTTTTTTTCAACAACTGGTAGGGGATGTTCTGGTTTTTTCCGGTCTTGAAAAACGAGGGCAGAAAGGTTTGCTCGGCCAGTTCTTTTGATTCCGGGGAGAAAAAATCAGTCAGTTTTTTCCCGATCACCTCATCCCGCTCATATCCGGTGGCCTCCAGCCAGTAATCGCTGACGCTGATCAGTGTGTAGTCGGCGTCGATGGAATGGAGCATGGCCGGGGTGTTGTGATAGATGGAGCGGTAGTTGTCCTCACTTTTCCTCAGTTCCGCCTCAATACGGGTCCTGGTGTTCAGCTCCTGCCCGGCCCGCCGGTACAGGAGATAGACCGACAGGGCAATGAGGCAGCAGAAAACCAGGATGAAGACGCTGCTGATTCGGAACAGGGGGGCCTGAAACAGCCCGGAGATTCTGTTCGTGTTGTGCAGAAAGGTAAGCTTCCAGCCGGGAAAGGATTCAATGTCCCGGGTATAGGAAGCATAGACACTGTCGTCAGGGCCCCGGACGTTTTGCCCATTGAATTGCAGGCCGGTCCATTGCCAGGGTCCGGGGCCGAATTGCTTGGAGTCGCGGAGTTTTCGACGGGTTGCCTGCGTCAGTGGCTTCGTGGTTCGGTAGAGCCATTCCTGCTTGTTGGTGATAAAGATCACCCCATTGGGGTCGGTCACCAGAAAGACCTGCTCGGAGGCGTTCAGGAGTTCGGATTCAATATATTCAATGGAGGCCTTGATCACGGCCACACCAAGGGGAGGCGATTCTTCCGGGCCATACACGGGATGGCTGGAGTAAACCCCGCGCTTATGGGAGGTCGTGCCCAGGGCCAGGTAGGTCATGGGCTGCCTGTGCAGGGCTTCTTGAAAATAGGGGCGGAAGGCGAAATTCTGATGCAGGAAACTATCCGGGTCCCGGCGGTTGCTGGTGGCTATGGTCCGGCCATTCCGGTCCATTAGGTAGCAGACATCCACATCAAGAGAGGCTTGAAAAATGTCCAGAATGGCATTGGCCTGCTCAAGAGTTCGGGTGTCGGGCCGGTGCAGGGCCCGGCTGAGTTCTTCCATCCTGGAGAGGGTGCGAACCGGTTTGATGTGCTGGGTGAGAAAGGAATTCAGGTTTCTTTTGACCATCAGAGCCTTGGTCAAAACCTGTTGTTCGGCTTTCTGGATGGCGGCTCCCTGATAGGAGCTGAACAGGAGGAAAGCGCCGATGGCGGCGAACAACACGGCCTGCAGGGCGAGAATGATGATGATCAAACGGAGTTTCTTCATGAGTGCAGGGCTGAGGGTTATTCAGTCAGGGAGTCGGAAGGACCCTGGCGAGACCCGAAAACATTATTCGTCGGGCTGCGCCTCGTCCAAGACTATTCAGGTCTGATCCTGCACTGTATCCCTGAGTGCATCCCCGGTCAAGGGCTTTACCCTGCCTGCGCCTTTGCGTTTGCGCTTTGGCTTGACTGATACCCTGGTGCGGGATAGGTTGCTTGCCAGGTTAAAAAAGGAGGGTGACATGGTCAAGGTGGTGCAACTGAGGGAAATGCAAGCGGTCATAGACCAACTGGATGCCACGGAAGCTATTGAACAGGGATTTGTGGCCTACTCCAACAATCAGGTGGTGGTGCCTCCGGTTGGGGAGCTGCTGTTTGATGATCCGCCGGGTGATACTCATATCAAATACGGGTATATCAAAAATCAGGATTCCTACGTCATTAAAATAGCCTCCGGCTTTTACAACAATCCGCAATTGGGACTGTCGTCCAGTTCCGGGCTAATGCTGGTGTTTTCCCAGAAGACAGGCATGCTGCAGACCATTCTTCTGGATGAGGGCTATTTGACCAATGTCCGAACCGCCCTGGCCGGCCGGATTGCGGCCAAATATCTGCAGCCTTGGTCTGTTGAAGGCATCGGCATTCTCGGCACCGGGATCCAGGCCGGCATGCAGCTGAATGCTTTACAAAAGGTCTGCGATTGCAGAAAGGTCCATGTCTGGGGCCGGACCCCGGAACATGCGGAGAAGTACCGGCAGAAGATGCAGGACCAAGGTTTCGAGGTCCGGCTTGAAGAGACTCCGGCCCGGGTGGCCGCGGCCTCCAACCTCATTGTGAGTACCACGCCGTCCACTGTCCCCCTGCTCCAGGCCGGGGATATCCGTCCCGGGACCCTGATCACGGCCGTGGGCTCGGATACGCCGGATAAACAGGAGCTTGATCCGGAAATTTTAGGAAAAGCGGATGTTCTGGTGGCGGACAGCCTCAGCCAATGCCGGGAACGGGGTGAAATTTCCAAGGCCCTGGCTGCCGGGGCGATTGCCGAAGAGGGTATCCTGGAGCTGGGCCGGGTGATTGCCCGTCCCGATCTGGCGGCATTGCAGGCAGATAGTATCTGTGTTGTTGACCTGACCGGTGTGGCGGTCCAGGATGTCCAGATTGCCTCGGCGGTCTGCGCGGCCTTGGACTAATCGGTTAATCTCTCCTCATAATCCCAAGCATAATTCAGACCTCGTACCGACATTACAACGTTGAATCTTAGGACTTTAAAATAATTGGCAATGTTTGGAATGTTGCTAAAATTGGATGTTTTTGGGGTTTCAGGTTTCTGGTGTCAGAAAAAGAAAGATAAATCTATATAAAGATTTTAAAACCTCTTGTGAAACTTCACGTAAGATATCGAAGTTTCATCCTCGATCAGACTGGCCGGTCCGGCGGCCAGAGGCGTCGCTCATATGAAACTTCAGCTGATGCCACGAACCGATCACAGAGCTCTCTTTCGCTCTAACGCTTCCGGCTCTTGGTTTTCTAAGGCTTGCTCACGGGGGATCTTTGCCCCCTCCGGACTCTTTGTTTTGTTCTTTGGCAAACTGCCTTTTCTTCGATGAAAATCTTTTTCTTTCTTCGAGTTGCAAGCTGAAGCCACGGTCCGGTTTCCCCCGGCTAGCAAGCCTAAGAACACCAAAGAGCCTCCCAGCGAGGTCGCGAAAGAGAACCCTGTGACCGGTTCTCTGACCTGTAATCTCTTGTTTGCACTGTAAGGTTCTGCATTGATCAAACTGGCAGCATTAGATTCAAAATCAGATCAAGAGACCGATCGTGTATTTTTGTTCATTTTAAATAGTTATGTGTCAGCGTGGCCATCGGCCGCGCTGACACCCGACACCCGACACCCGAAATTTCAAGCATCAGCTGCCAGGATTTTCGAACAGGCAAAACCTCAATGTATGACGAGCGTAAGTATAGGGAGTTCTGTACATGAAACAGTATGTCAGCACCAGGGGCGGCGTGGCCCCTGTCGGTTTTGAGGAGGCGGTGCTCAAAGGCTTTGCCGACGACGGGGGGCTGTTTGTCCCCACCGCCATCCCCAGGATTTCACCAGAGCAGCTAAAGGCCTGGGCCGGCTTGTCCTATCCCGATCTGGCCTTTGAGATTCTGTCTTTATTTATCGACAGGGAGACGGTCCCGGCCAAGGACCTGAAACAACTGATAGAAGCCAGTTTTCAGGACTTCGAACATCCGGAGATCATGCCTGTGGTTCCCCTGCCGGGAGATGAGGGCCTGTTTGTCCTGGAACTCTTCCGCGGTCCGACCCTGTCTTTCAAGGACATTGCCATGGGATTTTTGATCAACACCATGGACTATATCCTCAAACGGCGGGGCGGCCATCTGAATCTGGTCCTGGCGACCACCGGAGATACAGGCCCTGCCGCTGCCTATGCCGCAGCAGGAAAATCAAGCATCGACTGCTGGCCCCTTTATCCAGAGGGTATGATCACCGACGAACAGGAGCGGCAGATGACCACCCTGAGCGAAGGGAATATCCATGCCGTGGGGGTCACGGACTGCCCGGACGGCGGGGACGATCTGGACCTGATTGTGGCCGGGCTGTTTTCCGATGCAGCTCTGGTCCGGGATCTGGGTCTGTCCAGCGTGAATTCCATCAACTGGTGCCGGGTGCTCATGCAGTCGGTTCATTATGTGTATGGCTATTGCAGGGTCTGCCGAAGAATTGGCGATCCCCTCGTGTTTTCGGTCCCCTCGGGTGCGTTCGGCAATCTGTTTGCCGGGTATCTGGCCCGGGAGATGGGGGTGCCCATTACAACCTTCATCTGCGCCAACAACCGCAACAGTGCCCTGCATACCGCCTTTTCCACCGGCGTCTTCAAGAAGCGGGATCTCGTTCAAACCGTGTCCTCGGCCATTGATATCGTGGTCCCTTACAACTTCTGGCGTTTCCTCTACTTCCAGGCCGGCGGAGACCCCGAAAAGCTTGCCGCCTGGATGGATCGGTTTCATAAAGAAGGCGAGGTCCGGCTGGACCAGGAAACCGCTGATGCCATTCAAAGAGGCTATGCTTCCTGTTCCGTGTCTGATGCGCAGACCCTGTCCACCATCAGAGCAACCTGGGAGGCCGACGGGTATCTTCTCGATCCGCACGGGGCGGTGGCTGTGGCCGCAGCCCGTGAGTTGCGGGATCAGCTGAAGAGGGAGGCCCCGGTGCTCTGCATGGCCACGGCCCATCCTGCGAAATTCCCGGGAGTCACGGCCCGGGCTTTGGGGGGGAAGGATCTGCCGCCGGAGGCCTGTCATCCGGCTCTGCAGGCAGCGGCGGATCTGCCGCGAAGAGGCGCCGTCCATAGCCTGGAGGAACTCAAGCCCAGGCTCATTGCCGGCATGAAGGCCTTAAAGACATGAAAAGAGTCCAGCATTTTTGAAAAAGGGAGATCCCGTGGCCAATTATACACACATGACCCGCGCGGAGGCCCAATCCATCCTCGCGCAGTACGGCCTTGAATCCTGCGGAGACCCAGTCCCCATGGAAGGAGGACAGGCCAATTCCAGCTTTTTGATCCCCACGGAAAACGGGACCTTTATTTGCTCGGTCTGTGATGAAAAAAATCTGCAGGAAATCGATATATTGACCCGGATCCTCCTGTATTTGGAGAAAAACGGCTTCCCGGCCAGCCGGGTGCTGCAAACCAAACAGGGCGGGCTGTACCTTGAGCATGAGGGCAAGCCGGTCTATCTCAAAGGATATATCCAGGGGAGGGTTGTCCAGGACCTGTCATCAGGAATGGTGGCTCAGGTGGGCCGGGCCCTGGCCGAGCTCCACACCCTGCCGCCCCTGGAGGGTATGCCCGGAACCTTTGCCTATGGGTTCCAGGCCATGGAGGAACTCCTGGCCCTGGATTCGGAGCATCCTTTCCAGCCCTGGCTGGAAGAGAGGCGGGCCTATCTTGGCGGGCACATCGATCCTGACCTGGAGCAGGGCCTTATCCACGGGGACCTGTTCTGGGACAATCTGGTGTTTGAGGGCGAGGCCCTGGCCGCTGTGCTGGATTTTGAGGAGGCCTGCTCCTATTACACCCTGTTCGATCTGGGGATGAGCGCTGTGGGCTGCTGCTCGAAAAACGGGCGCTTTGATCCGGAACGAATCCGAGCGCTCCTCGGCGGCTATCAGCAGGGGCGGCGACTCGCCCACAGGGAGCGGGACCAGTTGGGGTATTTCATGGAGTATGCTGCTGCGGCCACTGCTTTATGGCGGTTTCGGCAGTACAATATCCGCTATCCCCTCCCGGACAAAGCGGATTCCTATCTGGAAATGGCCTCTCTGGCCGTGGAGGCCAGGACCTTAGACTGCGGGACGTTCTTTGCTTGAGCAAGCCCCTTGGATGAGAAGCGGCCTTTCACTCCGGGCTGATCAAGCGCACTATTGGAAAGTAGCGCCTGTATCTGCCAACATCCCGCGTGATTAATACTACAATTCCTGTCTGTCAATTGCTCTTGCGGCGCAAGCGCTCCTCCAGGGCGGTGTAGCGTTTTCGGGTCTGGGCGTTGTTCACAGCGATGGCCAGGGCCTTTTTGGTGCCGATCATGACCACCAGGTTTTTGCCCCGGGTGATGCCGGTGTAGATGAGGTTGCGCTGGAGCATGATGTAGTGCTGGGTCAGGATGGGCATGATCACGGCTGGATAGTCCGAACCCTGGGACTTGTGGATGCTCACGGCATAGGCCAGGACCAATTCGTCCAGATCGCCGGATTCGTAGCTCACTGTCCGGTCTTCGAAGCGGATCTTGACCTCCTGCAGTTCGGAGTCGATGCTCAGGATGGTGCCGATGTCGCCGTTGAAGACGTCCTTGTCGTAGTTGTTCTTGATCTGCATGACTTTGTCCCGGGCGCGCAGGAGCCTGCCTCCCCGGTTGAGTTCCGGGCCGCCGGGATTGAGCGTGGCCTGGAGGTGGCTGTTCAGGTTTGCGACGCCGAGCAGGCCTTTGTTCATGGGGGAGAGGACCTGGATGTCCCGGACGGGATGCAGCCGGAAACGCCGGGGGATGCGCTGCGTGACCATGCGGGTGATCTTCTCCAGGACCTGCTCCGGATCCTCCTCCTGCATGAAAAAGAAATCGTCCAGTTTGTCCTGCCGCGGTTTGAGTGAGGGAAAGCTGCCCTGGTTGATCAGATGGGCGTTGACGATGATTGAACTCTCCCTGGCCTGACGGAAGATCTCGGTCAGCTCCACCGTGGGTACGCTGCCCGAGGCGATGATGTCCTTCAAGACATTGCCCGCCCCCACCGAGGGCAGCTGATTGACGTCCCCCACCAGGATCAGGGTGGTGTCCAGGCGCACGGCCTTGAGCAGGTGATGCATGAGCACGGTGTCCACCATGCTCATTTCGTCGATAATGAGCAGGTCGCACTTCAGGGGATGGGCCTGGTCCTTCTTGAAGCCGCCTTTGCTGAAATCGAATTCCAGGAGGCGGTGGACGGTCTTGGCCTGATGCCCGGTGGACTCATTCATACGCTTGGCGGCCCGCCCGGTGGGAGCGGCCAGGAGGATTCGGGCGCCGAGCCGGTTGACGATTTTCAGGATGGCGTTCAAGAGAAAACTCTTGCCGGTACCCGGACCTCCGGTGATCACCAGGACCTTGTCCTGCAGGGCCTTGCCTACGGCCTCGGCCTGTTTGGCGGCCAGATTCATGGCATGGACCTCCTGGACCCAGGCCAGGGCCTTGTCCACTTCCACCGGACGGATGGATTTGGGGGCCTGGATCAGGGCCTGGAGTCTCGCGGCGATGCTGGTCTCGGAAAAATGGTATTTGACAAGATAGACCGCGGTATGGGCTCCCTCATCCGGATGTTCGAGTTCTTCCAGGACCACGGCCCGTGCCTCCCGGAGGGCTTCCAGGCCTTGGGATACGAGTTCCGCTGCAACCTCCAGAATCTCGGCGCATTTGATCTCCAGCCGATCTCTGGGGAAGTAGACATGGCCCTCGTCGGCGAGCTGTTGGAGCACGTAGAGGATGCCGGCCTTGATCCGAAACTCCGATTCCAGGGCAAAACCTAGTTTTTGGGCGATGCGGTCCGCGGTGACGAAGCCGATGCCGAAGATATCCTCGGCCAGCCGGTAAGGATTTTCCTGGACCACGGCGATGGCCTCCCGGCCGTAAGCCTTGAAGATCTTGGCGGCATAAGTTGCTGAAACCCCGTGGCTCTGGAGAAAGACCATCACATCCCGGACTTCTTTCTGCTCTTCCCAGGCTGTTTTGATCATGGCAATGCGTTTGTCCCCGATCCCTTCGATGGCGCTCAGTTTTTCGGTTTCGTTCTCAATGACCTCCAGGGTCTGGTCCTGAAATCTGGTCACGATGCGCTTAGCCATGACCGGACCGATGCCTTTGATCAGACCCGAGGACAGGTATTTCTGAATGCCGGCAGCCGTGGCCGGGACCGAGCAGGTGCAGGCGTGCGCATTGAACTGTTCTCCGTATTTGGGATGCCGGGTCCATTCGCCCTGCATCTGCAGGACCTGTCCGGCCATGGGGGCGGTCATGCTTCCCACAACGGTGACCAGATCGCGTCGGCCTTTGACTTTGACCTTGGCTACGGTAAAGCCGGTGTCTTCATTGCTGAAGGTCACCCGTTCAATCTGGCCCTGAAGGCGTTCGAGTTTTGGCATTGTCTGCATTGTATGTTTGTTGTATCTGCGGGTTTCACGGTCTGTTGCCGGCCACTTGCTCTATAGCAGACTTTGTCTTGAATTCAAAGTAATCGTATTACGCAGAGCTTAAAGTCTTTATGGCCATGAACCAACAGATGCCCCAGCTCCTGATTTTCACCCGCTATCCAATGCCGGGACAGGTCAAGACCCGCCTGATTCCGGAGCTTGGTCCCGAGGGGGCGGCCCGGCTGCAGCGCCGCATGACGGAACACGTCCTGGATATGGCCAGGGCAGCCGGCCGATTCTGGCCTGGTTCCCGCCTGTGTGTCTGCTACACGGGCGCAGCCCGGAGGTGCTTCCGGGACTGGCTCGGTGGCGGTCTGCAGTATGCGCCGCAGGGTCAAGGCGATCTGGGCCTCCGGATGCAACAGGCCTTTGGAAGTGCTTTTCGCAAAGGGGCCGCGCCGGTTGTTTTGATGGGCACAGACGTCCCCGGGATCACTTCCGACATTCTCGGCCGGGCTCTGCAAGCTTTGCAGACCCGGGACGTTGTCCTGGGGCCCGCGGCTGACGGAGGCTATTATCTCATTGGGATGCGGGTTTTTTCCCCGGGGCTGTTTGAGGGGATTGACTGGAGCACCGGACAGGTCGCCGCGCAGACCCGGAAAAACATGCAGCGCCTTGGCCTACAAGGCGAACACCTCCCGGTCCTCCGGGACATGGATAGCCCGGAAGATCTGGATGAAATTCGCCAGGATCACCGCTTTGCCGATCTGTTTGCGGGCCGGACCCTGGTTTCCGTAATTATCCCGACCCTGAACGAGGCGCATCACATTGCGGATCTCCTGGCCCGCCTGCTGCCGGCAGAGCATACCGAAGTTATCGTGGTTGACGGCGGAAGCAGTGACGACACTCGCGCTATCGCCTCCCGCTGCGGGGCGAGAGTGCTGCAAAATTCCGGCGGCCGGGCCTTGCAGCAAAATGCCGGCGCGGCTGCGGCCCGCGGCCGCATCCTCTTGTTTCTGCATGCCGATACCCTGCCCCCAGAGGGATACGCCGATCTGATACGCAGGGCCATGGACCGTCCGGAAAGAGCCGGAGGGGCCTTCCGCTTCAAAACAGACCTGGACAGCCGAGTGATGCGTTGCATGGAATGGGGCACGAATATTCGATCCGCGGTGTTGCAGCTGCCGTACGGAGATCAGGGGCTCTTTCTGGAGAAGCGGGTATTCGAGTCCATGGGCGGATTCCCGGAGATACCCATCATGGAGGATTTCGTGCTGATACGCCGCCTCCGCGGACGCGGCCGGATTGTCACCCTGCCCGAGGCCGTCCAGACCTCGGCCCGGCGCTGGCAAAATCTGGGGGTTCTGCGAACGTTTGCTATCAACCAGCTCATGATCCTGGGATATTCTCTCGGCGTCCCGGTTGAGCGGCTGGACCGCCTCTATCGGGGGGTGACCGCCCGAAAGTGATGTCCGGCAGGCAGAATGTGAACGTCCAACATCGAATTATGAATGAAGAAAAAAGAGGGAATGGATGAAATACCAATTGCTTGCAAGAAGAGGCCGATTCGGGAATATGAACATGTCTTTTCTTTGATTCATCATTCAGCATTGGACGTTCGATGTTCGATGTTCATTCTGCTCTCTCATACTGAAACTTCAGCTGAAACCACGAACCGCTCACAGAGCTCTCTTTCGCTCGAACGCTTTCGGCTCTTGGTTTTCTAAGAAAACCTCGTATGAAACTCGATTATTCTTACTCCGTCACCCCGGCGAAGGCCGGGGTCCAGCTTTTTCAGTCTGGATTCCGGCCTTCCGGCGTCGCTTTTCAAGCTATGCCGTGACAAGCCGCCGGAATGACGGAGGAGGTGACTCGTTTTTTTTTTCGATCAAACTGGACGTCTGCGGCCAGAGGTAGGGCTGAAACGTGAAACCTGAAACCTCAAGAATGTCCAGTTTTGAGTATAATCCAAGCATTCCAAATCTTTAAGTGCTCAATGCGCCACAAGGCGTCGAAGTCTGTACTCAGGGCACCGAGGCCACAATGCCCGGGATGTCCTCCAGGTACTGCCTGATTTTGGCAAAGGTGTCCCGGTTTTGAATGGCCCGCTCGGTCTGGGTGTATTCATAATAGGCCATGTAACACCAGGACAGGGCCCGCAAGAGGATGGTCTTTTCCAGAATCCGGGTTTTCCGGCTGAGCTCATCCAGGCTGATATCCAGGCCGGATTCCTGTTTGTAGGCCTTTAGGAAACGCTGTTTTTCCTTCTGACTTAAAACCGTATCGCTTTTCCAGAGCGTGGTGGTGGGCACAAGGAAGTGGCCCAGGTCCTGGTACCTGGAGGACAGCACCGCCTTTTCCCAATCAATGAGAAAGGCTTCCTGTTCGCTGATCAGAAAATTGTTGGCATTGACTTCCGTGTTCACCAGACACAAGTCTTCATCGGCAAACAGGGGGCGGGTCTCGGCAGCCAGTTCCCGGACGGATTCGAAATAGGCCTCAATGGCCTCGCGCTCCCGGCGCAGGGGGTGGTCGGGATAGCGCTGGATGAGGCCGTAACATTCCCTGGAGATGTCCTGAACCGGATCGGGCTGGATCACCATGCCTTCGGGGGGCTGAACCCTGTGCACCCGGGCGAAGATCGCCGCGGCCTGCTCCAGATCCCGGGCATAGGTCAAGGGCTTGCCCGGCAGATACTCCATGAGCAGCACCCCGCCTCCGAGATCCTCAGGGGCCGGGTTCGGCTCGCAGGCAAAGGGTCTGGGGGTGACCCCGGTATCAGCCAGGGCCTTGAGCACCCGATATTCATAGTTGATCTGCCCATCGCCCAGCCCGAGCTGGCTGCCGTGATTGATCCGCAGAACAAAGCGGCCGGACTCGCTTTGGATAAGGTAATTCGCATTGTATTCTCCGGCAGCCAAAAAGGAGACGGAACAGGCCTTCGGCATCCAGTTGGAGGCTGTCAGAAAGCCCTTGATCCGGGGGATGATGTCTTGTGTATTCATAAGTCAGATCAAGCCTCTTCTCCGGTAGACCCGAACCAGGATGGTGTCCAGGGTCAGGAAGAGGCAAACTGGCACAAACAGAAAAACTAGGGTCAAGATGGAGGCCAGAGCGCGATTGGATGAGCTGAGCAGGGGAAAGAGGGTGCCGGTAAAAGACGGAACGCTCCCGCCTCCGATCAGGAAGACCAGAAAGTATTCGGAAAAGGCCACCAGAAAGACCACGCTGCCGCCGGCGATGAGCGCCGGAAGCAGCAGCGGCAGTTCCACGGACAGCAGGGTCCGCAGATTGCCCGCGCCCAGATTGCGGGCGCAGATTTCGTACTCCTGCCCCATATTCTGGAATCCGGCCACCAGGGCTCTGAACATGTACGGGTAGCTGAACATGGATAGAATGAGAACCACCCCGGGCATTGTATCCGACAGGGAAAATTTGATGAACAGAAAATGAAGGCCCATGGCAAAAGTCATGGGCGGCACCAGGGCCGGAGTGAGCAGCAGGCCCTCCAGGAGGGTCTTGCCCGGGAAAGCAAATCTGGCAAAAACAGCAGCCGGCGCCAGGCACATGCCGCAGGTTGTCAGAACCGTCATAAGAGAAAAGAGGCAGGAGGACCCTAAAGAGACGAGGATCCTTTCCTGATTCTTGAGGAGATAGTCCAGTCCTGCAAGACTGAACGTCCTGGGCCAGAGGTCCGGAAATCGCCACCCCGGGGCCAGGCTGGTCAGGCCGAGTACGATGACCGGCAGCACAAAGAGCACAAGCAAGAGCAGGAGCACTCCAAGCTGCTTCATATCTTGCGCTCCGCATCTTCCAGACGATTTACGATTTTGGAATAGGCAACGATGAGCAGAACCGCGAAACAGAACATGAACGTGAGCATGGCCATGGCTTCGGGCCGCCGGGCCAGATCGCGCTTGAAATAGAGATTGTAGACATTGACGCTCAACATGCCGGGGCGGCTTTCACTCAGGAGATAGGGGATGTCAAAGGCTCCGAAACTATACAGAAAGAGGATGATGAAACCGGTTTGCATGGCCGGTGCAATTCTGGGCAGGACGACCCGGAAGAAGGTTTGCAGTCTGGAGGCCCCAAGCATGTAAGCGGCCTGGATTTGTCTGGAGTCAAAACGCAGCAGCAGGGCCATGATCAGGAGCATGGCAAAAGGAGTGCCCTTCAGGCTGTATGCCAGAATCATGCCCAGACCCCAGCCGGAATAGAGAAGATTGGGGAATTCCTGCATGGCGTCGATCAGTCCCAGGGAATGGGCCAGGGAAGCCACAATCCCGGAGCGGCTCCAGAAGATCAGGACCACGAAGGCTACAGCGATATGGGGCAGGATCAGGGGAATCTTGTAGACGATGGCCGCCGTCTGCAATCTCTGAGGAAGCTTCCAGACCCAGTAAGCCAGCAGGGTTCCGGCTGTTACGGACAGCAAGGCTGAGGCCAGGGCTACTTGCAGAGAAAACAGGAAGGAAGCCAGAAAATGCGGATCCGAGAATAATTGCGTATAGGCCTCGAAAGTTCCGCCTGTATAGGGCAGTGGGGTCAGAAAGCCCAGAGACTGGCCGACGGTCAAGAACACGCCTCCGCAAAACAGGATCAGGTAAGGGATGAGCAGAGGGCTCAGCCTGAGGAGAAGCTTGGCGCTTTTCATGGTTCACAGTTCACCCTTGAATAAGCAATCTTTCTTTCCATGATCAGGACATTTCTGGTCTCTAGTGCAAAACATGTTCCTCCCAGCCCTGTTCCAGGGCCTCGAGATAGGCGGCCGGGATTTCGGGAACCGCCACGGGATCCAGTTCGGCGGAACTCAGGGTGGCCGGACCGAGATCCACCTCTGCAAAGCGTTTCCGGTCCGCCGGGCTCAGCCGGGAGATATCCAGGGCCGGAAAATCACCCCAGGCTTGCGGCCGGTACTTGGCGAGCTGGGCTTCCACGGAAATGAGGAAATTGGCCAGAACCATGGCCCCGGCTTTATTCGGGGCGTTGAAGGGGATGGCCGTATAGTGGATGTTGTAAATGGATCCGTCTTCAAGCACAAAGGTCCGCACGCTCTCCGGATAGCTGCCTTCCAGGATCTTGTTCTGGGCGTGCGGCGGGTGATAGGACATGCCGAAGGCCACTTCGCCCCGGGAAAAAAGGGTGTCCAGGGATGCGCTGTTCTTGGGGTAGGTCTGCCCTTTCTGCCAGAGCCAGGGTTGGAGAGCGTTCAGGAAGTCCCAGAGCTTGGGGCTCTGCCGCTCGAAGAGTTCCCGGTCGAACCCCTGCAGGTACTGCTCATGTCCGCCGGTGAGGGCATAGAAGACCTGACGGATGAAGGCCGATCCCGTGAAATCAGGGGGCTGGGGATAGGTGAAGCGTCCGGGGTGGGCCTTGATCCAGGTTTTCAAGGCAGCCAGCGTCCGGGGAGGCGAGTCGATGGCCGCGCTGTCATACTCGAACACGAACTGGGCCTTGCCGAAGGGGGCCTCATAGCCTTCCACCGGATAGCCGAAATCAAAGGCCACACTATTGGGATCGACATACTGCTGCACATTGGGCAGCCTGGAGGCAAAAGGTCCGAAGAGCAGGCCGGCCTCTTTGGCATTTTTGAAATTCTCCCCGTTGATCCACAAGAGGTCAATGCTTCCGGTTTGTTTGCCCGCGGCTTTTTCATTGAGCAGCTTGTTCACAAAGACCCCGGCATCCATGGGAACTCTGGTGAGATCAATGTCGTAGCGTTTTTTCATCTCTGCGGCCACATAGCCGTCCACCCAGGAATTGACATGGGCCCAGCCCCCGAACATGTACCAGTGGACTGCGGTGCCTGCCGCCTGCTCTTCAATCGTCTCAAAGGATGCCTCCAGGAGCTTTTCCTCAGCGGCCTGCAGCATGATGGGCGAGGTCCCGAGAATCGCCAGGAGAACACCCGATGCAAAAAGGGATCTCAACATGATTACTGCTCCCCATACGGCTTGATTTTCAGGGCGACCTCCTGCCCCGGTCTGAAGCTGTCCTGATGGCTGTACACGGTGAACACCCTGTCCTGCAGGGAGACTGAATAGACAATGTAATGGCCGGCAAAGGTCACCTCCTGTATCCTCCCGGCTCCGTTCTCCAGAGGCTCAAGGACCAGGTTCTCAGGTCTGGCCAGAATGCGGTCCTGTTGTCCCCGCTCCCCGTTGATCCCGAACAGCTGATACAGGTTTCTGGGAATAATGTTCACCGGACCTAAAAACCGGGCCACATCATAGGAGTTGGGATGAAAATAGATTTCCTTGGGGGCATCGTACTGTTTGAGCCTGCCGTCCAGGAGGATGCCGATCCGGTCCGACATGGCAAAGGCCTCTTCCAGGTCGTGGGTTACGCTGATTGTGGGGATTCCGAATTCCTTTTGGGTCTTTCGGATAAAACCGGCGGTCTCCATTTTCAGGCTGCGGTCCAGATTGGCAAAGGGTTCGTCCAAAAGCAGAACAGCCGGATTGATGATCATGGCCCTTGCGATGGCCACCCGCTGTTTCTGCCCGGCCGAAAGCTGGGCCGGATAGTGCCCGCTTTGCTCCTCAAGACGAAAATATTCGAGCATCCGGTCGACTCGCTCCCTGATTTCAGCTTTCTTGATCCGTCTCGATTTCAGACCGAAACCGATGTTTCCCCGGACCGTCATGCCCGGGAAAAGGACATAGTCCTGAAAGACCAGGATCACCGGATGCTTCCTGGAAGGAGGCTCTGGAAAGACGACCTCTCCGCCGGTGGGTTGCTCGAGTTGCGCAATGATTTTCAGCAAGGTGGTCTTCCCCACCCCTGAGGGCCCGATAATGGATACGAGTTCCCGGGGACCGACATCAAAGCTGATATCCTCGAGCACGGTTCTGCCTTTGAAGTGCTTGTTTATGCGCTTGAGTGTAAGATCCATGGGATAACTGGTGTTCAGAAGAAGACTTACCAGTCGGTTTTAGATGAGTGAGATCATTTCCGCTTATTGTATAGGATGATTCTCAATGATTTGCAATCCGGATGAAAACCGGAATGTTGACAGCCATCCAAAAATACTGAAAGACTTGATTCAGTCAAGCTTTTTGTGTAAGGAACCAGTAAAGACTACGGCCTACATGGCCGGTAGAGAACACAAATCCATGAAGGCGAATCCCTGTTCAACGACGGAACAACCGTGGTGGTCTTTTCGGTGATCACCGGAATGGTGCTGGAAGGGTCTGATCTGCACCTTTACAGGACACTCGGAGCGTTTGCGTGGGCTGTGCTGGCGGCCCTGCCCGCTGGACTGTTTATGGGCTGGCTTGGAGCCTGGCTTCTCCGTGTCTGGCACGAGCATCATGTCTTCTTCACCACCAGCATGTCCCTGATCCTGGCTTATGGATCTTTTGTCCTGGCTGAAGAATTCCTGGGGGTTTCCGGGGTTATCTGCGTACTCATGGCTGCGCTGACCTTTGCCCGGTCCTGGCAGAAAGAAACAGCCTGGGGAGATCTTCAGGACAAGATTCTGATGCCTGGCCTTTGTGGCCATTGCTGCCAGCCTCATCCTTCACCCCCTTCTGATTCAGGGTGTCTTGGACAGGTCTGATTTGGTCCCGGTCACTGATAAGGGCGAAATTCAACATGGGAAGATCTGAAACTCAGGCATCTGCCAGTGTTTCAGCTACGGTTTTTCGTTGAGGGACCAGTTGTAGCGGTCGTTGATCCAGAAGGGTTTCTGGGACGCTCTGGAGAGTGATCCAACCTCAGTGTCGATCAGGGACTGGAGATAACTGTCCAGGCGGTTGAGGTCCTCGGCCGCGACTCCCTGGTAGTCGAGCATGATTAATCCCTGTTTTGCTTGTAATACCTGACCAGGGCCAGGACATTGGCCGCCTTGAGCCGGCCGATGGGCCATGTTTTCAGCCCTGAAGTCCTCCATGCTCTGCTGGAAGTCAGCCAACTGCTGACTGCAGAACGGTCACCAGTGCCCGCGATAGATCAGGACCACCCCATAGCCCCTGGTGAAATGCTCATCTATTTGGACCCGCCCGTGGGCGACTGTCTCAATTGTCAGCGCCGGCCGTTGGCCGGGCGGCCCGGTCAGTTTGATCAATGAAGAAACCTCAGAAAGAAATCCCGGTCGGGATCGCTATCGCTATCGGAATCGAAGTCTTAATCCTCATCATATCATTTCTCGATACCGATTCCGATACCGATAGCGACCCTGATGAGAGGAATTTGAAGTTTCATACGAGGCTTGGGAACCGATCTCCGGTGTCCAGCAATGGTCCGTCTGCTTTGGCCATAATGTCCTCCTTGTTTTTTTTCTCTCATTAGCCAAGGTGTAATAGTTTGTTTAAGATGTAAAATTGCCCTTCTCAGAACGTCTTATAAATTATAATCAGATAGTTGCCGCGCTCCGATCCCGTCAAGGTGCCGTCAAGGCTCACGTCAAGGAGATTATTCACTCACGTTTGGCATCAGGTACACTGGCTTGTTCTCTATATTTTCAGACGGTCTCGAATCCATGCGGGGTCTCGGCGACAGTCGATAATCGCGTGAATATTTATCTCATCTCCTGAAATGGTATAATAAATTGCGAAAGGGAATTTTTCCGATAGCATACGATGATAATTACTATGGACGATCCGATGTATACCCGCATACAACACAAGCGACTCAACGTCCGAATATAGGCAATCCAGAAAATACGTCCCAAGCCCAGGTGCTTGATCCTCATAGAAATTGTACCCATCAACAAGATCATCTACCGCTTGATCAATTATACGAATTTTCATGATATTCTATCAGCTATCCGTTTTTTTGCGGTTTCCCAGTCCACGAATGTTGCCTTGCCTCCTTTGACTAGTTTTTCCCGTTTGTCCAATAGGTCTTTGTGCCATTGAGGTACCGGAATATGGTTTTGATTACAACAAAGATCACTCCAAAGCTCTTCCATGACTTGCAGCTTCTCCTTTACAGTCATTTGTTCAAGTGGAAGCGTGGGCATATTATTTCCTCCATTTGGGGGTTAGTATGTTTCGAATAGGCAACGCTATTTTCAGACACACGACAAATAAAGAGCTGGAAGCGGTGCCCAATTTCTTCTCTTGGTGCGGGAGCGAATGACTGCAAAAAGGCTTCCCGCGCCAAAAATATTCTTCTTGACCAATCAGGGAATTTTGCTTTCCAATAATCGTGGCGAAGTCAGAGAATTCTTCCAGAAATCCGTATTGGCTGCGGTGTGCCTCATCAGCCAGCACGACAATGTTCGAACGTTCGCTGACCGGACCGTCGCGTTCCTCGAATTTCTGAATGGTCGTAAATACCACGCCACCGGAAGCTCGGTTGAGCCTGGCTGCCAGGTCATCGCGGCTGTCGGCCTGCTCCGGTTCCTGGCGCAACAGCGCTCGACCGTAGGCAAATGTGCCGAAAAGCTGTCCGTCGAGGTCATTGCGGTCTGTTACGACAACTATCGTGGGGTTGGCGAGCTGTTTTTCACTGATGAGCGCCCCGGAAAGCATCAGCATGGTCAGGCTCTTTCCCGACCCCTGCGTGTGCCAGATAACACCGCCGCGGCCGTCACCTGTCCCGGTTGGTGGTCGCAATGCCGCTTTCACAGATTCCCGGGCCTTCTTCATGGCCCGGAATTGATGATATCCGGCGATTTTCTTGCCGATTTCTCCGGTCCGGTCATTCTCTTCAAAGATCACACACCTGTGCAGGTAGTCCAGCAGTCGCTGCGGTGCGAAAAGCCCGGTTGCCAGGGCTTCCAGTGTTGGTTCGCCCGGACGGGCCATATCTTCGATAGAGCGCCACGGCGAAAAGCGATCCGAGCTTGATGTCAGTGACCCGACCCGAGTAATCGCCCCGTCACTGATCACCATCAGTTCGTTGTAGGTAAACAGGCCGGGGACCTGTTCTTTATAATCCTGAAGCTGACGGTACGCCTTCCACAGATCCGCCTGTTCATCGGCTGGATCTTTCAATTCGATGATGGCGATGGGCAAGCCGTTGATAAACACCACCAGATCGGCCCGGCGGGTCCTGTTGCCCGTCTTGACCGTAAACTGCCGGGCGATCAGGAAGTCATTTGCCGAAGGCCTGGAGAAGTCAGCAAGCCACGCCTTATCGCCTCGCGTTTCATCGCCTTGATTTCGGTATTCCACATCGATACCGTCAGTGAGAAGCCGATGAAACCAGCGATTATTCTGTGGGAGCGTGGGTTCCGGGGGCCGGACGACAACTCGTATGGCCTGTTCTATGGCCTCTTCAGGCAAATGGCCATTGATTCTGCGCAGTGCCGCCCGCAGCCCGGGCTCCAGCACCACGTGCTCATGGCTGTCGCGCAACGGGGTATCCGACCCTGGCGAGATATCCGCACCCTTGCGTACATCGTAGCCCAGCGCCTCGAACCAACCGAGCGCTGCCTGTTCGACTTGTTTTTCTGACAGACTTTTTCCCATATTTCCTTCAATACGGAAATGGAAGACTACTCCGCTACAGCCCTTTGCCCCAAGACAAATCTCGCTCGCTCCCGCCGCAACATATCATATGGCGTCATGAATCGAAGATCCATACCGATACAGGCATTGGGGATCTTGATGCGCTTTACCGAGTTCGCAGGCACTTCGTGCGTCACAATGACGTGTCCACCCACCAATGCATGGGCCACAAGATAGAAATCCGCCACCTGCAAAAAGGTGTTGATGGCCGCCGCCTCATAGTTCTGCCCCATGGCCCAGTTGCTCACATCTCCGAAACGGGCCGCAACGCCTACATCGGTCTTCAAAAATAAATCCTTCCCGTGCGTCCGTATCCAACCGGTCAGTTCATCCTCGCCTGCGCTCATTTCATCCGCCACCTTGTCAATGCTGAACACCTGGCCTGCCGCATTGTTCTCGACCAGCCAATCCCAAAACGCGGGACAGAAGTCCAGGCCGTAATGAAGATTCTTGGCCTGGATGAAGACATTGGCGTCAAGCAGATAACTCACAGCATAACCCTCAACTCCCGTGCCGCCGCATAGAACGTGGAAGTCTTGCGCATACCAAGCATGCGAAACGCGTCCTGAAACAGGGTCTGCCCTTCCAGCGTGCTGGACAATACGGCCCTGGCGAAACGCTTACCCGTGCGAGCACCCAGGGTGCGATAAAAGTCTCCACCCCCCGCTCCTCCTCGGTCCAGCGCCCGTATTCGAGCCAGCTCTTGCCGATAGAATTCCCAAAGCGTTGGCTGGTCGATCAATCCCGCATCAAACAAACGACGGAGGGCGACCAGGGTGCTGACCTTGAATAGTCGCGCAAGCCGTTGGATTTCCTCCAGAACCGGTGCACCCGGCGCATGGGTCGCCCGGAACTGTTCAAGCGGCATCAGGACTTCGGCGGCCACGGTGTTACACCAGCGCTCAACCGCCTGATCCGGCAGGCGGCCAGCTTCAACATCAGAAACGCCGCTTTCCCCCAGCCACAAATGCGCCAGTTCATGAACCAGCGTGAACATCTGCGCAGACTTGCTGTCAGCGGCGTTGATGAATACCAGCGGTGCGAGATCATCAACCAGTGCAAAACCGCGAAACTCGTTCACGTCGAGCTTGCGGTGACTATTACTGCCCACGATGGAGCTGGCCATCACCAGCACGCCAGCATCTTCCGATTTGGCCACGAGCTGGCGCAAGCCTTCAGTCCAGCTCGGGAGTTGCTGCCGTTCGGCAATCGAAAGCCCAAGTTCTCTGCGAATCCTGTCCGCCACCTCGACAGGCTCATTCACTATGTGCGAGTGACCAACGAAAGCCAACGGCTCCAGGCCATGCATACGGGCATAGTTGCAAAACCATTCTTGCCGCTGCTGACACAGATACAGCGTATCCAGCAGGTTCGGGCTTGGCCGGGTGTCTCCTCGTCCAGCGATGGTGCGGAAATCCGGAATCGGCAACGGCTCTGCCGGTGGTTCGGGCAGAAAAAGATAGCCGATGGGAACATGCACTGTCCGCGCGAAGCTCTCAAGCTGACGCAATGTTGGCTGCAACGTGCCGCTTTCCCATTCGGGAAGCTTGGGGAAACGCCCTGTCAAGTCGATCGCGTCCAACCCCGCACGCTCGCACGCCCAAGTGATCAACTCTGGATTGATTGCGACGCGGTTCATTCAGATTCTCTCACTTGCTCATCGTCCGCTGGTGCTGCCTTCTGCTCCTGATGGAACTCCACCAGGGCCACCCTGTATGCCTGAAAGTCAATTCGGTACAGCGCTTCGCTGGCAAGCAGAGAAGCACCCAGCACTTCGAAGGGCCCGTAGTCGTTGTCAATGTATTCGTCAAAATCTGGATGATCACCATGATCATCCGGCAGAACGAAACCACCACCCCGGGGCGGTCGGGCATGGCCTCTTCCAGCGCCTCTACCTGCTCTTGAATCCGCAGGGACTCCGGGTAAGCATCCAGCAACTCCCGGCAGGCAGAAAGCTGAAAGGCTTCGGAGTAGGCTTCATCCGTCATTGGCACCCTCCATGGCCTTTGGCACCCTGATTTCTCCAGAAATCAATTTTGGAAGTAAAGTGTCACGAAGTGAAGAAAGTGTTCGACATTCGCGTGCAAGTGAAGCAATCATGTCGTCAAATGGGCATACCAATTCATCAAACGTATCAATGATTGCTTCGGGAGGCGATAGAATCGGCATTTGTGATAAGAATCGCTTGGTTACTGCCTTATAAATTGTTCCGTCTCCAATAGCGTCTTCCACTGCAAACGTGTGGTAGAGATAATAAAGTAGAAACGATTGTCGCTCACGACAGTGCCTTAAACCTGCCAGGCCACGCCCAAGAACCAACTGACTATCAGCGACGTTAATACGCCCAACTGGTGCACGAACAGATACCAGGACATCCCCAGGCTCTGCTAAGCGGCCATCTACTGTGCAATAAACCCGGTGCGTAGGAAAACGGGGTCCGTAATCGCTCACCCCTTGATGAAAAGGTCTTCCAGTACCTTCCTTGTTGTAATGTTCCGATGGTGGCGATTGTCCCATTGTTAGGTGAACACACTCATCCAAACGTTTAACTTCCCACCCCTCCGGCACCGGCCCCAACTCGGACTCGGTGAACCGATCCGGCAACTGATCGAAAACTTGCTGTGGCATGCCACGGAAGCTGGTTGCGCCATCCGCCTTGGCCTTCACTGGCTCAAAGTCTACGAACCACGCCTTGAAGATGGCCCGTGCCATGGCTTCAAGCGTGCGGTTCATCTGGCGGTTCAGTTCGATTTTGTCGTCGATGAGCTTGCCGATATTGGGGTCTTTCCCCCGCGCCTGGATTTTGTCCCAGCGAGCCTCCGGCGGCACCCAAAAGACATTCTCGGCCGTATACTCGTCACGCTGCTCCAGGAGATTCTCGGCCTGTTTGCCTTCGATCCCCTCGGCCTTGAGCTCTTCGGCCAGCTTTTCCCGGCGGGCGATAAACGCGTCGGAAATGTACTTCAGGAAGATCAGGCCAAGGACGACATGCTTGTATTCCGCCGCGTCGATTGAGCCACGTAGCTTGTCTGCTGCCTGCCAGAGGGTTTCCGCATCGACGCCGATTTCACTTTCTTTCATTTGGTCGCCTTGAGTGGGTTTTCAAATATCAAAAGTCACTGCCCCAGTGGATGGATTGTTCTGGAATTGTTGTATTTCCAGGCAGTCTTGCACAATGGACCTGATTCGTCAAGAAAGCGGAATTTTTTTATAGGGATTTTGTAATCTTTGCTACAGTAATTTACCGGTTCAGACTTATGGTGGGTGCAAACAAGGGTGAGGGGTCGGATCGGAATCTAGCACAGAGGTGAAAAATGACCTTGCTTGGAATCAGCTTCAAATCATCTATTCTCCCCTGCTTTACATGTGGATACGGAACCGTGTCTGCAATCGGAGCATCGCAAAAGGTCTAGGGCGAAAAAGGCAGGAAACAGCTGAAGGTGACGGAACATTCTTTTAAACGATGGGAGGATGATCCTGAAGTTTTTGAACATATTGAAATGATTGCCGGGAAGTTGAAGGATCTCAATTTGTAGTCTTTGTTACAGCATCCCAAAATGATCTGAGGTAGCCTTCAGCCTTGATCTCAGAAATTCAAACCAGAAAGGAGCAGCACTATGGCTCGATTGGAAAACATGCCGGCCGAAGAACGTGATCATCTGTTGTCCGTCCCCTGCCCAACGTTTGAAACCAGGCCCTTTGCGCAGGGGGCCTGCCTGTCCAAACGGCGGGTCGCCCTGATCTCCACGGCCGGTATCCATCGGCGGGGAGACCGGCCGTTTGATGTCGGTGCCAATGATTACCGGGTGATTCCCAGAGACACCCCGGCCAAGGACGTGATCATGAGCCATATCTCCACGAATTTCGACCGCATCGGTTTTCAGGAAGATCTCAATGTGATTTTTCCCCTGGACCGGCTCAAGGAACTGGCAGATGAGCAATGCATCGGATCTGTGGCCGATTTTCATTATTCCTGATTTTCAAAAGCGGGTGCTTCGCCGGGTAATGGGGCTCCTGGAGGCTGAAAGCGGTCCGGTCCTGGATGATTATCCCGAGGATGCCCCTCGGGAAGAAACCGGCTCGGAACCCTTTGCCTGCCCGGTTTCCTTTGTTCCTTCTGCGACCCGTGGATTGAGTCCGACTGAAGGACTCCTGAAGGCTTTTCAGCAGGAGGCCTCGCAGTTGCGCACCTGGTACGATCTGTCCCTGGCGCACAACTCCCGGACAACGGTTGGTACAAGCGGACTCACACCAGAGGAATCCGTCGCCTTGATTGTTGGTTTCATTCGAGGCCGGGAGAATTCCGGCATCCCGGCCGATCAGTCTTTGGCTACGGTTCTTAGAACGGCGGTCCAGGATATCAAGGCCTATTATTTGGAAGCCGTTTCCGCGCAGCCCGGCCGGCAGGGGACCAAGGCCGAGCTGGAGAACTGGTTCTGGGGGCAGACAGCGGCGGCCGGAGTCTTGAATGAACTGAGGCTGCTCTGTTTGGAACGTACCGACAAGAATTTGCAATTTCTTGGAAGATCTATGATCATTCCCCAGAGCCAGTTGGCTCGGTTTGAGAAACAAGGGTAAACAAAAGGGAGTGCAGTAATAACACCGTGTCCTCTGAATCTTCGCTGAAAATGATCATGGACGCCTCGCCGGTGGGAATCGTTGTGTTTTCCGGTGAGGCTGAGGTCCTCTTTGCTTCAGAAGGTGAGCGATGTCCTGGATTCAAAACCTGCGTGAATTGGCCGATTTTCATCCAGAGGCGGGAAGATACACACCGCCGCCGGGTCTGGGCCGGCTCCAGCTGCCTTCAATGGCTGTTTTCAAGGTCCGGCCCAGCCGCTCGCAGCCCAGAACCGCATCCTCGTTGTCTTCAAAACGCTGAAACATCTCTTTTGTAACCCGGGTGAAGGCCTTGAAATCGGCTTGGGACCAGTTCAGGGCCGGCATGCCGACCGTGCATTGTGCCCCCAGGCCGCAGGAAAAACAGGGCGGGGTGTCGGAGGCAAACAAGGCCGTGCCGATCAGTTGAAAGAAGTAAACATCCTTCAGATATCCGGCCATATCACGGGCTGCTGCACAGGGGTCCTCGCCTCCGACAGCGACCACTGCCGCCGGGATGTCCCGAAAGGCAGGTTCCTGGTGGTAGAGCGGGAAAAGCCGCTCCAGAAAGATATGAGCCAGGGCATTGACCCGGCCGTTATAATTTACCCCACCCAAAATAAGACCTTTTGCTGCCACCAGTTTTTCATAAAGAGGGGACATATCGTCTGCCTGAACACACCGCTTGCCCTTCGCACAACGTACGCATCCCCGGCAGGGGAAAAGGCTCAATTCGCTGAGTCTGACGACTTCGTGGGCCAGATCGGAGGCCTGGGCCACCCGAATGACCATCCTTTCCAGATTGCCTCCTGTACTCGGGCTTGAATGGATTGCAAGAATCATAGACGGCTCCTCTTGAAATCAGGCGGTGCCGGGCGGGATTTCAGATTGTTAATAGAGGTTCGTTGTTTTTTAAGAGGTCAGTCAATGAAGTTCCCCAATAGATGACTTCAATTTGCTGTTTTTCGAGATCCTCCGTCACTCCCAATTGGTCTGCACAAGCTTTACAGGCAGTAATGTGCACGCCCGCATCCAGGGCTTCCTTGATTTTTTCTTGAATATCCTCATCTACACTGACCAGCCTCGTGGTTGCACCCCATATGATGAGCGTCACTTTTTCCCACCAGCCGCGTTTGAGCGAATTGATGGTATACATAAAGACCATTTTTTCTGCTGTCACCGGATTGTCGTTAGTCCATAAGACATAGAGATGATTTTTTTCCATTGTTTCACTCCTACTGATTATTCAAAGTTGAGCAGAACTCACATGTTGGTCTGCGTCTTGATTCGAGCCGCCAGATTCTGCCCCAGTTGGCTGGTCCGGTTCCAAGCCTCTGTCTGATCTTCCACGTTGCAGAACTTATCGGGTGTCACCCTGACATCCTTGCCGAACACCCATGGCAAGGCAGACATGGGGCAGACCTCGCCATAGCCGCAAACCAGACATTCTGCATTGCCGACAGCCTTGATTTGGCCTACGATTTCCATACCTTCCATCTGCAAGGCCATGCTCACCTGCTGTCCGGCCTCATCCAGACCGGGGGCTCCGCGCCCGATACCGGTGGTGATGACCACGGCTAATTTACCCTGATTGAGATGATTCTGGTGGCGCATGGAAAAAAGGCGTTCCAAAAAGGCCTTACTGAAACCATCCACCACTGCATAGGGGGGGTAACTGCCGATGACCAGTCCATGAGCCTTTTTCAGCTTTTCTGCAAGTTCCGGAAAATCATCCTTGACTTTGCAGATATTGTCCCCGGTGCAGCCCAGGCAGGCGATGCAGGGCTTGATATTGACCTTGCAAAGTTTGACAAATTCATACTCTAGACCACTGGCTTCAAGCACGGCCTGGACCAACCGATCCGTGTTGCTGTTCTTGATCGGACTTCCTGAAATTCCGATAAGTTGCGGAGTCATAAAACTCCTTTGTACCTGTTTAGGTTTGAACGACCGTAACCTGGAGCAGCAAGCATGCCGGCGAAGAATTCCAGGTCGAAACCATCAGGATTCGGCATCCGGTCTGCCGGACACCGAATCCTGATCACTGCTTCAAGACGGCCTTGCGGCCGCAGAATTCGCAATTCCCCTCTTCGGTGATTTCCGGTTGCCGCGGCGCCTCGCCGCCGCACAAACCGCATTTGGTTTTGCCCAGGTCCTCTTCGAGGACAATCGGTTTCTGACACAGATCACATCGCCCGTCATCCGTGACTTTCGGTTGCCTGGGAGCCTCTCCTCCGCAAATTCCACACTTTGGCATAGCCACCTCCTGTTTGTTTTCCTGACTCACGCTTCGTCCGGTTGCCAATACGTTCAGCAATGGTACAAGGCCAGGGTTCTGAGTTCAGTAGCAATTGTTACATCTATAAAATTCGGGTTGAGGATGGGTAGAAAGAAATGCATGTAATCGACTCAAGATCTGAGGGATGAGTTCAGGATGGTTTTTAAGCTGAAGAGAAAATATTCCTGCATATTTCTCAGGAGGATAGGTGACAATATCAGCAAAATCACCGTTAAGTGACACAAGAATAGCATTAAGTTCTTGAGCTTTGGCAATAACGAAAGCATCTGGAGAGTCGGGTGGAATAGAATCCTGAAGGCGGAATACTTTATGCCCAGCTTGACGAAGCGATTCAACGATGAAATTCGAGATACAGTGATCTGTAAAAAATTTGAGGACCATTAAATTGCAACCTCGAATTCTGCCAAGTCTCGAGCATAATCCAAGCATGCTGAGAGTTGATCTCTATTGAGACCTTCAAATTCTGCGAGAATTTCCTCCATGGAATTTCCGGCGGCAAAATACCCAAGGAGAAGACTTACGGGAATTCTGGTCCCTTTGATCCTTGGCTTACCACGCATAACTTCAGGCTTGCTCTCAATATGTTCCTTCCAATGGATCATTTTTACCTCCCATTTCTATATTTCAAATATGCTTTTACATTATCGACAGCGTTTTAGGTTGTCAAATTTTTTTCAATATCCTTTATCCGACTCAGTATATAAACTCTCATGTGCCGCCCAACCCGGCAGCAAAAGGCTGCATTCGCCCCCAGGACCACAGGAATAAGAATTTCTTGAAAGGGATGTAAGGAAACACGTCCCGAGTCGACCTACCCACAAAGCGTAGCGATCTGTGTTTTGCAATACTTTTGCTGGGTTTTCAAACCGGCCGGGATTGTGTACACTTTCTTCAATGCCTGAATCATCACCACACACCCTTCTAGCCGCCGACATCGGCGGGACCAAAACCAATGTCGCCTGCTTCGAGGCAGGACCACAGCGCCCGCGCCTGCACTGCCTGGAGACCTACGCCAGCCGTGATGCCACAGGCCTGGAGGACATACTCGATGCCTTCACCCGCAAGTACAGCGTCTCCCCGGCCGGTGTCTGCTTAGGGATTGCCGGGCCGGTGGTCAGGGGCCGCTCCAAGACCACCAACCTGCCCTGGACGGTTTCCGAGGCAGGCCTCAGGAAACGCTTTGGCTGGGAGCGGGTGAAGCTGATCAATGACCTGAGCGCAACCGCCCTGTCCGTACCCCTGCTGCAAAGAGACCGCCTCAGGTTTCTGAACCGGGCCCGGGCGGAGAAAAACGGGACCATCGGGGTGGTGGCCCCGGGCACAGGCCTGGGCCAGGCCCTGCTTGTTTTTGAAGACGGACGTCCCCGGGCTGTACCCTCGGAAGGCGGTCATGTGGACTTTGCCCCGAACAGCGAAGCAGACCTTGAGCTATGGCGGTTTCTCCAAGCCAAGTACGGACACGTGAGTGTGGAGCGGGTCCTTTCGGGAAACGGCCTGGTGAACATCTACACCTGGCTGCAGCACTCGGCCAACAGCCCGGAACCGGCCTGGCTGAAGGAAAAAATGCTGTCCGGCGATCCGGCCAGGGTGATCACGGAAACGGCCCTGGCCAAGGAGCATCCGGTCTGCCGGCAGGCCCTGGAGCACTTTATAGCCATCCTCGGGGCGGTCAGTGGGAACCTGGCCCTGACCGCGCTGAGCAGCGGCGGGATCTATCTGGGCGGGGGAATCCCCCCGAAGATACTGGCGGCTCTGGAGGATGGCCCCTTCCTGGAGGCCTTCAGCGCCAAAGGCCGATACCAGGCCCTGCTCGAGACCATTCCGGTCCGGGTGATCCTGGACAGCCGGGCTCCCCTGCTGGGGGCCGCTTTCAGGGCGCAGCAGATGCTCCAGGAGTCGCATGTCAGCTTTGCCTCTGGCCGCATACGTCCAGTTTGATTGAAAAAGAAACTTGGAATCACCTCCTCCGTCATTCCGGCGGAGGCCGGAATCCAGCCTTAACAAGCTGGACCCCGGCCTCCACCGGGGTGACGGAGAAAGAAAAATCAAGTTTCATACGAGCCCCGCCGCTGGCTGCATTGAAATATATTATATAATATACAGAGCTCTTACAAGTCAGCTAAAATTTTTATAAACTTTCTGACACGTTATTGTTAATTATCTGCAAAAAGAGGTGTCAGGTGTCGGGTCTCAATCTTTAATGTATTGTTATTGCTGCTGTTTTCTTTTCCTGAAACCCAAAACGTGACATCTGAAACCTCATGATCAAACCTACTGTAAAAAGGGTGGAAGTGCAACGACCGTGAAAAAAACATCTCTCAAAAAAATCATCATCGTCCTGGTGATTCTGGTCCTGGCCGGATTGTTCTTTCTGTTTGATCTCAACCAGTACCTGACCCTGTCCTATCTCAAGGCCTCCCGGGTGAGTTTTCAGGCCCTGTTCGCCGGCCACCCGGTCCTGGTCCTCGGGGGATATGCCCTGCTGTACATTGTGGTGGTGGCCCTCAATCTGCCCGGGGCGGCGATCATGACCCTGGCCGGCGGGGCTCTGTTCGGTTTTGTCACCGGGCTGATCGTGGTCTCCTTCGCCAGTTCCATCGGGGCGACCCTGGCCTGCTTCGTGGCCAGGCATCTGTTTCAGGGCTGGGTCCAGGCCAGGTTCAAGGATCGTCTGGTCAAAATCAACCAGGGCGTGGAGAAGGAGGGGAGTTTCTACCTCTTCACCCTGCGCTTGATCCCGGTTGTTCCCTTCTTTGTCATCAATCTGGTCATGGGCCTGACCAGATTGCCCCTCCGGCGGTTCTACTGGGTCTCCCAGCTGGGCATGCTCCCGGGGACCGCGGTGTACGTTAACGCCGGCAAGGAGCTGGGCCAGATTTCCAAAATGGGAGACATCCTCTCCCCGAGCCTGATCATCTCCTTCATCCTTCTGGGGGTCTTCCCCCTGATCACCAAGAAGCTGGTCAACCTCTACCGCCGCAAGACCGGGATGGGCGCCGTGGATCCGAAAAGCGAATTTCCAAAAAAGCAGGGAGCCAGATCATGACAGCCTATGATTATGACATCGGAGTCATAGGCGGCGGGGCCGCCGGGTTGACGGTCACCGCGGGCAGCGCCAGATTGGGAGCCAAAACGCTCCTGATCGAAAAAGAGCCCGCCCTGGGGGGCGATTGCCTGCACTTTGGCTGCGTGCCCAGCAAGACCCTGATCCGGACCGCCCAGGTCTATCAGCAGCTGAAGCATCTTGAAAAATTCGGTCTCCCGGCCGTGGAGCTTCCCAGAGTGGATTTCAAAGCCATTGCCGGGCGCATCCAGGAGGTCATCCAGAAGATCCAGGCCCAGGACTCGGTGGAGCGTTTCTGCAATCTGGGGGCCAGGGTGGAATTTGGCGAGCCCGAATTCCAGGACGAGCATGCCCTCAAACTGGGCGGCCGAACCGTAACTGCCAAAACCTGGGTTCTGGCCATGGGCTCCTCCCCGTCCGCCCCCAAGATTCCCGGCCTTGAAGAGACCTCATATTTGACCAACAAGGACATTTTTTCCCTGGACGAACTCCCGGGATCGATGATCGTGCTCGGGGCCGGGCCCATCGCCTGCGAAATGGCCCAGGCCTTTGCCCGGCTGGGAACCGAGGTGCAGGTGGTTCAGCGCAGCGGCCAGATCCTGTCCAAGGAGGACGAGGGCCTGGCCGAACTCCTCCAGTCCCGGCTGGAGGCGGAAGGGGTCAGTTTTCATCTCCGGGCCGGAGTCAAGGAAGTCAGAGACCGGGGCGGGATGAAAGAAGTGGTCTTCACCGGCAGCGACGGACAGGAGCAGACCGCCAGGGCCGGGCAGCTCCTGGTGGCCCTGGGGCGCGAGGCCAATGTTTGGAATTTGCGTCTGGAGAACACCGGGGTCGAGTTTACTCGCAAAGGGATCCAGGTGGACCAGCGGATGCGCACCTCCCAAAAGCACATCTATGCGGCCGGGGACGTGACCGGGAGGAACCAGTTCACCCACGCAGCCGGATATGAAGGGGGCATCGTGGTCTCCAACGCGGTCTTTCATCTGCCACGCAAGGCGGACGACACCCTGATGCCCTGGTGCACCTATACCGAGCCGGAGCTGGCTTCCATCGGCCTGAACGAGAAGCGGGCCGCAGACAAAAAAATGGAGTTCAGGGTGGTACGGGAATATTTTTCCGGAAACGACCGCAGCCTGGCTGAAAACGAAGATCTGGGGCAGATCAAGCTGCTTTTGAACTCCAAAGACACACCTGTCGGCGTGCAGATCTTGGGCCCCCAGGCAGGAGAGCTGCTTTCGGAATGGGTGGCCGCTTTGAACGGGGGAATGAAGCTGAGAACCCTTGCCGGAGCGGTGCATCCCTACCCGACCCTGGCCGAGATTAATAAACGGGTGGTGGGCAAGGTTCTGGAACCCAAGATCTTTTCGGAAACCATGCAGAAGGCCTTGAAGTTCTTTTTCAATTTCAAGGGCAGGGCCTGTGATGTATAAGCGCTTAAAGTCAGCAAGGAGAATCATATGAAAATCGGTATGATCGGACTCGGCCGGATGGGTATGAATATGGCCAGGCGTCTCCTGGAGCATGGACATACAGTGGCCGCCTACAACCGGACACCGGAAAAGACGGAGCAGCTGGCCGAACACGGGGCTGAGGCTTGCTTCTCCCTGGAGGAGCTGCTCCAGGCCCTGGAGCAGCCCCGCATCCTCTGGATGATGCTCCCGGCCGGGGAGATCGTGGACCGGCATCTGGAGACGATCCTGGAACTGGCCGGGTCCGGGGACGTGGTCATCGACGGAGGCAACACCTTTTACAAGGACGATATCCGGCGTTCGCACACTGCAGCCGAGAAAGGGGTTCATTATCTGGACGCAGGCACCAGCGGCGGGATTTGGGGACTTGAAGTCGGCTACTGCCTCATGATCGGGGGAGACGAGAAGGCCTTTTCTCGAATCGAGCCGGTCCTGGCCGCCCTGGCTCCGAAAGATGGCTATCTCTACTGCGGTCCCACCGGAGCCGGCCACTTCGTGAAGATGATCCACAACGGGATCGAGTACGGGATGATGCAGGCCTATGCCGAAGGCTTCGGGATTCTCGAGGATTCACCCTATGCCCGGCACCTGGATTATGCTCAGCTCAGCCACCTCTGGAACCAGGGCAGCGTGATCAGGTCCTGGCTTTTGGAGCTGGCCGAGCTGGCCTTCGCCAGGAGTCCCAAACTGGATGACTTGCAGGGCTCTGTTCAGGATTCCGGGGAGGGCCGCTGGACGGTCCAGCAGGCGGTGGAGACGGCAAGCAGCGCCCCGGTTTTGACCCTGTCCCTGATGGAGCGCTTCCGTTCCAGGCGGGAAGACACCTTTCCGAACCGAATCCTGGCCGCCCTGCGCCGGGAGTTCGGCGGTCACGCGGTTAAGAAGTCCGAATAAGGAGGCCCTCTCATGGCTGATAAACCCAAGAACACAGACGTGCCCGAGATCGAGACAGAAAGTCCGGATCTGAGCCAGTGCCGGCTGGAACAGGTCCAGGAGCCGGCCGTGATCGTAATCTTCGGAGCCTCCGGGGACCTGACCCGGCGGAAGCTCTTTCCCTCTCTGTTCGCCTTGTACCGGAACGGGCTCCTGCCCGAGAATGTCTGTATTGTGGGCGCTTCCAGATCCGAATACTCCCATGAAGAGTTCCGGGAGATCATGCGCCGCAGCGTGGAGCCGGAATCTGGGGGGCAGCCTGAGAACTGGGCTGGGCTTGCCAGACGTCTTTTCTATAACCCTGTGTCCTATGACGATCCGGAAAGTTTCACCGGCTTGAATCGTTTCCTGGAGGGGCTGGACAGCAGCTATGCCACCCGGGGGAACCGGATATTCTACCTGGCGGTCCCTCCCACGGTCTACCCAGTTATCGCCGGCCAACTGGGCCGGGCCGGGCTGGCCGAGGAAGATTCGCGTAACGGGAACTGGGTGCGCTTTGTGGTGGAGAAGCCCTTTGGCCATGATCTGGAAAGCGCCCGTGAATTGGACAAGGCCCTCCACTCCAGCTTTGCCGAGCATCAGATCTTCCGCATCGACCACTACCTGGCCAAGGAAACCGTGCAGAACATTCTCATGCTCCGTTTTGCCAATTCCATCTTCGAGCCGCTCTGGAACCGGCGCTATATCGATTCCGTAACTATCAGCGCAGCCGAGCAGCTCGGGGTGGAGCATCGGGCCGGGTATTACGACCGCTTCGGGGTCCTGCGGGACATGTTTCAGAACCACATGATGCAGCTCCTGGCCTTGTGCGCCATGGAGCCCCCGTCGCATTTCGAGGCGGACCGTGTCCGGGACGAAAAGACCAAGGTCTACCGCTGCCTGCGGCCGTTTCCAACCCAGGAACTGGACAGCTTTCTGGTGCTGGGCCAGTACGCCTCCGGGCGGATCAATGGGGCAGCAGTCAAGGGCTATCGGGAGGAACCTCAAGTGCGTCAGGGTACCCTGACGCCGACCTTTGCCGCCATGAAGGTTTTTGTGGACAACTGGCGCTGGCAGGGGGTGCCCTTCTATCTGACCTCGGGCAAGCGGCTGGCGGAGAAGCGGACCGAGATCAAGGTCCAGTTCAAGCAGGTGCCCAATTCCATGTTCCGGGCGGTCCTGGGCGAGGACATTGCCGCCAACCGCTTGACCCTGGGCATCCAGCCCCGGGAAGAGATCCACCTGAGATTCCAGACCAAAGTCCCCGGTCCCAAGGTCTGCCTGCGCACGGTGAAGATGCATTTCGACTACAATCAGGGCCTTACCGGACCGGTCCTGGAGGCGTATGAAAAGGTCCTCCTGGACTGTCTGCTCGGGGACCAGACCCTGTTCTGGCGGCAGGACGGGGTGGAGCTCTGCTGGGGCTTTTTGACCCCGATCCTCATCGAGTGCGACTGCCCGGACCAGGGCAAGCGGCTGCATCCTTACGAGGCCGGAACCTGGGGGCCGGAGGAGGTCAAGAATCTCTTGCCTTCGTTGCCTGGACCGCACAGGTAAAGTTGAGGAATTGATAAATAATGCACAAGAAAGTGTCCAAAAATTGATAAAAATTTCAGCTCACTGGAAAGAGCTCTGAATTTATATGAAATGGACCTCGTCCAGCAAATTGGCTATCACCCCGAAGGTCTGGTGACAGGTCAAGAAGTCATCCGCATCGAAACGCAGGCTCTTGTCGGCGATGCGGCAGACGCCTGGCACCGCTTCCACGCGGTCAGCACCCGAGGCCGTGGTCAAACCCACTTCCAGGGTCACCGGGGGCTGGACCAGATAGGGACTGCGCTGCTCCACCCCGTCCAGCCCCTTGCGCACGGCCTTGAAAATCAGGTCCCGGCAGCGTTTGGGATGCAGGCAATGAGCGGCATAGGCCCCGATGGACGTTTTGACGGCGGCGGTTTCCATTTCCGGAACCAGAGCCTGGATTTCATTGCAGGCGGCCCGGTCTCCGCTCAGGGCGGCGACCGGAACCCGGTAGGCTCCGGCCAGGGCCAGATTCAGGCCGATTTCACCCACAGCCAGTCCATTGATCTCTACAGAAGCGATCCGTCCCATGTAGGTGTGACAGATCGACCCGCCCGCGGTACCGGCCATCGCGTGGTAACCCACAAACAGGGCGGCGTCGGCTTCCTCCACCCCGTGCATCATGCTCAGCGGACGCGGTGACCCCATGATCAATTCAGCCCGCTCATCGAGGTCTTCCGGCAACAGATTCAGGCCGACATTATGGGCATCGGCCACCACGACGGAATGGGCGCCGCTCTCGAAACAGGCCCGGATTGCGGCATTGACTTCCTCGGTCATCAGTCTTCTGGCCATGGGGTATTCCCGGCCTCCAGGCGATGAGTTCTCTCCCCGGACCACACAGCCCACGCCTTCTATGTCCGCTGAAATAAAGACACGCATACAAATCTCCTCAAAAACGATACCTGGGTTTACAAAATCGGCTTGTGTCTGCCTTGCAGAAACACAGAAGCCCCTCTTTCACGTCGAAGGATACAAGTGGCAGGCCACTTCGTGATCAGCTGCGATCCGGACCCTCGGCGGAGCCTCCAGCCGACAGACATCCATAACCGAAGAACACCGGGGATGGAAGCGGCATCCCGGAGGAATGTGCACCGGGCTGGGCGGATCACCGGGCAGGACGGCCAGGTCCTGGCGATTGAAGGGATCAGGTCTGGGGGCCGAGGCCATAAGGGCCCGGGTATAGGGATGGCAGGGATTCTCAAAAAGAGTGTCCTTGGAAGCGCTCTCCACGATAAGTCCCAGGTACATGACCGCAATGCGGTGGCTGATGTGTCTGACCACGGCCAGATCATGGGTGATAAACAAATAGGCGTAGCCGTGTCGCTTCTGAAGGTCGTGTATCAGATTCAGTATCTGGGCCTGGACCGAGACATCCAAAGCACTGGTCGGTTCGTCCAGCATGATGCATTCCGGTTCGGTGATCAGAGCCCGGGCCATGCCGATGCGCTGGCGCTGGCCGCCGCTGAATTCATGGGGATAGCGATGCAGGTGGTCCTTCCCCAGGCCCACCTCACGCAGCATGGCCAGAACCCTGTCTTCCACTTCCGCGCCCCTGACCTGTTTGCTCACCGTCAGGGGGTAGCCCACGATGCGTTTAATCGTCATGCGCGGATCCAGTGAAGACAAGGGGTCCTGGAATACGACCTGGACCCGGCCGCGAATGGTTTGCAGTTCACGCCGGTTCATGGCCGCAAGATCCCTGCCCCGGAAAAAAATCTGCCCCCCGTCCGGTTGCAGCAGTCGAAGAATACAGTTGCCCACGGTGGATTTGCCGCTGCCGGATTCACCCACCAGCCCCAGGGTCTCTCCCCGGCGAATCAGAAGCGAGACCCGGTCCACGGCTCGCAGAAAGGTGCCGGGGCGGCCGAAAAAGCCCGATGAGACGGCAAAATTCTTGATCAGATCCCGCACCTCGATGACCGGCGAACCCCTGTTCAAGGCCTTCCCTCCTCTCTGGACGGGCCGCAGCAGTGGCAGGCCACATCGTGGTCCGCGTGCAGCTTAACCATGACCGGGGTCTGTTCGGTGCAGACCGCCCGTTTTTTTTCACACCGGGGATGGTAGCGACAGCCTTCAGGCGGGTCGATGAGCCCGGGCACGACGCCCGGAATGGAGTAGAGGTGCTCGGCCCCCTTTTCCCCTTCGGCACCGGGAATGGCCGAGATCAGGCCTCTGGTGTAGGGGTGGGCCGGGGCCGAGAAGAGCTCCTTCACTTCGGCCACTTCCACCATCTGCCCGGCATACATCACCGCCACCCGGTCGCAGATCTGGGCCACAACGCCCATGTCATGGGTGATGAACAAGACCGAGACCCCTTTTTCCCCGGCCAGTCGCCGGAGAATGGCCAGGACCTGGCCCTGCACGGTCACATCCAGGGCCGTGGTCGGCTCATCCGCCAGGAGCAGGTCTGGTCCGCAGGACAGCTCCATGGCGATCATCACCCGCTGGCGCATGCCGCCGGACAGTTCATGGGGAAACTTGCCAAGGACCGCAGCGGGGTCCGGCATTTGGACCTGGCGCAACATATCCAGGGCGATTCTGGTGGCTTCTTTCTTTGAGACCTGCTGGTGCAGGCGAATAACCTCGCGCATCTGGTTGCCTACGGAAAATACCGGGTTCAAGGAGGACATGGGTTCTTGGAAGATCATGGAAATTCGGTTTCCGCGAACCTGGCGCATTCTTGTCTCCGAAATCTGCAGAAGGTCTTCTCCCTGATAGGAGATAGTTCCGGCCGCAATCTTCCCGGGCGGACTGGGAATGATCCGCAGCACCGATCGGGCCAGTACCGACTTCCCGCAGCCGGTTTCCCCGACCAGACCGAGGATCTCGCCGCTTTTGATATCCAGACAGACCTTTTCCAGAACCCGGGCCAGACCTTGATAGGTGGCAAAGCGTACCGAAAGATCACGGATCGAGAGCAATGTTTTTCCGTAGTCCAGCATTGTTATCTCCTGATCCGCGGATCAAGGACGTCGCGCAGGGCATCGCCCAGGATGTTGAAGCCGATAACCGTGAACAGGATGAACAGGCCGGGGAAGGTGGCGTACCACCACTGGTCCATGACGAATTTCCGGCCGACACTGATCATGGCCCCCCACTCCGGTGCCGGAGGTTGAGCCCCCAATCCGATAAAGGACAAGGAAGCTGCGATAAGAATGGTCTCACCCAGGGTCAGTGTGGCCAGGACCACCACGGAGTTCATGCAGTTCGGCAGTATATGATTGAAGATGATCCAGAAATTTTTGGCCCCGGATACCCGGGCCGCGGCTATATAAGGCATTTCCTTGACCGCCAGAGCCTCGCCCCGAACAATACGGGCGAATTTGGGAACCATGACAAAGGCCACGGCCATAATGGCGTTGTTTAAACTGGGGCCCATGGCCGCAGCTAAAGCCATAGCCAGCACCAGGGGAGGAAAAGAGAGCACCACATCCATGACCCGCATGATTAAGTTGTCGATCCGGCCTCCAAGAAAGCCTGCTGCAGCGCCGATGAATGAACCGGTCATTCCGGCCGCGGCCACCACCATGAAGCCGATGCGCAGTGAAATCCTGGCTCCGTGCATGACCCGGCTCAAAATATCCCGTCCCATTTCATCCGTACCGAACAGATGCCCCCAGCCGGGCGGGTTCAGCCGCTCAGACAAATTGATGCGGATAGGGTCGAAAGGGGCCAGGAGGTCGGCGGAAAAACCCATAAAGGCCATGATGCCGATGATGAGCGCACCGGCAACAGCCGAAGGGTTGCGGGACAGGATTTTCAGCGTGAGCAGCAGTTCCCGCAATCTGGGATGGCGTGAGGTAAAGGCGGCGTCCATGTGTCAGTAGCGTATCGTGGGGTTGAGAAAAGCGTAGATGACGTCCACAGTTAGATTGACCAGGACGTAGACCAGGGAAACCATCAGGGTAAAGCCCATGATGCCGGGGAAATCGAGATAATTGACCGAGTCCACCACATATTTTCCCATGCCCGGCCAGGCAAAGATCGTCTCGGTCAGGATGGCCCCGCCCATGAGTTCTCCAAAGGACAGGCCGGTGATGGTCACCGTAGGGATGAGCGAATTCTTGAAGGCGTGTTTGAGAACGATTATGGCTTCGGACAGGCCGTTGGCCCGGGCCGTGGTGATGAAATCCTGTCCCAGGACACCGATCATCGAAGACCGAACGATCCTGGTGATGATCGCCAGATAGACATAGGACAGACAAAAAGCCGGCAGGATGATGTGCCACAGGGCGTTGGCAAAGGTAGCCCATTGCCCGGCAAGGAGTGCGTCCAGGGTATACATGCCCGTGAACTGCGGCGGCGGCTGGACCATGATGTCCAGCCGGCCCGAGCCCGGCAGCCAGCCCAGGTTGCGGTAAAACAGAAGCAGCAGCATCAGGCCCAGCCAGAATACTGGTGTGGATACCCCGAAGACTGAAAAGACACGGGTCAAATGATCGGTGAGTTTGTTGCGTTTGACCGCCGCCAGGATGCCGAGGGGGATGCCCACTCCCAGGCAGAGGATCATCGCAGCCAGGGTCAACTCTAAAGTCGCCGGTAAAAAGTCCTTTAAGTCTTCCACAACAGGACGGTGATTGCGAATGGACCGGCCAAGATCTCCCTGGACCAGACCGGAGACAAAACGCAGATATTGAATCGGCAGCGGCTTGTCCAGGCCGTGGGATCTGCGGATTTCCTCAACGGCCTGGCGACTGGCCTTTGGCCCGGCGATCATTTGGGCCGGATCTCCCGGAATGGCGTGGGAAATGAAGAAGACCAGGATGGTCACCCCCAGCAGCACCGGGAGAACGTAGAGCAGCCGCCGCAGTATGTAACGCAGAATTCGCATGGATATCCGTGCGGGCCGGAGGTGAAGATCTCCGCCGGCCCGCTGTCGAAGTAATGAAGATCCTTGAAAGGAGGTTTATTTTTTCCAGATGTCCTGGAAATTATACATGGATTCCAACATGGGGTTGTAGACGTAGCCTTTGACGTTTTTGCGCATGGGCACGATGGTCTTGACCTGATAGAGGAATATGTAGGGCGCTTCATCCATGATGATTTCCTGTGCCCGATTGTAAAGTTCGACCCGTTTCTCCTGGTCGCTCAGGGTCACTGATTTTCGAATGAGTTGATCAACCCGCTCGTTCTTGTAAAAGGAACGGTTTCCGGGCAGCCCCCAGTTGTCGGAGTCGAACCAGAAGTTCATAAACATGGAAGGATCGGCATAATCCGGACTCCAGGCCCCAAGGCACAATTCGAAATTGCCCTTGTCCACCTGGTCACGCAGGGTGGGATTGGCCATCAGTTCCAGGTTCAGGGTTATCCCGGCGTCGGCGAAATTGGCCTGAAGAATGGTGGCGATCTGCTCCCAGCTGGACCTGCGTTCCGAATAAATAAGGGTCAATTCCAGATCTTCCTGCCCGGCCTCCTTGAGCAAAGCCTTGGCTTTGCTCACATCGCGCTTATGCTGGAACAGATCTTTCTTGTGTCCCCACATGCCTTCGGGCACGGGACCACGCATCTGCACGCCCTGGCCCTGAAGCACGTAATGTATGATGCCGTCATAATCCACGGCAAAACAGAGGGCCTGGCGCACCCGGGGATCATCCAGCCCAGGTTTCCGGTTGTTGATATACACATATTCCACCAGTTGCGAAGGGTATTTGTTGACCTCCACGTCAGGGTTCTCCTCCAGGGCCGGCAGCTGGTCGATGAGGATATTTTCGGCAATGTCGATGTCCCCGCGCTCCAGAGCCATACGCCGGTCTGCCGATTCAGACATGAACCTGATTACGGCCTGTTTGATCTGGGCCGGGCCTCCCCAGTAATCCGGCTTGGCCTCCAGTACGGCCCGCTGTCCCCGGGTCCATTCCGCCAGGCGGAAGGGACCGGACCCGTCGGTGTTTTCAGCCAGCCAGCCCTGCGCCAGGTCTCCGTCCTTTTCGTGCTTCATTATGTTCGGATTCATGATGGAGGCCGCATCAGTGGCCAGGGTCTGGATAAAGGGGCCAAAAGCGTTTTTGAGAGTGATTTGCACCGTGTAATCGTCCAGGACCTCGACGCTGTCGATGGCCCCGATGTTATCGGCAGGCCCTCTCCCGATCTGCAGAGTCCGCTCGAAAGCGAACTTCACGGCCCCGGCATCCAGGGGTGTCCCGTCGTCAAAGGCGATTCCCCGCCGAATGGAGAAGGTCCAGATTGTACCGTCTTCATTGACGCTCCAGGACTCGGCAGCAGAAGGCTCGACCTCTGTCGAACCGGCTTTGTAGGCCACCAGGCGGTCATAGCAGGGATAGATCTGCCGCCAGTCGTAGTTATCGCTGGAAACACTGGGATCAAGGGTATGAATATCGGAAGAAACTCCGACCACAAGGGTTTCGGGCCCGGCGGCCCACACAGTTCCGTTCAGGAGCAGACCGAAACAGCCCAGGACGACAATCAAAAAAAGACGTTTCATGGATCAGGACCTCCTGTTACAGGTGAGATGAATGGGAAGGCATTACGAGCAGTGATTGAACAGATAACGCCGCAAACGAAAAAAAGTCAAGGTCTTAAACTTACAGCCTCCGGTGCTGCCTTGACAAAGCCCGCTTCTTTGCCTATCGCAGGAGTTGGTATGATCATTGGATATGGAGACTGTCTGACGAACAGAAACAGGTTTGAGGATGGATAGGTATGAACAAGCAAACAGAGCAACGTTTACCCGGAGCCCTTGATGTTGATTTCATCCGGGCCCAATACCCGGTTTTCAACACTCCTGAAACCGCCAGTTGGGCTATGTTTGAAAACGCCGGCGGCTCATATGCCCCCCGACAGGTCATCGACCGGCTTCAGCATTTTTGCAGTTGGACCAAAGTGCAGCCTTACGGACGATTCGAATCCTCAATCCAGGCCGGCAAGGCCATGGATGCCGGCTATCAGGCCATGGCGAATCTTTTGAATTGCGATGAGGACGAACTCACCCTGGGTCCGTCCACGAGCCTGAATTTTTATGTCCTGGCCCAGGCTGTTCGCCCTCAGCTCAAGCCAGGAGATGAGATTGTCCTCACCAATCAGGACCACGAAGCCAACATCGGCTGCTGGCGACGATTGGAAGAATTCGGAGTGGTTATCAGGGAATGGCGGATCGATCCCCAGACCGGGGAACTCTCACTTAAGGATCTTGACCGTTTGATCGGTCAGAGAACCCGTCTGGTGTGTTTCACTTTGTGCTCCAACATCGTTGGTACCATGAACGATTGCGCTCTGATCTGCGAAAAGGCCCATCAAGCCGGAGCATTGGCTGTAGGAGACGGGGTCTCTTTTGCTCCTCACCAAGTGCTGGATGTGAACACAAGCGGCCTGGATCTATATCTGTTCTCCACCTATAAAACCTTTGGACCCCATGTCGGCGTCATGTGGGGCCGTCGCTCCGTACTGGACACCCTCCAACCCCAGGGCCATTATTTCAACTCGGAATTGCCCCATTACAGGTTCAATCCGGCCGGTCCCCAGCACGCAGAAATCGCAGCCCTGGCCGGCATTGGAGAGTACATCCAGGCTGTTGACAAACATCATTTCGAGAGCCCGGAGCCCGATGCCCATACCCGAGCGGCCAGGGTCTTTGATCTGTTTGCCGCCCACGAGACAATCCAGGCCAACCGGATCCTGTCAGCCATCAAATCCATTCCAGGCGCCCGCATCATAGGTCAGGACCAGGCTCGTACCGGTCAGCGGGCCGCCACTATTGCCTTGACCATCGACGGGGTCCGTTCAGGCGATGCGGTCAGCCAGCTAATTCAAAGAAAGATCGGAGTCCGGAACGGGCATTTCTATGCCCTTCGCTGCCTGGAGGGTCTCAGTATTGATGATCCGAAAGACGGTATCATCCGCATCAGTCTGGTCCATTACAACTCAGAAGAAGAGGTCAGCCGGCTGGTCAATGCTCTGGAAGATCTGTTTCCTCATTGTAGGAGGACCGTATGAATAATCCTGTAATCAGAAATTGAGAGATGACGTTAATAATGCACGGCCAGCCAGACCGTATCACATTCGGCAGCGGTCCATTCGACCCGATGCTTGAGATGGGCCTCGATGTTCAGATAATCGCCCGGTTTCAGGACGAGAATATCGTCATGCCCCTCGATCCGCAAACCGGCGCTTCCTGATACCAGCAGCACAAACTCTGACTGCTCCTGATCGTACCAGCAACCGTCAGGTGAAGCCTGCCCCCGGGAGACGATCCGCTCAATTCTGACCTGTTCTGAAGAACATAAACTCTGGACGAGTTCGTCAGGAAGCTCCTTAGGGATCTGCTCAAATAGTGATCCAAATTGAAACGTCATTCTCTGCTCGGAGGATTAGTGTCTTATCGGTTAATCTCATTTCAATATCCATTGGTGTACGACTGCCGCCGCTGTCCAGATCCCAAAACTCGATACAAGGACGATTGCAAGCGGCATCTGCTTCTTGAAACATAGGAGGGCCACAAGGAAAAAGAGGATGCTGGGCACGATGCCCCAAAGAGCGCCCTTGGCAAAGTTCTGCATGATCTCGGCGTTGCCCTTGTTTTCTACATACATCCACACGAGTACAAGGGCGCCGGTGAGTGGCATGACCCCGATGAGGCCCGCAGCTGACGGAAACCGCTTTCCGATAGCCGTGGCAGTCAGGATAATCGCCACGCTCAGGATGGCTTTGATCGCGATTTGCATATCATATCTTCCTGTCCGACAGCCTGCTTACCTGCCGGTATGAAAAAGTCCGACTGTTTCAAGAAGGAAATTGAATATGAAAGCCTTCGGAAGTCTGCTGACTTATATTCAGAAGTGTATTCTCAAGATGACGAACTGAAAGAACTTACGGAAACATCTCTCTCTGGGTGTTCGGAATGATACCGTTGAAAAGGGGCATGATTATTGACGTGAATCTCGATCGGTCCTTGATGTGGTCAAGTACCATATCCCCGCCAATTTCGGTCGGATCGGGCTTCCGGCCGATCTCAGTCGCTGCTGCCGTTCAGGCGGTACCGCTTCATTTTCCGCCAGAGGGAGACACGGTCAATGCCCATGGTTTGAGCGGCTTTGGTCTTGTTTCCATCGTATTTTTTCAAGACCCATCTGATGTATTCGATCTCCTGCTCCTCCAGGGTAGGGATTTTGGAGGCACTGCGGCGATAGGTTTCCAGGGACAGGGTCTGGATATGTTCGGGTAAAAATTCGGGTTTGAGTACTTCCTGGTTGGCCAGGGTCACTGCCCGTTCGATCACGTTCTCCAGTTCCCTTACATTCCCAGGCCAGCTGTAGGCCATGAGCAGGTCCATGGTTTCCGGTGCGATTTCCCGGATCTGCTTGTTTATGACTTTCATTTTCCGGGCCAGGAATTGATTGACCAGCAAAGGAATGTCTTCAATCCTGTCCACGAGAGGGGGCAGGCTGATGGTGATTACATTGAGCCGGTAGTAGAGATCCTGGCGGAAGCGATCCTCTTCGACTTCCTGCTTCAAATCCCGGTGGGTGGCGGCGATAAAGCGGATATCCACGCTTACGGGATGCACTCCGCCCACTCGAAGGAGTTCCTTCTCCTGGATCACCCGCAAGAGCTTGATCTGCATGGAGAGAGGCATGTCGCCGATCTCGTCCAGTAAGACGGTTCCCTGGTCCGCCGATTCCAGCAATCCCTTCTTCAGACTTTCCGCCCCGGTGTAAGCGCTTTTTTCGTGGCCGAAGAGTTCATTGGCCATGAGTTCTTCCGTAAAAGAGCCGCAGTTGAAGGCCATAAAGCGATGTTCGGCCCGCGGGCTCAAAGCGTGGATGGCTTTGGCGATAAGTTCCTTGCCGGTGCCGCTTTCCCCTAATATCAGGATATTGGTATCAGTCGGCGACACTTGGGAGACCTGATCGAGAACCCTGGTCATGGCCCGGCTCCTGCCGATGATTCCGGCAAGGGGGAGCTCCTTGCCGTAATCCGCCTTGAGCCGTCTATTCTCCAGGGTCAGCTCGCGCTTGATCAGGGCCTCGCCAACGACTTTTCGGACTTCATCGAGCTGATAGGGTTTGGAAAGATAAAAATAGGCTCCCTCCCGCATCGCCGCCACCGCCGAGTTCACCGTGGCGTAGCCGGTTATCAGGATCACTTCGGTTTCCGGGTACAGAGTCTTGCTTTTTTTCAGAATCTGCATCCCGTCCACTGTTTTCAGCTTGAGATCGGTCAAGACAAGGTCGAATTCCCGGTCCTGGAGAAGTTCGACGCCCCTGGGGCCGCTGTCTGTGGAAAAGACGGCATAGCCTTCTTTTTTCAGGATATGCTCGAGATTCCGGCGGGCCAGATTCTCGTCTTCCACGAGAAGCAGCTGCCATTGTTTGTGGGGGTGGTTCGTGGATCGGCTCATGAGAGTATCCATCAGGATCTTTTCCCAATTTTGAAAAATCGGCAATCAGAAATCGAAAATCGGCAATCGAAAATTACCCCGCCTGAAATTCCCGGGGAGAATAGGGGAGAAAAACCGTAAAGACGGTCCCCTGGCCTTCCCGGCTCCAGACCTCGATGTTTCCTTTATGGCTTTCAACAATCCCTTTGGAGACGGACAAGCCAAGACCGGAGCCCTTGCCCAGCTCTTTGGTGGTGTAAAAGGGGTCAAATATCTTGGAGAGTTTGGCGGGTCCGATCCCGTGTCCGGCGTCCTGGACCTGTAAAAAGAAACCCTGGCCATCTTTCCGCTCAAAGGCCTTGATTGTCAACTCCCCTCCTGATTCCTCCATGGCATGACAGGCGTTGATCACCAGATTGAGCAGGACCTGCTGGATGCGCCTGGTATCCATTTCCGCATTCAGCTTTTCCGGGATATCCAGGCTGACCTGGACCCGGCTGGGGATTTCCCCCTGAATAAGCTTGAGGGTGCTCCGGACCAATCCCGCAACATTCTCCCGGGACAGGGAAAATTCCGTCTCCCGGGAGAACTCGAGCAGGGCCTTGACTATTTCCTGGGCCCGTCGCACCTCTTCTTCAGACTCGGAAAGCAGTTCCCGCTGGTAGCCGATATCGCCGTCCTCGATTTCTTCCAGGATGATCTGCAGGGATGTGGAGATGTTGTTCAATGGGTTGTTCAGCTCATGGGCCACTCCGGACGTCAGGGTCCCCAGGGCGGCCATCTTCTCATTCTGGAGCAGTTGGTTATTGCGGCGGCTCAGCTCCATAAGCATGGTATTCAGACTGTCCACCAGCTTTTCAAACTCATCGCCGGAGCGGATTTCCGGAATATCCTGGTAGTCTCCGACCACGATCCGGTTGATGGCATCTTCGATGGTTTTTAAGGGTTTATCCACATTTTGAATGAGGAACAAAAACGTCACACAGGCAATAAGCGCAATGAGTCCCAGAAAAACAAAAAGATACTGCCGGGAATGGAAAACCAGATGTTTGACCTGGGTGCGCTCCTGCTGCAGGGCCGCTTCCACGCTCATGGTCAGCTCCCGGCCCAGACTGGGAATCCTGTCTGTTTTTTCCAGGACCTCGGCCCGGCTTGCGGAGGAGGGGGCGGGAGAGGCTGTCCTGTTCGGGTCATTTTCCAGGAGGAAGCGGAGGGAGGCCTGATATTGTTTGAGAATGGCCATTTGGCGCTTGATGTCGCGGGGCAGGGCCTTTTCATTGAAGCCTTCAATCAGCCGGATAAGATCCTTGGTGCTCTTTTCGGTATACTGCAGGGCTTTTTCAAGATGGTGGCCTTCCTGGGTGATGAAGAAGTTTTTTTCATATCGCCTGGCCTCCAGGATGGAATTCAAAAGGATTTCCTTGTTCTCCACCAAGCGGATCTTTTGGTTCAGGACATGGTATTTGTGATATCCATAGAGAGCCAGGAGGAGACTGACCAGAAAAAAAAGAGCAAAGGTCAGCAGGATCTTGCGGCGAATGCTGATGCGTATTTTCACGCGTGAACCCTGTTATAATTTTCAATTTATGAATAGGAGAGATGATCGATATCGCAGGCAACCCCTTTGACCCCGGGAATTTCCCGGGTCACCTCAAGGATCTCCTGCAGCAGCTCATCCCTGTAGGTCAAATCCAGGTGATTCTGAAGCTTGGGGGTGATGAAATTGGTTTTCCGGATTCGGGGGGCCAGGACCCGTATGCCGACCTGCCCATCTCGGGCGCTGACTTCCACTTCGCAGATATCGTCAAGGGCCAGCTCTACCTGGGCTTTGACCGCATAGTCTGCAATCGATTGCCGGGATTTGGCCGTGGTTTCGAAACTTTTCCGGGAGGCCGTGGAACAGATGATCTCCACGACATCTTCAAGGTTCAGGTGATCAATATGCAGGACCATATCATACAGGGCCGGATCGTTCAAATCCTGGTTGTACAGATACCGGGTCCAGTTTTCCCGGTGTTGGTCTTCGGTCTTGATGAATTCCAGGGCCTTGGCCCGGTTCCACCCCTCCCGCTCCTGCACATATCGGACCCTGGCCTCATGGTCGACATTGATTCTGATCTTGAGCAGGTGATGAACCGGCGGCAGGAGCAAATGCCCGGCGTGGCCTGAATATACCAGGTTGTCTTCGCTGGCGTGGGCCAGGAGAACGGACTGGATCATTTTCAGATATTTTCTTTTGCCTCCTTTGACCCGTTCGATAATCCCCGGGGCGTCATGCAGGGACTTGACCAGCTTTTTCTCCGAGACCTCGAAAAGCTGTGAGGCGTCCACCAGGATCTCCCGATCCTGGCAGGTGTAATTGAGTTGCCGGGCAACGGCTTGGGCGATGATTTGCCCGCGGCTGCAGCAACCTCTGGATATGGTGATGATCGCCATAAAACTCTCCATAATCTGAAATTCGGCATGCCGAATTTCAGATTCCGTAGAAGAAATAAAGCACGGTCAGTTCAACACTCAGAAACAAAACGGTCATGACCGCTCCGGCCTTGGCATAATCCATGGTCCGGTAGCCTCCAGGCCGCATGATCAGGGCGTTGACCTGATGCGTGGGAAGAACAAAGGTATTCGAGGCGGACAATCCGACAACCAGTGCGGCCATCCTGGGATCCCCCCCGGCCATGAGCGTCAGGTTCATGCACAAAGGAACCAGAAGGACGGTGGCCCCGACATTGGAGATGACCAGGGTAAAAAAGGAGGTCAACAAACCGACGACCGCCAGGAGCAGGATAGGGGAGGGATCTCCGAGAAGGGTCAGGATGTTTTCAGCGATAAAGGCGGCCGTCCCGGTTTTTTCAAAGGCAATCCCCAGCGGGATGAGACCGGCCAGCAGGAAGACCGTCATCCAGTCCACGGCCCTATAGGCCTCGTCAATGGACAGCACGCCGGTGATGATCATGCCCAGGGCCCCGGACATCAAGGCCACGGAGAGCTGAACCTTGAAAAAAATAATCTGAAACAGGGCCAGGCCCAGCCAGAAAAGGGCCTGCTTGGATTTTTCAGGGCGCAGGATTTCGCCTTCCAAGGGCGTGCTGAAGGTCAGGGTGCTGGGTTGAGGTCGATTTTTCAAGATATGAAATCGAGCCCAGGGCCCCTGGAGCAGGAGGGTGTCCCCCATCTCCAGCCGAAGGCGGGTCAGCCCGCTGTAAAAGATCTTGTTTCCCTTGAGCAGAGCCACGGGATTGAGCCCGAAGAGTTCCTTGAAGCTGACCTCCGACAGGGTCTGGCCCACGAGTTCCGAACGCGGGGAGACAATCGTTTCCGCCAGCCCGGCATTGGTTCGGGCCAGGCTTTCGGAAAACACCTCCAGGGATTCTTTCAAGGTCCATCCCATTTCCCTGGCCAGCTGGCTGACATTGGCTCGACGTCCAACCACCGCCAGATCATCGCCTGGATTGAGCTGATCGCTGCTGTGGAGGACAAAGGTTTTTTCCTTTTTTGCGGCCTGATGCAGAGCGACCACGGTGACCAGAAATTTCTCCCTGATGGCCAGCTCCTCCAGGGTGCGTGGTCCGTGAAAATCATTCGGGATGTGGAGTTCAAGGATGTTTTCCACCCCTTTATAGTTTTCCAGGAGCAGATCCGAGGCCCCTTTGTCCGCCTTGCCCCTGCCGGCCGGAAGAATGAGCTTTCCAAACAGGGCGAAATAGACGATGGCCGTGGCCAGCAGGCAGAATCCGATGGGGGTCTGGGTGAACAAGCCAAAGGGCTCGAGTTTCTCTCCCTGCAGGACCATCAGGTCATTGAGCAGGATCGTAGGACTGGCTCCAACCAGGGTCAGAGTGCCCCCGATGATGGCGCAAAAGCCCATGGGCATGAGGATCCTGGAACTGGAAATATCGAGTCTCTTGGAGATCCGCTGGACGGCCGGCAGGAACAGGGCCGCGGCCCCAATGTTCTGCATCATGCCGGAAATGATCCCCACTGTGCCGCCTATCAAGGCAATGATTCGCTTTTCACTTTTCCCGGCCAATTTGATGATGGGAGAGGCGACCTGATTCATGACGCCGGTTTTGTCCAGTCCGGCGCCGATGATGATCACCGCTATGATGGAGCAGACCGCGTTGCTGCTCAATCCGCTGAAGGCCTCCTTGCCGGTCACCAGGCCCAGCAGCGGCAGCAGGACCATCATCAGGATGCCCACCACATCCACCCGGACCCATTCAAAGACAAAGAGTACAATGACAAAACAAAGAACAGTCACGGTGAGAATCATGTCAGGGGTCATATCCTGTCCTTCATGTTTGGATTTTGTAGGCTGCTCCTGAAAAAACCCTGCTTGAATCTGGGCTGAACAAGCAGGGTTTTCAGAGAATTTTCAATTTTCGAATTGCGATTTCCAAAACATTTTCTTAAAAAACTATCAGATCAGGATCCGGTGATACCGGATTTCAGGGCCGAGTCCCAGGGCTACTTTTTGTTTTCCTTGCGAAACCAGAAGCACAAAAAAAAAGCGAAACCAATCAGCAGCAGGTCGAGATAAAAGATGAGGTCCATACTCATTTTTCCCCTTGTCTTCAATTCGAAAATGGGCAATTGGCAATCCCAAATATGGCATCGACTCTCAGGTCAATGAGTAAACACACATTTCCCGTTGGGGGCGATTCAGGGCTTGTTCATCCTGAGGTCTCGGTTGGAGCGGCTCAGCATCCGAGATGATAAAATCGAGGTCCTTGACTTCCTGCCGCAGTTCTTGAAGGGCTTCCTCTTTATCCATGAATTTTACATAATGGGTGATGGGAATCTTTCGTTCCTCCGCCTCCTGTTGAAATACGGTAAAATTTTCCAAAGAGGCGGCTTTGAATTCCTGGCGAAGTTTTTTTCCCTCCAGATTAAAAAATCGCCAGGCTTCCTTCTTCACCGGGGCGGTATTCAGAGCCAGAATCTCATATCCCAGCCTTTGGGCCATCTCAAGGGCATACTCCCGTATATCGGCCGGAAAATGATCTCCCTGGGCCAGCACGAGCAGTTTGCTGCTTTGCTGTTCAGGGGAAGCCTGTTTGACCCGGAGTGCTTTTAGGGCTTCATTGGCTGCTCCTGCCTGCGCGAAGCTGATGGCTTCCTGGTACTGGTCAATCCTTTGGACGGCCTGTTGCTGCTTGGATTTGAATTTTTGGATGAATTTCATAGGGAATCCTTGTTTTCACGATTCAGAGCAGGTCTTGATTTTCGATTCCGGACGCATCACGCAGGGAATCCCCAATTCCGCCGGGATTCGCTCCCAGAGCTTGAAACCACCCTGCCTGTTCTCTTTTTGGGATCTGCCCCGGGTGCCGTCATAGAAGGTCAGGACAATGCCGGGATTGGCCTGGAGATAGGCATATATTTCCTGATCAGGCTCCCCGATTTTCTGTTCGATGCAGCGCAGCAGGCAGGCCTCGTCAGGTTCGGGCAAAAGCCTGGCGATGTTCTGTTTGCCTGCCCGCAGCACCGCTCTGGCCGATTCCGGTTCTCCGGCTTCAGCCAGGGTTGCGGCGGTCAAAGCGCTCTCAATCCTGCTCTGTGTTTTTTCGAGTCCGTTTTTGAGTGTTTGTACAATGCCCTGATAGGTCCGGGGGTGAAGAATCTGTAAAATGATCAATTCAGCTTTCATTTTGCAACAGAACTGCAGGGCATAGTCAAAGAGACGCTTTCCGGGCTGAATATCGTCAGTGGCAAAAAGAACCGTTTTCATAAGAATACCTCTGCCTCGTTCCTGTCCGGTGGTCCCTAAAGTCTGAGATCCTGTTGCTGTTGGCTCAACTGCTGTTCCTGCCGTTTTTCCAGCTTGAGGTTTCTCATTTTTCCTTTCACTCCTGATTGTAAATACAGGCGTGCGTTTTCATGGTCGCCAGCCTCGGCAAAAGCCACTGCCAGGGCCATGGTTTCCAGTTTTTCCCAGATTTTGTTCATAGGTCTTGCTCCTTCTCCAAACATTGTGGTTCATCCGGACTGTCTGCCTGGTATGCATGCTTCGTGCCAATATTGAAAAAGTAATTTTTTCAATATATTATGCAATTGCTCGCGACGTACCCGTCATCGCAGGCATTGCAATGTGCAACATATATCAATGCGGCTCGAAAAGGGGGCATGATATCTGCATTCGAAGTTTGTTGCACATTGTATCCCGGTGTTGCTTTTTGCAATACTTGCTTTTTTCACCCGAATCAGGGTAAGTGCGGTCATGTACTCATTCGATTTTCTCCGCATCGATAAGACGACCATGCCCGGGGCTCCATAAGCTTTTTTGGGGAAAGATATCCCGCATCAGCATCCTTATTCCGCAGAACATCGCTTCACTCAGGGGAAGCTCGGTTTTACAACGCCCGAACCTCAAATTCGAGTTCAGACCATGCAGTTATTCAAAAAAGCAAAAGAGGACACACCCGAGGCGCATGCAGATCTGGAAGAACTTCAGGAATCTGTCGCCCGGTCGGATCTCCCGGAAGAAGTGCGAGATTTTGCAGGCAAAGAACTGGTCCGGATGCAGAATATGTCTCTTGGCTCTGCCGAATACACCATCAGCAAAAACCACCTCCAATACCTGCTGCAACTGCCCTGGACTTCCATGACCCAGGATAATCTGGATATTGGGCACGCTCAGACTGTTCTCGACCAGGAGCATTTTGGGTTGCCGGAAATCAAGGACCGCATCCTGGAGCATTTGTCCGTCCGCATTTTGAAGCATACCCGAAAGGCCCAGATCTTGATCGTCGACGACGAACTCAAAACCTGCAAAGCTTTGGCTCATGTTTTGAAAAAAGAAGGCTACGGCGTAGTCGAGGCCGATAGCGGAGAGCAGGCCCTGGATCTGATCATGCAGGCCAAATTCGACCTGGTGCTGACGGATTTGAAAATGAAAACCATCGACGGGCTGCAGCTTCTCCAGGAAGCCAAACGGATCGATCCGAATACGGAAGTGATCGTCATGACCGGCTATGCCACGGTTTCTGTGGCTGTAGACGCTATTCAAAAGGGCTCTTTTCAATTTTTAAGCAAGCCCTTCCAGTTGGAAGAAGTCAGGACGACCGTGGCCCAGGCCCTGTCCAGAAAAAAGAACAAGCTGGATCTCCAGGGGCCGATCTTGTGTTTTGTCGGACCGCCGGGAACCGGCAAGACCTCTCTGGGTCTGTCCATTGCCAGAGCACTGGAGCGAAAATTCATACGAATGTCCCTGGCCGGGATCAATGATGAGTCCCAGCTCCGCGGACACCGGCGAAGCTATGTGGGATCGCTTCCCGGTAGGATTGTTCAAGAGATCAAAAAGGTTGGAACTAAAAACCCGGTGTTCATGCTCGATGAGATCGACAAGCTCGGTCAGGATTTCAAAGGAGATCCGGCAGCCGCACTCCTGGAGATCCTGGACCCGGAACAGAACAGTGCGTTTGCAGACCATTATTTGGAAGTGCCCTTTGATCTGTCCAAAGTGATGTTCATTGTCACGGCCAACACCACGGAAACCATTCCCGCGCCATTGCTTGACCGGCTGGAACTCATCCGCCTCTCCGGCTACACCATTGAAGAGAAGGAACGTATTGTCTTTGATTATCTGCTGCCTCGGGAAAAAGCCCAGGCTTCCCTGCAGGAATATGATCTGCGTTTGACGCGGGAGGCTGTTCAGAAGATCATTCGCGGCTATACCAGAGAAGCCGGTCTGCGCAACCTGCAGCGGCAGATTGCCTCCATCTGCCGCAAAACCGCCCGAAACATCCTGCAAAATCAGGAAATAGCCCGGAAGGCCATCCATATTACGCCGGAAGTCGTTGAAGAACTGCTCGGGCAGGAGCACTATTATTCCGAAGTGCTTGCGGCCAAAGATCGTATCGGGGTGGCTACCGGCCTGGCCTGGACTCCGTATGGCGGGGAGATCATGTTTGTGGAAGCCACCATGATGCCGGGAACAGGCAAGCTCCTGCTGACCGGTTCCCTTGGCGACATTCTTAAAGAATCTGCACAGGCGGCATTGAGCTATATCAGGAGCAATACAGGTCTATTTAAGGTGGCCGATGATTTTTTCAGCGCCGGAGATATTCATATCCACGTTCCATCCGGGGCTATCCCCAAGGACGGTCCTTCCGCCGGCTTGACTATAGCTGTGGCCCTGCTTTCTCTGCTCACGTCGCGGGCCTGCAAGAGAGATGTGGCCTTCAGCGGGGAATTGACCCTGAGTGGACGGGTGCTGCCTGTGTCCGGCATAAGGGAAAAATTGCTGGCTGCCAGGAATTCCGGCGTATCGACGGTGGTCTTCCCGGCCAAGAATGAATCGGACCTGAAGCAGATCCCGGAGTATGTGCTTCGTGATTTGACAGTTTTTTGCGTGCAGGACGTCAGGGATATAGTGGAAACCGTCCTGCTGCCGGAAACGCACATCGGGCAAATTTGATCCTTCAGCCAAAGACCGAGAGCATGACCCCGGCGGCCACGGCCGAACCGATGACTCCGGCCACGTTCGGCCCCATGGCGTGCATGAGCAGAAAATTGTCCGAGCGCTCCTTCTGCCCAACCACCTGGGAGACCCGGGCGGCCATGGGCACGGCCGAGACCCCGGCCGAGCCGATCAGGGGGTTGATGGCGCCCCTGCTGAGCTTGTTCATGATTTTGGCCAGGATGACTCCGGTAGCCGTGCCCACGGCAAAGGCCACGATGCCCAGGACCAGAATGCCCAGGGTTTTCAGATTGAGAAAAGTTTCAGCCGTGGCCGTGGCCCCAACCGTGACTCCCAAAAAGATGGTCACGATATTGACCAGAGAATTCTGGGCGGTTTCGGAGAGCCGTCCGGTGACCCCGCATTCCCGGAAGAGATTGCCCAGCATGAGCATTCCGATCAAGGGGGCTGCGGCTGGAAGGAGCATGACCACCAGCAGGGTGGCCATGATCGGAAAGATGATTTTTTCCTTCTGGGAGACCGGCCGGAGTTGGGCCATCTTGATGCGCCGTTCCTGCTTGGTGGTCAAGAGTTTCATGATCGGCGGCTGAATCAGGGGGACCAGGGCCATATAGGAATAGGCGGCTACGGCGGTGGCGGCCAGCATGTGCGGGGCGAGCATGGAGGCCAGGTATATGGTGGTGGGGCCGTCCGCGCCTCCGATGATTCCGATGCTCGCGGCTTCGGGATAGGTGAAGCCCAGGAGGATCGCTCCCAGGAAAGTGGTGAAGATCCCGAACTGGGCCGCGGCCCCTAGAAGAATGCTTTTGGGATTGGCGATCAAAGGGCCGAAATCGGTCATGGCTCCGACGCCCATGAAGATCAGGGGCGGGAAAATACCGAGTTCATCGCCCTGATAGAGGTAGTAAAGCAGGCCTCCGATTTTTTCTACATGGATGGAATTTTCCGCAAACTGCAGCACGGGTTCGGCCATGAGTCCGGTCAGGGGAATGTTGGTCAAGAGGACCCCGAAGCCGATGGGTACCAGGAGCAACGGCTCGTATTTTTTTGAAATACCGAGATAGAGAAGGGTCAGGGCCACCAGAAGCATGACGATGTGCCCCAGGGTCAGATGCGCGATGCCGGTGGAATTGAGAAAGAGAAATATTTTTTCCAACATGATGGTGCCTTTCAGTGCTTGAGAGCATTGCTTATTCGGGTTGGTCCGGGTGAAAGCCGAATGCTCAGGATTGTGGAGTCCTGGAGCGGGCGGAAGCTTCTTTTTCTTTCTTGGATGCCGGCGCCGAGCCCTCTGTCTTGTTCAAAACCCAGTTCATGACGTTCATGGCCAGGTTGAGCAGGATCAGGATGATAAAGACAATGGCCATGCCGATAATCGTGATTTGAAATCCGGTGGCGAGTTTTTCCATGGGTAAACCTCTGCTTTCTTCCATTTTCTTAATTGCAGATCAGCCGCTGGGGGTCACACCGGGTGCGCAGGATGGTCAGTTCTTCGGCCGTGGGCGGCGGCACAGGGATCGCCTGAGAGGTTTCAATGACGAAACCGGTCTTGGCCTCGATCATCTCCGGAGTGATCCCTTGATAGCAGCCGGACAGATACATCCGCTTGCTGTCCGGATCAAAGCGCAGGATGCCCATGTTAGTGACCACGGCCCCGGGGCCTCCGCCCGGCAGGCCGGCTTGTTCCCGGCTGTTGCCTCCGCTTAGATAACCGGGGCTGGTCATGTAGTCCAGGCGTTCGACGAATTTTCTCTTTTCCTGCTGCATGAAGATGATGGACTTCGGGACGAAGGAAGTCACGTCGCAGCCCCCGCCGCTGCCGGGAAAACGGACCTTCGGCTTTGAATAGGATCCGATGCAGGTGGTGTTCAAATTGCCGTAGGGATCGATCTGGGCCGCACCCAGAATGCCGATGACGTTTTTTCCGGTGCTCCTGTTTTGCATGAAGGCAAAGGCCTCCAGCATGGAGGTGTTAATGCAGGCTCCGTGCATGACCCTGGGGTCGGCAACGGCCATGGGGATTTCCTCCAGGCGGGAGTCAATGGCTCCGGTTTCGAAAAAGATAACGCTGTTGGGGGCGGTGATCTTTTTCGCAGCCACGGCCGCCAGCATGGACAAGCCTGTACCGCAGAAAACCGTGGCCCCGTCATCGATTTCCCTGGCCGCGGCGATGGTCATCATTTCTCTGGAGGAGTATTGCATAAGAAGAGGTTCCAGGTTCACGAAGAAGAGGTTAAAAAGGTTCACGGTTCACAGTTGAAGAATTGAAGATGGTTCCAGGTTCACGGTTCACGGTTCACGGTTGAAGAAATCGAGGTTTCAGGTGTCGGGTTTCATGTAACTTCTCAATAAGTCCTGGCAGGGCTGATTGCAGAGAGATTCTTTACTCGCCCCGGTTAAATGCGCTTTGCTTAAAGAGATTTAACTGGACAGGCAGACTCGTTCAAATGACAAAGAAGAGGTAAATCATTTCGGCTTTCGTTTGTATCTTAACCGTGAACTGTGAACCGTGAACCTGGAACCTCCATTCAGACATCCCGCTTCAGTCCGGTGGCGTAACCGGTTGCCGGGTCGGCCTTGATCCTTTCCAAGCGGTCCCGGCCCAGCAGGTCCAGGAGGTCCCGGTGTGTTTCGGGTTGATAGACGTATCGATTTCTGTTGGCTTCATACTGCTGATCATCCCAGGCTTCCTGCAGATATTGGGAAAGGTACTCCGGGTCGTAGTCGTAATAGCGGTGACAGGCCGTGGGCCAGGCCCCGTAGGGGAGCTGAACCACGGCGTCAACATGCAGAAAGGGGATCTGGTTGTGTTCCGGTTCCCGGCGCAAGACGCCGTTTTCCACAAGTTCCTCGCAGGTCACAATAAGATGTCTGGCCGCCTTGGCCTGTTCCACGTCGCAGAAGGTCAGGCCTTGAATACGGCAGTTCCCTTGTAAATCAGCCTTTTGAACGTGGATGATGCTCACGTCCGGATTGACGGCCGGGACCAGGACGAGTTTTGTGGCCTCGGTCCAGCCGGCAAAGGGATTGTCCTGGACCACCAGCTTGTGGTCCGGCAGCAAGGGCTCATTCTTTCTGAGCTCATCTGCAAAGCCCCATTTCCGGATAATGTCCGTCCCCAGGGAAGAGCGGGTGGGCAGATAGGGCAGGCCCATGGCCCCGGCCAGAAACCTGAGGTTCATCTGGTAGTTCGTGTAGTCCTCCACCAGGAGTTCTCCAGCCTCAACCGCTTTTCGAAAGCGGACGCAGGTGGGGGCGAATCGCCCGTTGGCCCCGTAAGCGATTTCAATCCTGTCCACACAGCCCCCGCCGATCAGCTCATCCACCCCCTGACCGTTGGAGTGGGCGTACACATGCAGCCCG